>NZ_CP022548.1:0-302500 GCF_002776575.1 Sphingorhabdus sp. YGSMI21 | reverse complement strand
TGCATAATGGGTCAGTGACTTAATCTATCTAGCAAGCTTAAGCCGTTAGGTGTAGGCGCAGCGAAAGCGAGTCTGAATAGGGCGACTGAGTTAGATGGATTAGACCCGAAACCCGGCGATCTAGGCATGACCAGGTTGAAGGTGCGGTAACACGCACTGGAGGACCGAACCATTTAATGTTGAAAAATTATTGGATGAGTTGTGTTTAGGGGTGAAAGGCCAATCAAGCCGGGAAATAGCTGGTTCTCCGCGAAAACTATTGAGGTAGTGCCTCGGATGTTTTCCTATGGGGGTAGAGCACTGGATGGGCTAGGGGGTCGCGAGACCTACCAAACCTAACCAAACTCCGAATACCATAGAGACAAGTCCGGGAGACAGACGGCGGGTGCTAAGGTCCGTCGTCAAAAGGGAAACAGCCCTAACCTACAGCTAAGGTCCCCAAGTCATATCTAAGTGGGAAAGCATGTGGGAATCCCAAAACAACCAGGAGGTTGGCTTAGAAGCAGCCATCCTTTAAAGAAAGCGTAACAGCTCACTGGTCTAAATAAGGGTTCCTGCGGCGAAGATGTAACGGGGCTAAAGATATGCACCGAAGCTTAGGGTTCAGAATTTATTCTGAGCGGTAGCGGAGCGTTCCGTAAGCGGATGAAGCCGAAGGGTAACCGACGGTGGACGTATCGGAAGTGCGAATGCTGACATGAGTAGCGACAAACAGTGTGAGATGCACTGTCGCCGAAAGCCCAAGGGTTCCTGCTTAAAGCTAATCTGAGCAGGGTGAGTCGGCCCCTAAGACGAGCCCGAAGGGGGTAGTCGATGGGAACACGGTTAATATTCCGTGACCTGGTGGAATGTGACGGATCTCGTGTGTTGTCTGATCTTATTGGATTGATCAGGCTTCGAAGAGGTTCCAGGAAATAGCTCCACCATATAGACCGTACCCTAAACCGACACAGGTGGGCAGGTAGAGTATACCAAGGCGCTTGAGAGAAGTATCCTGAAGGAACTCGGCAAATTACCTCCGTAACTTCGGGAGAAGGAGGCCCTGTCAGAAGGCAACTTTTGGCAGGGGGCACAAGCTGGGGGGTAGCGACTGTTTAGCAAAAACACAGGACTCTGCTAAGTCGGCTTCAAGACGACGTATAGGGTCTGACGCCTGCCCGGTGCTCGAAGGTTAAGAGGAGGAGTGCAAGCTCTGAATTGAAGCCCGAGTAAACGGCGGCCGTAACTATAACGGTCCTAAGGTAGCGAAATTCCTTGTCGGGTAAGTTCCGACCTGCACGAATGGCGTAACGACTTCCCCACTGTCTCCAGGATATGCTCAGCGAAATTGAATTCTCCGTGAAGATGCGGAGTACCCGCGGTTAGACGGAAAGACCCCGTGCACCTTTACTGCAGCTTCAGAGTGGCATTAGGAAAGAATTGTGTAGAATAGGTGGGAGGCTTTGAAACTTGGGCGCCAGTCCGAGTGGAGCCATAATGTGAAATACCACCCTATTGTTTTCTGGTGTCTAACCTAGATCCGTTATCCGGATCAGGGACCCTCTGTGGCGGGTAGTTTGACTGGGGCGGTCGCCTCCTAAAGAGTAACGGAGGCGCGCGATGGTTGGCTCAGGACGGTTGGAAACCGTCTGTTAGAGTGCAATGGCATAAGCCAGCCTGACTGCGAGACTGACAAGTCGAGCAGAGACGAAAGTCGGTCATAGTGATCCGGTGGTCCCTCGTGGAAGGGCCATCGCTCAACGGATAAAAGGTACGCCGGGGATAACAGGCTGATGATTCCCAAGAGCTCATATCGACGGAATCGTTTGGCACCTCGATGTCGGCTCATCACATCCTGGGGCTGGAGCAGGTCCCAAGGGTTTGGCTGTTCGCCAATTAAAGTGGTACGTGAGCTGGGTTCAGAACGTCGCGAGACAGTTTGGTCCCTATCTGCCGTGGGCGTCGATAATTGAGAGGAGTTGACCCTAGTACGAGAGGACCGGGTTGAACATACCTCTGGTGTACCAGTCATGCCGCCAGGCGTGCTGCTGGGTAGCTATGTATGGACGGGATAACCGCTGAAAGCATCTAAGCGGGAAGCCTCCCTCGAGATAAGTTATCATAGAGTCGTGGAAGACCACCACGTTGATAGGCTGGGTGTGGAAGTGCGGTAACGCATGAAGCTAACCAGTCCTAATTACTCAATTCGCGCTTGTAGAATCCCGCCATCAACAACAATGTTGGAAACAGCATGTTGCCTGATGAACGGACAATTAGGCTCGGCCCATGGTCAATATGCACGGCATCAAAAACCGTGCATCATCTTGCCACATCGATTAAAAGACCCGTGATTACAGCTTATGCGCCTGCTTCATTGCTTGGTGGCCATAGCGCCTGTGCCCCACCCGATCCCATCTCGAACTCGGCCGTGAAACCAGGTTGCGCCGATGGTACTTTGTCTCAAGGCATGGAAGAGTAGGACGTCGCCAGGCATTGCAGCAGGCGCATGAACAGTAGTCACGAGGAAATAACCCATTCACCTTTTCAAAAGCGGCCTGTCCCTCATAGGGCCGGCCGCTTTTTTACTTTCTGGTCCGCCCCACAAGGCCTCCAGACACGTTGGCGCGGGATGGAGCAGTCCGGTAGCTCGTCAGGCTCATAACCTGAAGGTCGTAGGTTCAAATCCTACTCCCGCAACCAACCAAAACACACAATCATCGAAAACATGCCTCGCTCGAAACAGCGAGGCTTTCCTGCGTCTGGAGAAAGCCCGTCATAACCTGCTGAAAGATATTTGGTTGGCGACCGAATCTGCGCTATCCTCCTGGTTGACCGTGCTGCGCAGGTCGCATGCCCTGATTGACCCGCAAGCACGGAGGGGGAATCATCAATGTCCGGTCGGGATAGAGAGAAACTGATATCGGCCGCCTATTCCGCGACCTTGTCCCCTGATCAATATTATGAAACCCTGGATATGATGGATGAGCTGATTTTCAGCGATCAATCAGCCAAATATATCGATGCGCTCAAACAGGGAGCTGATCCCGAGCTGATGGCGCATTTCCAAAGAGCCCATGATATCCAGCTGCTGCTTGGCCGCAAGAAGACCGAGAAGTCCGCCGAACGGATATTGCTGGACGCGACGCCAAATCCCGCACTGATTTTTGATCAGGCCGAGAAGATTGTCGCGATGAATGATCTGGCAAGACAGATGATCGGTGACGACTGTCTCACTCTGGCCGATTGCGGTGTCAGCGAGCATGTCCTGCAAGATATCCGGCAGTTTTTCGGAAGTGACGCCGTTCAGGAGATATTCGTTGAACCGGATCATCTGTTCGCCGGGAAAAAGATGAACAGCTGTCTGATGGTCAGGGAGATACCGGCTGTCGCCGATGTCGAACGGCCAGGTGGTAGCGGCCGTGCCGAGAAGTCATTCCTGCTCACTATCGTCAATTTGGGTTTTGACCCGTCGACGACCAGCCTGTTTCGCCAAGCCTATGGTTTGACGCCTGCGGAAGCAAGTGTCGCCGTCCATCTTGCAAACGGCATGCAGCTCCCGGAAATCGCTGCTGAACGTGACTCAACAATCGCAACATTAAGATCCCAGATCAAATCGATCAAAAAGAAAACAAATGCCCGTGATGTTCCCGCAATCGTAAGGCTGTTATGCGGCTTTTCAGCCGGCATGCTGACATCATCGCAATTGGCCCGAACCAGCGGGACTGTAGCCGAGGAGGCAAGGCCGCCTAGATCATCGGCCGAAATGATTTTGAGCGATGGTCGGAAAATGAGCTATCTTGAGCAAGGCAGTCCGGATGGCATTCCCGTGATCATGCTCCATAACATGCCCTATGGCGTGGAATTGCCGCAAAATGCGATAGCGGCGGCAAGCCGTATGAACTTGCGTATCATAGCGCCATATCGGCCCGGCTGCGGAAATTCCGATAATCTGAAAAACATTGATGCCGAGCAGCTGCTGGATCATGTCGCAGCTGATATTCAGGAATTGCTAGATCAGCTGGATATTTCGAAGGCTGTGATTGCGGGGCAGACGGTTGGCGCCATATTTGCACTGCGCTTCGCTCGCCTATATCCACGCTCGGTCTCAAGTCTGTTTGCCATTTCTCGCGCTCCGATATGGCGTGAAGAGTGGGCAGCGCAAATGCCCAAGCGTCAGCGGTTCATTCTGGGCCTCGCCAGGCATATGCCCCAACTTCTGCCACTTATCATGCGCGCTACGGTTGCTTTTATCGACAAGGGGCACGCAAAGACGCTTATTCAGTCGCTGTGCCAAAATAGTGCGGCGGATATGCAAGCTTTGAAAAATGCAGAAATTCTCGAATTGATGGCGCGGGGATGTGAGGAGGGACTGAAGCAGGGAGTCGAGGCTTTTTGTCAGGATTGCTTGTTGGCCATCATGGATTTTAGCGAGGAAGCAAAACTTCTGGAGACACCATTCCACATTCTTCACGGTGATCTCGACCAAATCGTCCACATATCCCAATCCGAATGTTTTGTGGCAAATGTTCCCGGCACAACATTGGAAATTGTGGAGGGAGCGGGACAGCTGCTCATATATAGCCACTGGGATTCTGTCTTCAGGGCTATCAAAAGAAGCCACAAGAACAGCAACTAATTCCGGTTTATCCCCAATATTGGGTATGACGGAATTCGCCGGTCAAGCTATGGGATGCTATCGATGGAGCACGTCCTATGCGAAAATATCTGATCTGTGCGATAATTTTGGCGATGCTCGCGGGATGTTCCAATAACCCCCGCGCTTTTGAAGAAACAACTGGCAATCCCGCCCATGATATCCAGCTATCGAGCGCGGATGCGACAGGGGAGGAGCCCGGCGGCCAGTCGCTTTGCCCCGGTGACGGGCCGACGCTTCCCGTGACCGGTATTTGCGAAGACCGTGCGAGAATTTATCTCGATATTGCTGGCGGCGATGCCCCGCAGATCCCCGATCATTGCTACTGGTCGGTCAACGAGACCGCGATAGTAGATAATATATTGCTCTATCTTGCCGCCACTTGCGATGGCAAAAAGGCTAGATTGGGATATGCTGGCGGCGCGCATTTTTCTGACCTTAATCTTGCGTGGTCTGCGGTTGCCAACGAAGCGCAGGAAGACACAGTTTTGATCCGCATCGGCGGCGCTGAACCCGATCGACCGCATCAGAATATTCTCTTCTACGCCCGGGACGCGATGGATGATCCGGTGGCCGCCGAGCGATGCGTTGTGCGTCCGGCGGGATTGGACGGATGGACAGCCGATGCCTTGGTCGTCGATGTCGGCGCGGAAGAGGCGGCAAAATCGTCCAGCGACAGCCCGCGGAGCACCTGCGGGCGGTTTGGGCTCGACGAGGGAAATTCATCCTTTTGGCGAGTATTTCAAGGCTATAGCTGGTGGTTCCAGCTTTCGCAGGATGTGTATCAGGATATCGATCCACGGTCCCTGACGCTCGTCAGGCCAGACGGGGCAGGTGGCTGGACAACGGTCGAGTGAAACCGTCCGCAGGATCAACTGGGGCAATGGGATAACGGGAGGAATATGAGAACATGTGCAAGAAAAATATTACCGGTCTGTTCGCGATTTTGGCTTTGACTGGCTGCGGTGGCGCTGAAGATGCTGGAGGCGAAGCGGCACCCGACAATATGTCCAATCAGGCCAGCTTGAATACCGACGTCAGCACAACGATGCCGGAACTGGCCCAAAGTGCAGAGACGAACGCAGCAGAAACTGACCAGAAGAAGGATGTTGAAATAGCTGACAAATCAACCGCACCGTCAAAAGCAGCCCCTTCCGTGAAAACTGCCGACTGCAAAATCACATCCATACCGGGCGATACCCAATTTAAAGGCGACTGCGAATTCATGCCCCACGGGGGAGGAAGCTTCACGGTCAAACGTTCCAATGGCCAGTCCTTTGTCGACGGTATTACCGCCTTCGTGGCCGAACTTGATAGCAAGACCGCAGCCGGCCTTTCCGCTCGCGATGCCAATGGCGATCTGACCTATCTGGGCGTGGCCGAAAAGTCTCCGGTCGATGGCGCTTGCTGGGAAAGCGAAAATCACTCTGTTTGCGTTTATGCGAAATGAGTGTCCCGGACATTATATTTGCGCCAGTCGAAAGTTAAAGCCTTGTCCTATATCGAAAATCTGGCGAAAATAGTTGCCATTCAGCTTTCGATCCCACAAGCAGTGCCATCGTTCCGGGGGGATTGAGCATGATAGCGAAATTGAAGAGGTGGTGGCGACGGAGCAGTTGGGCCGTCATCACCGGCCTGATCGTGATCTTCGGCATCGCTTATCTGCAGACGGCCAATGTTCCCCTGATCACTCCCACAATCGACCGTCTCTCACTGATGGTCTTTGACAATTATCAGCGTCTGTCGCCTCGTCCCTATGAGGATGCAGCCGTCCGGATATTGGATATTGATGACGAAACGATCGCGCGTCAGGGGCAATGGCCCTGGCCGCGGACCGATGTCGCGCGGCTGACGCTGGCACTGGGCCGCGCCGGCGCAGCGGCGATCGCGTTCGACGTGGTGTTTTCGGAGACCGACCGCACATCTCCACATGAGCTGGCCAAACGCTTCGCCGAGAGCGATCCGGATGCCGCGGAGATATTGAATGCGCTGCCCGACAATGATGACCAGCTGGCCAGCATATTCGGCGTGACCAATACGGTGACGGGTTTTTTCCTCACCAATGGTCCGACCCAGCATCAGGCCGAGCCGAAAGCCGGTCTGATCGTGGCCGGTACATTGCCGAAATCCGCGCCGCACTATTCCAATGCAGTCATGCCGCTGGAGAAGCTGATGGCGCCGGCGATCGGCAACGGTTCGCTGTCAATTGCGCCGGACCCGGATTCGGTCATCCGCCGGGCGCCGTTGATCGCGATCCAGAATGACCGCGTTTTGCCCTCGCTGTCGCTAGATGCGATGCGGGTTGCGCTGGGGGCGGACTCTGTCATCGTCAACACCACGGATGGCAGCCGGGAGGGCGGTGAACCGGGCGATGTCGTCAGTATCCGCATCGCTGATATCGAAGTCCCGACCAATGAAGCCGGCGAGATCTGGATGCACTATACCGAGCCCGCACCCGAGCGCATCATTCCGGCGTGGAAGCTGCTGCCCGGAGAGTCGAGCGACGAGGAGTTGCAGGAGCTGTTTGAAGGGCAGATCGTGTTTGTCGGCACCAGCGCCATCGGCTTGCGCGATTTGCGCTCGACGCCATTGAATGACCGGGAATTGGGGGTGATGATCCATGCCCAGGCGACGGAACAGATGATCTTGAAGAAATTCCTCTATCGGCCCGACTGGGCTGTCGGGCTGGAGCGCGCGCTGATCCTGGTTCTGGGGATCGGTCTGATCCTTGCGCTGCCTTCTCTTGGCGCTGCCTGGGGAGCGATGTTGGGCGGAACGATATTGGCGGCCATGTTCGGCGGCAGCTGGTTTGCCTTCAGCGAATATCAGTATCTGCTCAATCCGACCTGGCCCGCCATTGCCCTGATCGTCGCCTATCTGCTGGTGACCATCGCCGTATTTTACCGCGAAGAACGGCAACGCGCCCATATCCATGGTGCCTTTGACCGCTATCTTGCTCCCGAACTGGTGAGCCGGATCGCCGATGATCCGGGGCAGTTGGAACTGGGAGGCGAAGAGCGGGAAATGACGGTGTTATTTTGCGATATCAGAAGCTTTACCTCATTGTCGGAAAAGCTTCTGCCGAACGAGATAATCCGTTTCCTTATCGCGTTCCTGACGCCGATGACCAATATATTGATCGATCGCAAAGCAACGATCGACAAATATATCGGCGACGCCATCCTGGCATTCTGGAACGCGCCGCTCGACGACCCCGACCAATACGCAAATGCGGCGCGGAGCGCGCTGGCCATGTCGAAGCGTTTGGCAGAACTCAATGTCGAAATGCCGCAACAGACTGACGAACCATGGCCCGGGCAGGTCAGCATCGGTATCGGCATAAATTCCGGCCCCTGTTGCGTCGGTAATATGGGGTCCGAACAAAGGCTGTCTTATTCTCTCATCGGTGACACGGTGAATCTGGCATCCCGCATCGAGGGCATGACAAAATTTTTCGGAGTCGAGATTGCCATAGGCAGTAGTCTGAACAGTGAGCTACCCGGCTTCGCGACGCTGGAACTGGATCGGGTGCGTGTCGTCGGAAGGCAAATGGCCGAAACGCTTTACGTGCTCTTGGGCGATGAAGAGTTGGCGGAAGATTCCGATTTTCAGAAATTTGCAAAAACCCATACCGCGATGCTGGAAGCCTATCGGGCCAGACAGTGGAGCGCTGCGCTGAGTTTGCACAGCGAAAATAGCGCGATGACCGAAAAATATCGATTGACCAAAACATATCAAATTTATGCGGAACGCATTGCAGCGTTTCAATCAGAAGATCCGGGCGCAGATTGGGATGGCGTCTTTGAAGCTACAAATAAGTAGCCAGGCGACGCCGGATAACTAGGCAGACTGAAAAAAGGGCAAACCATTATGAATATTCGAAAAAACACTTTGCACAAAAGCGTTGGGGCTTGGCGCTTTTGCCGTGCAGCATTGCTTCCGGGCTTGCTGCTGATCTCTGGCCAGCTCGCTGCGCAGACAGTCGAGGGGGCCGCTGATCCACAGGATGCTCCGGAGGTTCAGGCCGAACTATTGCTGCTCGATGCCGAAATCGTGGAATCGTCCACCGAAGGGACGGCACTGCAACTGGCGGCAAAACAGATTGAAAGCAAAGATCTCTCCGGTGCGGCAACGACACTCGAACGCTATCTCATAACCGATCCGGAATCTCTGGTGGTTCGGGTTGAATATGCAATCATCCTTTGCCGTCTGGATGATCTACAGGCTGGCCGTTTTGAAGTGGCCAAAATTGCGGAGAACGGACTCGATCAACCGACCGCCGATCGCGTTCAGGCCGAATGCCAGATCACGGCATCCGATATGCCTGCCTTGAAAAACCGGTGAAGGAAGAGTCCCAATGAGAAATTTTCGCAATAGGAATATCGCCATTCTTGTGAGTGGCACGATGATTACTTCACCATTGACGGCCCAGACCGTGGGAATGAACTCTGCCGTTCGCAACAATGTGGAACTTCAGCAGACGGCAACCGGTGCGGCGCAAAAGGCGCGTATCAGGCAGCCTGTCAAGATGCGGAATGTCGTGACCACGGCAGCCGCCAGCACGCTCCAGATCACTTTGTTGGACCGATCTTCGCTCACCGTCGGTCCCAATGCGCGCTTAACCGTCAATCGCTTTGTCTACGACCCCAAGACCAAATCGAGCTCCGTTGGTACGACGCTGGTGAAAGGCACATTGCGCTTCTTGTCCGGCAAGTCGGCACGCGGCGGGCGCAACAGCATCAACACCCCCGCAGCGTCGATCGGGATCCGCGGAACGATGGTGGAATTGGCTGTAGGGGAAGATGCCGTCACCATCGGCAAGTTGCAGCCTGGTCTTGTAATGGGTGGCAAGGTTGATCCGCAGACCGCGTCGCTCATTGTGCTCCGTGGTCCGGGACCCAAAGCTCAGCTCGGCGAAAAAAGCGGCATCATTGACGTAACAGCCGCCGGAAAAACGGTGACAATTACGCAACCTGGCATGGCTGTTTTTGTTCCGTTCCTGGGGGCAGCGCCTTCCGCACCCTTCCAGTTGTCAAACGGGGCATATGGCGGTTTCGACAATATGTTGAGAACCACGCCTAGCGCCAGTGCGCCAGCGAGCCAGCAATCATCCAGCCAGCAGTCGCCGAGCCAGAATGCCAATAGCGGCAACACCGCGACCAGCACTTCGACAGCCGGTTCTGGTTCCGGTGCGGGCGCCGCTGGAGCGGCAGCTGGAACAGGAGCTGGGATTGGCTCTGGCGCTGTTGCCGGAATATTGGGCGCGCTCGCTGCCGGCGGTTTGGTGGCCGCTACCTCGACCGGTTCGGACGATCCAGTTGAAGTGGAAGAAGAAGATCCACCGGTCAGCCCATAAGTCAGCTTGCGCGCTATATTGGCGCGCAAGTCGAATTGTTGCCGCAGCGCCGGGCGAGAAGTTGAGCACTTTGCTCCGTGTTTGACTTCTCGCCAGCGTCTGGCTGAATCTGCAAATTTGCCTGATTCCTGAGTGCTGACCAATTTGGTGCAGCCAAAGGCGTCGGCTCATTGTCCCGCAGCGCGATTGACCGGACAATAGTTCAGGCTTGAGGTTGTGGGGTGGGAGCAGATGAGCTTTGACCTACCAGTCGCCACGCATCCGCTGTTGACGCAGCTTCGCTATCAGCGAGGCAGCAAACTTTTCCCCATGAGCTGCAAATCGACGGCGCGAGCGCATTGCCGCCCTTCGCGGATCGCCCATACGACCAGGCTTTGACCCCGTCGCATGTCGCCGCAGGCAAAGACGCCCGGCTTGCTGGTAGCATAGTCCTGAACATTGGCCGCGACATTGCCGCGGGGGTCGAGTTCGACCTCCGACTGGTCGACCAAGCCCATCTGGCGCGGCCCGACAAAGCCCATGGCGAGCAGAATCAGGTCGGCTTTCAGGGTGAATTCGCTGCCGGCGATTTCCTGCATCTGGCCGTCGACCCATTCCAGGCGAATGCACTCGAGCCCTTCGACATTGCCGTTCGTACCGACCACCCGTTTCGCGAGAATAGCCCAGTCGCGTTCGCAGCCTTCGAGATGGCTCGACGATGTGCGCAGCTTGAGCGGCCAGTCGGGCCATGAGAAGGTCTTGTCTTCCTTCTCTGGCGGCTTGGGCATGATTTCGATCTGGGTGACCGAAGCAGCGCCCTGGCGATTGGAGGTGCCAACGCAGTCGGAACCGGTATCGCCGCCGCCAATGACGATGACATGCTTTCCGGTCGCGGTGATCGTGCCGCGCGGTGCGGCGCGCATTTCCTCGTCACCGGCGTTGCGCTTGTTCTGCTGGGTCAGAAATTCCATCGCGAGACGGACACCGGACATTTCATAGCCCGGAATATCCAGCATACGCGGTTTCTCCGCGCCGCCGGACATGACAACCGCATCATAATTTTCCTGCAGCGATTCGACCGAAACGCTCACGCCAACCTCGGTGCTGGTCCGGAATTCGACGCCTTCGGCTTCCATCTGCACCAGCCGGCGGTTGATCAGATGCTTTTCCATCTTGAAATCCGGGATACCGTAACGCAGCAGGCCGCCCATCCGGTCGTTCTTCTCGAACAACGTCACATTATGGCCGGCGCGCGCCAGCTGCTGGGCACAGGCCATGCCGGCAGGGCCGGAGCCGACAACGGCGACCGACTTGCCGGTTTTCTTTTCCGCTATCTGGGGGGTGATCCACCCTTCTTCCCAGCCGCGATCGACAATCGCGCATTCGATGGATTTGATATTCACCGGGACATCGTCGATGTTCAGCGTACAGGCCGCTTCGCAAGGCGCCGGGCATATCCGTCCGGTAAACTCGGGGAAATTATTGGTCGACTGCAGCGTTTCGAGCGCGGTCTTCCAGTCCCCCTCATAGACCAGATTGTTCCAGTCGGGGATGATATTGTTCACCGGGCAGCCGTTGTGGCAATAGGGGATACCGCAATCCATGCAGCGGGCCGCCTGGTTCTTGATCTCCGGTTCCGGCAGCGGAATCGTGAATTCCTTATAATGCGTCAGCCGCTCCTTAGGATCGGCATAAGTCGCGTCCTTGCGGTCAATCTCGAGAAAGCCTGTTACTTTACCCACGGTCTACTCCAATATTTTCGTTCATTCTGCAGCGACGATCGTCTCGAGACGTTCGGCTTCGAGTTGTTTGAGGGCCGACGCATAATCGCGCGGCATGACCTTCACGAAACGGCCGAGGGATTCATCCCAATTGTCGAGAATTTCGCTCGCCCTTTTGCTGCCGGTATATAATTTGTGACGCTCCAGCAATATCCGTAGCCGAGCCGCATCATGGTAGAGCATGTCGCCCATGCCATAGTCGTTCACATCGACCGGAAGCTGCTGCGGCAGGGCCGTGCCCTCTCCGTCTTCTGCGCCTGCATCGATGGTTTCGATATCGACCATCGCCATGTTGCAGCGCTGGCGGAACAGGCCGTCCTCGTCATAGACATAAGCGACCCCGCCGGACATGCCAGCCGCGAAATTGCGCCCGGTCTTGCCGAGCACGGCGACGACGCCGCCGGTCATATATTCGCAGCCATGATCGCCAGTGCCTTCGACAACCGCGACCGCGCCGGAATTACGGACCGCAAAACGTTCGCCGGCAACGCCGTTGAAATAGGCTTCGCCCGCGACCGCACCGTAGAGCACGGTGTTGCCGACGATAATATTCTGGGTCGGATTACGATCGACATGGGTGGGCTGTTTGACCACCACCCGGCCCCCGGACAGTCCCTTGCCGACATAGTCATTGGCGTCGCCGACCAGTTCAGCGGTCACGCCATGGGCGAGAAAAGCGCCGAAACTCTGGCCAGCAACACCTTCAAATTGCAGCTGGATCGTGTTGTTCGGCAGGCCGGCATGGCCATATTTTTTCGCGACCTCGCCCGACAACATCGCGCCGACGGTGCGGTTGACATTTTTGACCTTGCGCTCGATCTTGACGGTCTGGCCATTGTCGAGAGCCGGTGCAGCAGCAGCGATAAGATCCTTGTCCAGCGCTGCATCAAGGCCATGGTCCTGAATCATCGTTTGGTGCAATGTCTCACCTTCCGGCAGCACGACTTCGTGCAGCAGGCGCGACAGGTCGACGCCTTCGGCTTTCCAGTGACGCAGAGCCTTGTTCATGTTGATCCGGTCGACGCGGCCGACCATTTCCTCGATCGTGCGGAAGCCCATCTCGGCCATGATCTGGCGCAGTTCTTCGGCCACGAAGAAGAAATAGTTGATCACATATTCCGGCTGACCGGTGAATTTCTTGCGCAATTCCGGATTTTGTGTCGCCACGCCCACAGGACAGGTGTTGAGATGGCATTTGCGCATCATGATACAGCCCGCTGCAATCAGCGGCGCGGTGGCAAAGCCGAATTCGTCTGCGCCCAGCAGAGCGCCGATCGCGACATCGCGACCGGTCCGCAGGCCGCCATCGACCTGCACCGAGATTCTGGAGCGCAGTCCGTTGAGCAGCAAAGTCTGCTGCGTTTCCGCCAGACCGATTTCCCAGGGCGAACCGGCATGGGTCAGCGACGTCAATGGCGAAGCGCCGGTACCACCGTCATAGCCGGAAATGGTCAGATGATCGGCACGCGCCTTGGACACGCCAGCCGCAACCGTACCGACACCCACTTCGGACACCAGTTTCACCGACACACGGGCACCGGTGTTCACATTTTTCAGATCGTGGATCAGCTGCGCCAGATCCTCGATCGAATAGATGTCATGATGCGGTGGCGGCGAGATCAGTCCGACGCCCGGCGTCGAGTGGCGGACCTTGCCGATATTCTTGTCGACCTTGCTGCCCGGCAGCTGGCCGCCTTCGCCGGGCTTGGCACCCTGCGCCATCTTGATCTGGATATCGTCGGCATTGACCAGATATTCGGCGGTCACACCAAAACGGCCGCTGGCCACTTGCTTGATCGCCGAGCGCATGCTGTCGCCGTTGGCCATGGGCAGGAAACGGTCCGGTTCTTCGCCACCTTCGCCGGTATTGGACTTGCCGCCAATCCGGTTCATCGCGATGGCAAGCGTCGTATGCGCCTCGCGGCTGATCGAGCCGAAGCTCATCGCCCCGGTGGCAAAACGTTTCACAATTTCAGATGCTGGTTCGACCTCGGAGATATCCAGCGGCTCTTCGGCTTTCTCAAGCTCCATCAACCCGCGGATAGTCAGCAGATGCTCGCTCTGTTCGTTGACCGATCGCGCGAATTCCGCGTAATTCTTCGGGTCATTGCCGCGCACGGCATGCTGCAGATTGGCGACATTGGCAGGCGTCCAGGCGTGATCCTCGCCGCGGATCCGGTAGCCGTAGATACCGCCGACATCGAGCATATTACGGTAGATCGGATTGTCGCCATAGGCTTCGCTGTGGCGGGACACGGTTTCTTCGGCGATTTCCGCCAGACCGACGCCTTCGATCATCGTCGCCGTGCCGGTGAAATATTTCTCGATAAATTCAGTGGACAGGCCGACCGCGTCAAAAATCTGCGCGCCGCAATAGCTTTGATAGGTCGAAATGCCCATTTTCGACATGACCTTCAAAATACCCTTGCCGATAGCCTTGATATAATTTTGCTCGACCTGCTGCTGGGTCAGCGGCAATTCGCGGCGTATGCGGATTTCCTCGAGCGTTTCGAAGGCCAGATAGGGATTGACCGCTTCCGCGCCATAGCCCGCGAGCACGCAGAAATGGTGCACTTCACGGGCTTCACCCGTTTCGACCACCAGGCCGGTCTGCATCCGCAGGCCCTGACGGACCAGATGATGGTGGACGGCTGCAGTTGCCAGCAGGGCCGGCATCGCGATCCGGTCTGGACCCTTGGCCCGGTCGGAGAGGATCAGGATATTGCGGTCGGCGAGCACGGCTTCGGTTGCCGCCCAGCACATTTCCTTCAGCGCCATTTCCAGGCCGGCGGCACCGCTTGCGGCTTCCCATGTAATATCGATGGTCTCGGTCCGGAACGCCCCGTCCAGCGCCTCTTCCACCGAACGGATTTTCAGCAAATCCGCGTTGGTCAGCACCGGCTGGTCGACCTCTAGCCTTTTGTGTGTGCCGGCGTCATGACCCAGCAGATTGGGCCGTGGTCCGATCATCGAGACCAGCGACATCACCAGTTCCTCGCGGATCGGATCGATCGGCGGGTTGGTCACCTGGGCGAAATTCTGTTTGAAATAATCGTATAGTAGCCGCGGTTTTCCGGACAGGACGGCGATCGGCGTGTCAGTGCCCATCGAGCCGATCGGGTCGATACCGTCGCTCGCCATCGGCTCGAGGAATTTGGTAATATCTTCCTGGGTGAAGCCGAATGCCTGCTGGCGATCAAGCAGAGCGGCGGGGCTGTCCAGCCCGTTCGCTTTCGGCGCATCGACATCGTCAAGATCGTCGAGATCGAGGTCTTTCAGATTATATTGCGTGGATTCCAGCCATTTTGCATAAGGTTTGGCCTTGGCGAGATCAGCCTTGATCTCTTCATCCTCAATGATCCGGCCCTGCTCCATATCAATGAGCAGCATCTTGCCCGGCTGCAAGCGCCACTTGCGGACGATATTGTCTTCCTTGACGGGAAGGACGCCGGATTCCGACGCCATGATCACATGGCCGTCATCGGTGACACAGAAGCGGGCAGGGCGCAGGCCGTTGCGGTCCAGCGTGGCACCAACCTGGCGCCCGTCGGTAAAGGCAACGGCTGCAGGGCCATCCCATGGCTCCATCAAGGCGGCGTGATATTCGTAAAATGCCCGGCGGTCGGCATCCATCGTCGGGTCACCAGCCCAGGCTTCGGGGATCAGCATCATCACTGCATGGGGCAGCGAATAGCCGCCCGCGACCAGCAGCTCCAATGCATTGTCGAGGCAGGCCGTATCGGATTGACCGTGCGGGATCAGCGGCCACATCTTGTCGAGATCAGCCCCCAACAGGTCGGATTCCATGGTCCGGCGGCGGGCATTCATCCAGTTTACATTGCCGCGCACGGTGTTGATCTCGCCATTATGCGCGATGAAGCGATAGGGGTGTGCCAGTTTCCATGACGGGAATGTATTGGTGGAGAAACGCTGATGAACCATCGCCACGGCGGAGGTGGTGAGCGGATTATCGAGATCCTTGTAGAAAGATCCGACCTGATCGGCGAGCAGCAGGCCCTTGTAGACGATGGTTCTCGTCGAAAAGGACGGCATGTAAAATTCGGACAGGCCGGGCATGTTATTTTTTTCCGCGATACCATCGAGCGGATTGTGCACCTGTTTGCGAATTGCGAGGATTTTGCGTTCGAAGGCATCCTGATCGGCCAGCGTTTCGCCTTTGCCGACGATCGCCTGGCGAATCAGGGGCATCTGTTCGAGCACGGCTTTGCCTATGCCTGTGGTGTCGATCGGCACGTCGCGCCAGCCAATGAAATCCTGCCCTTCCTTGGCGATGAAACGCTCGAAATGTGCAGTCGCATAATCCGCTTCTGCCGGGTCCGACGGCAGGAAGCACATGGCCACGGCATAGTCGCCGATGGCGGGCAGAGTCAGCTGCTGTGAATCCGCCCAATCCCGCAGAAGAGCATCGGGAATCTGCAATAATATGCCGGCACCGTCGCCCAGCAGCGGGTCGGCGCCCACAGCGCCGCGGTGATCAATATTGACCAGAATTTCCAGGCCACGTTTGACCGTGAGATGCGATTTCTCGCCATTGATATTCGCGACAAAACCGACGCCACATGCGTCATGTTCGTTCTTTGAATCGTACAGGCCTTGCCGTGGCGGGAAACTCATATTCCGTCCTCATATTTCGATTGGATTTTTGTAATTAAGATGCTCCTAGATGGATTTTTACGCATTTTGAAGATAAGATTTATGGACAAGGGCAAAGAAACATTGCGCAGCCACCGATTGCCGCTACGGATGACGGGGCAATCAGGACAAAACATGCCATGATTTCAGGGTTCTGGCCCCTGTCAAAAGCCGGAGCGTGAAGACGGATTTTGCCGATCGGCTGCATGGAGATTGCCCCACAAGCCGCTTTGCGGCATGGATCTTCGCGTCAATCTTCTTCGGTAAGCGTCGGGACAGTCACGTTTGAACAATATTTTCCCCATCTTCGAATTCCTGCAGGCAAAAGCGGCAGCGAAGCAGAAAATCGTCCTGATCACGCTGACTGCTGTCACCGGTGCATCGACGCGCAACCCGGGCGCACATATGGCGGTGGCAGAGGATGGCTCGTCGACCGGTTCCTTCTCCGGCGGATGTGTAGAGGCCGCGGTGGTGGCCGAAGCGCTGGACGTGATCAATGCCGGCAAACCGTGCGAGATCAGATTCGGTGCCGATTCCCCCTATCTTGATATCCGGCTGCCTTGCGGTGGCGGCATCGACCTGCTTTTCATGCCGGTGGCAGACCGGGGCATTGTCTCCGATATTTTTGGCCGTATTGAACGGCGGGAGCCGCTGACGCTCATCCTCGATCACCAGGATGCTCGCATCCGCTGCGAAGCGGGGGCAGATCACCGCATGTCGGTGGAGCGGCAAGGTTCGCGCATTCTCGTGCATCATATTCCGGCAGCGAGACTCAATATATTGGGCCACGGTCCATCGGTTGAAAGCCTGGTCAGGCAGTCGGTCAGCTATGGTATCGATTGTTCGGTCCTGTCGCCGGATGCCGATATTGTTGACCGGACTGCCGCATTGGGGATTTCCGCGGAACTGCTGAAAACGCCACAGGCGACAGCGCTGCTCGATCCCGATCCCTGGACCGCCTGCATTTTCTACTTTCACGATCACGATTGGGAAGCGGCACTGATGAAACAGGCCTTGTCCTCGCCCGCCTTCTACGTCGGCGCGATGGGAAGTCGCAAAACCCATGCACTGCGCCTGCAATATCTGGCTGAGCTAGGGGTGTCGGCGGAAGAAAGCGATCGGATGGTTGCGCCGATCGGCTTGATCCCCTCGACGCGGGATCCGGCGACACTGGCCTTGTCGACCCTGGCGCAGGTGGTGGAAAACTATCATCGGCATTTTGGTTTCAGGACCTAGCCGTCAGCAGCTGTTCCTTGTTCCTTCCGGCCGCAAACTGGAATAGGGTGAACAGATCGATGACATTCTTCTCCGGGGATTAACATGAAATATAGTCTGGTTTCGGTTCTTGCGACATTATTCCTTTCAGGAACTGCACTGGCGCAGGACAAGCCCGATGAGGCCAAATGGGATGTCAACGCACCCGCCGGCGCGATGATCAAACAGGTGCCGATCAACGTCGATGAGGGCAGCTGGATCGATGTCGATGTCAGTCCCGACGGCCAGAGCATTGCCTTTGCCTTGCTCGGCGATATTTACACCATGTCGATGGCGGGCGGAACGCCGACCCGGATCGCTGAAGGTCTCGCCTGGGAAGTGCAGCCGCGCTTCTCGCCCGACGGCGAGCGCATTGCCTTTACCTCCGACCGTGGCGGCGGCGATAATATCTGGATCATGAACCGCGACGGCAGCGACAAGCGGCAGGTGACCAAGGAAGAATTCCGCCTGCTCAACCAGCCCAGCTGGAGCCCCGACGGGCGCTATGTGGTGGCGAAAAAGCATTTTACGACCCAGCGCTCGCTCGGCACCGGCGAAATCTGGATCTATCATGTGTCCGGCGGCGGCGGGGTGCAGCTGGTCGAGAAGCCGAGCGAAAAGCATCAGAAGGAACTGGGCGAACCGATTTACGCGCCCGATGGCAAATCTGTCTATTATACCCGCAACATCACCCCCGGCGGTACCTTCATCTACGCCCAGGACAGCAACAGCGACCTGTTCAATATCGAAAAATATGATCTGGAAACCGGAGAGGTTAGCACGGCAGTTTCGGGTCTTGGCGGATCGGTGCGCCCAAATCCTTCCCCCGACGGCAAGAAGATCGCCTTCGTCCGCCGCGAGATGACGCGTTCAAAGCTTTATGTGAAGGATCTGGAATCCGGGATCGAGCGCAAGGTCTATGACGATCTCGATCAGGATGTGCAGGAAACCTGGGCTGTCACCGGCGTCTATCCGAATATGGACTGGACTCCTGACAGCCGCGAGATCGTCTTCTGGGCCGGCGGCAAGATCCGGCGGGTGGCCGCTGACGGCAGTGCCTCCTCGGTGATCCCGTTTCAGGTCAGCGACAGCCGGGGCGTCGCTGATGCCCCGCATCCGACGATTCCGGTCGCGCCTGACAGTTTCACGACCAAAATGCCGCGCTTTGCCGCCGTATCGCCCGATGGCCGGACCGTTGTTTTCGAAAGCCTCGGCAAGCTCTACTCCAAACCGATGAGCGGCGGGACGGCCAGGCGGCTGACCAGCGGTTCGGAACGCGAGCTTTTTCCTTCCTGGTCGCGCGATGGCCGTTCGATCGTCTTTGTCGGCTGGACCGACGCCGGACTGGGCCAGATCAAGACGGTTTCGGCAGGCGGTGGTTCGCCGCGCACCGTCACCAACCGGCCCGGCCATTACGCCCGGCCGCATTTTTCTCCCGACGGAAAGACCATCGTCTTCGAGATGAAGGAAGGCGGCTATATGACCTCGCCCGAATGGTCGGTCGAGGATGGTGTCTATCGCGTGCCGGCTGGCGGTGGTTCCCCCGTGCGCGTTGTCAAGGGTGCAGCCGGGCCGCAATATGGCGCGAGCAGCGACCGGATTTTCATGCTTCAGAACGAAGATGACCAGCGCGTCCTGATCAGCACCGATCTCAACGGCGAGGCAAAACGCACCCACGCCAAAGGCGCTCTGACCAACGACTATATCGTCTCGCCCGACGGCCTGAATGTTGCTTTCCGGCAAAGCTATGAAGCCTATGTCATGCCGCTGATGCCCGGCACCCAGGCGGTCGAGGTCAGCCCGAGCAGTACATCGCTGCCGGTCACGCGGGTCAGCGCCAATGGTGCCGACTATATCAACTGGTCCGATGGCGGGCAGACGCTCCACTGGAGCATCGGGCCCACGGTCTATTCGGTCCAGACAAGCGCGCTGTTTTCCCACGCGCCAGCTGCGAAGGATGCACCCAAATATCAGCCGCCGACCAGCGGCGTTTCGCTCGAACGAACGATTGCAGCGGACAAGCCTTCCGGAACGGTTGTGCTTACCGGCGGGCGGATTGTCACCATGTCCGATGACGACGGCGGGATCATCGGTGATGGCGTGATTGTCATTCAGGGCAATCGCATCGCTGCGGTCGGTCCGCGCGGTGAGGTCAGCATCCCCGCTGGCGCCGCAACCGTTGACGTTACCGGCAAGACCATCATACCCGGTCTGGTCGACGCGCACGCGCACGGCCCGCAGGGCAGCGACGAACTGGTGCCGCAGCAGAACTGGTCGCTGCTGCAAAATCTCGCGCTCGGCACGACCACGATCCACGATCCGTCGAGCCGCGCCAGCGAAATATTTGTCGCCAGCGAAATGCAGCGCGCCGGGATGATCCTGGGTCCCCGCATCTTCTCTACGGGCGAGATCGTCTACGGCGCGAAGGCCGCCGACGTCTATGCCGAGATCAACAATCTTGACGACGCGCTCGCCCATGTCCGCCGACTGAAGGCGCAGGGCGGCCACAGCGTCAAGAATTACAATCAGCCCCGCCGTGAACAAAGGCAGCAGGTGGTCGAGGCCGCGCGTCAGGAAAATATGCTGGTGGTCGCCGAAGGCGGTTCCCTGTTCGGTATGGACATGGCGCTGGTCGCCGATGGCAACTCGACGCTGGAGCATAATATTCCGCTCGATATCTTCTATGACGATGTCGTGCAGATGTTTGCGCAGTCCGACACCAATTATACACCGACTCTGGTGGTCAGCTATGGCGGGCTGGCGGGCGATCCCTATTGGCGCCAGGCCACCAATGTCTGGGAAAATCCCCTGCTGGTCCACACGCCGCCCAAAATCCTGGCTGCCGAGACCGTTCGCCGCACCAAGGCGCCGGACAATAATTTTGTTGATGATGACAATGCCCGGGAAGCCAAGAAGCTGGCCGATGCCGGTGTAAAGGTTGCGATTGGCGCCCATGGCCAGCAGGCCGGTATCGCCAGCCACTGGGAACTCTGGTCCTTCGTGCGCGGCGGCATGAGCCCGGTGGAAGCGCTGGCGGCCGGTACGATCATGTCTGCCCGGTCGCTCGGCATGGGCGCTGAGATCGGTTCGCTCGAAGCAGGCAAGCTTGCCGATCTGTTGGTGCTGGATGCCGATCCGATCGCAGACATCCGTAACAGCGATAAGATCAGCCGCGTGATGCTCAACGGGCGCCTGTACGATCCTTTGACGATGAACGAACTGGTGACCGGCGACCGGAAGCGCGCGGCCTATTGGTGGGAGTGACCGGACCGCTTGCACGCCTGTTTCCGGTATCTCCGTCGCTGGCTGAAAGTCCTGCCTGACTAAAGGCGGCGTAAATATGATATAATGAACCCGGCTATTCGGCCGGGTTCACTATAATGGGATGAACGCCAGTTTAACAGCCGTATGATTTCGGTGAACACCGAGTGAATAGGCCATTCAGAAACTCGGTTCGTCCGGATTTTCCGCTCATACCGTCGTTGGGACAGGAGTCTAATCCATCAGGCGGGCGTTGATTGATCACCACATTAGGAGAAGTGAGATGATCAACAGCATCAAGATTGCCAATAATAACGGGCTTCAGGCTAACGGCGCACCGGTAAAGACAGCCGGCCGCCTGTCCATGATCAGCATATTTGCGATTTCGGCGGGTATTGCCGCCGCCTCTGTCCAGGCCCAAGAAACGCCGGCCCCAGCCGCCGCCGCTCCCGCGCCCGTTGCGCCGGTTTCACCGGATATTGCGCCGGTGATGGCTCCCCCGGCTGCGCCTACGATCGCCCCGACAGTCGCGGTACCGCCGGCAGGAAATCCTGCTGCCGTGAAAGCGGACACAGTGCCGCCGGTCAGCCCGGATCGGGCCGAGGATATAGCGCGCAAGGGCAATTTCGATGCCGAAACCGTAGCGCCGGAAGCGCTGGCGCAGATCGAACGCGAGCAACAGGCGCGCAAGGCTGCCGCAGCCAAGGCTGCAGCCGCTTCTGTCAAGGCACCTGCCGTTGCGTCCGGCAGCGTCAATGCTGCTCCGGCACCGGCAACTTCCACCGAAGCCCCGGTGATGACCGTTCCGGAATTTGAAAGCGGGAATCCTTCGGAAACCGTTGCCGCGATCCCGTCCGCAACGCCCGCACCTGATGCCGCAGCCTCCTCCGACGCCTATTCCAGTGAAGCCGGAGCCGACTGGGGCCTGCTCGCCGCACTCGCAGCGCTGCTCGGCGTTGGTGGTGCCGGCGCTTATGCGGCCAACCGTCGGCGCAAAAGCAAGGCGGCTACGGCAGCCCGGACCGATGGTACCGATCCCCTTCCTGCTTCGCTGACAACGGCCAGCACCGCCAACCGCCTGCCAGAACCGGCCGACAGCCGCTCTCTGGAGAGCAAGGCCAGTACGAAGGCGGATTTCGCGGCCTTTGTTGCCAACCTGCCAGCATTTGACGCACAGCGGACTGGGACCGGTCAAGCCGCAACCATGGGTGAGCGTCGTGTCGCCGCCGCGCCCCGACCGTATCTGACCGACGCCGACCGGTCCCGCCCGGCAGGCTATTTCACCGCCCATGTCGAGGCGATGCCGACACCGCAAAATCCGTTCCTGACCCGGCAGAAGCGCCTGAAACGCGCGCGTTTTCTCGATGGCAAGCTGACCGGACCCGATACGTCGCGCAACGGCCGGCCGAACAGGATATCGGGCAATATGCAAGTCTCCCGCCCGCTGGAGCCTGCGTTTAGCTAAGGACCGTCGCTCAAATGACAGGAAAGGGTGCTCCGTGTTTCGGGGCACCCTTTTTCTTGCAGGCTCCAGCAGCATGATGGTCAGAGCGCCGCTGCGGGGGCGCGGTCACCCGCGTACTGCACGAAGAGATAACCATGCGGACGGCACCATGGCGCATGGCCGTGCCGTCCGCGTGATTTGCTGCGATTCAGGCCGGCGAGGCATGTCCGTTCGTCAGAACGTGCCTCGCCGGATCGGGCATTAGCGGGATTGTTTTAACTGACGTCCGTCGTCCGCAGATAGGGCCGATGCTCGGTCCAGCCTTGTGGAAAGAGACCCTTCGCCTCTTCGTTGCTGATCGACGGCGGAATGATCACATCCTTGCCAATCTGCCAGTCGGCGGGCGTGGCAATGCGTTTTTCATCGCTCAGTTGCAGCGCATCGATGACCCGCAGAATTTCGTCAAAATTCCGTCCGACGCTCATCGGATAGGTCATGGTCAGGCGGACCTTCTTGTCGGGGTCGATAATGAACACCGACCGGACCGCAGCCGTTTCGCTCTCGTCGGGATGAATCATGTCGTACATTTTCGCAATCGCCAGATCCGCGTCGGCAACGATCGGAAATGTAAGATTGGTATGCTGCGTATCGTTCACATCTTCGATCCATTTGCGATGTTCTTCCGCCGTGTCGGTCGACAGGCCGAGCGGCTTGGTATTCCGCTTGGCAAATTCTTCGGCAAGCTGTGCGGTGCGCCCCATTTCGGTGGTGCAGACCGGGGTGAAATCGGCCGGATGGCTGAAAAAGAACACCCAGCTGTCGCCAGCCCAGTCGTGCAGGCTGATTTCCCCGTTCTGGGTATCGACGGTGAAGTCCGGGGCGGTATCTCCAATATGTAATGTCATCGTTTTTCCTTTCTGATGGTTTGCCCTCATTAGCCGGACCGCCCGGATCAATCCAATTGAATTACACAGTTACATTAATCGTTATATTGAATGAACGATGGCGGTCTGCGAGGCTTCGCGTCGGTTGGCTCACGGGTACGCCAGTGATAAGTGTCCATGACAGTATTGCGGCGGCCATGTCGGAAATATTGGCCGGGATGAAAGGTTTAGGAGGCGCGGCTCTGGTGACGCCCTGCTGATCGACGCCCTGCTCAAGATCGCGCAGGCAGCCGATTATTTCGGGATCGCGATGTTGATGCTCGATGTGCTGGATTGTGGCGATCCCGAGCGCACCGGGAGACGAAAGGCCCTGTATGAGAACTATGGCTTTCGGGCGTTGGAGGCTGAGCCGTTGAGGATGTTCTTACCGATGGGGACGGTGCGGATGGTGGTTGATGGGGAATTGGAGTGGCCTGAAACGGTATTGCCTAGAATATTTAAAAGCGAATTACGGTGATTTGCACTAGTTGAATGTGAGCATGGTTGTGAATTGAGTGAACTGTCACCTTAATTCGAGTCGTTAAAGTATCCATCACATCCGCTGAAGTACCCAGAAACCGCATTCATCACATCGGCCAGATTATCTAAGTGTGTTGACGCAAATGCTATCGGAAGCGGTTGACCTTTTTGATCTACAGGATAGCGATAGGCATCAGACCTAGGATCGATCTTCGCGAACTGCGCGACGACTGACGCAACAATGGGATCGGCTTCGTCAGGATCAGGCGTGCCATATCGGTCGAGCATTTCCTCGAACGCTTTCCATAGTTTCTCCAGATCGTGAGTGTCCCAGATCGGCTTGATCTCAACCTGCGGGCCATATGTTGCGATCTGGTACTTCAATGAAAGCTCGATGAATTGACGATAATTAAATATGATCGGGTAAACCAAGAAATCTCGATCAGCTCGGTTTTGGGCGCAATGGGCTACAGCCAAGTCTGCCGCTTGTTTGTAGCCATTCATCATCAAGATCAACCGGGTGAAATCGTCCTCTGCGATAATTGTGTTGTCCATCGGATCGGCTGCCTCGACGAACGGTTGATCCCCATCTACGGGCCAACGGAATTCTGAGTTCAATATGGTGTCAAACATATGTCGCTTTGACATTTATACCTCCAATAGAATGCTGTCTCAATCAACCGCATCACTCGCCCGCGGAAGGGATCTTATCAAGCCGAGGCCCGCTTCGCTACGTATCGGCTTTGTATTACGGTGACAGGTGCAACATTCGCCATTTACCCAATACCACACTTAAATTTTCACCCGTGGGCAAAAACGGACAGAGGATCGAAGAAATTGGGGAATGGTGCACCTGTCACCGGATGCCGCTCTAGTCGATCCTGAAGCACTCCATGGGTTGGTTTTCACTCATAGAGCGAGGTTTCGTAACGACGTTCGTGGCACATTTCTGCGGTTGCGCCTTTCAGCTCGGCCCGCATGACATGGATGTCTGGTTCAATCGAAAACGGCTTGGAGCTATCCCACCATCGGGCGTGCACCAACAGTTCGAGTCCAGACCCGTCGATGTACGTATAGTTCCACCGCTGGCTCATCGTCCTACGTTCTTCTCCACCAAGCATGCCTACAGCCTCTGCAGCTTCGACCACCGCGTAAATATTTTTCGCCTCGGCCGCCTGATCGATGATCGTCACGAAGCGGTAATACAACTCTAGCGAAGTTTGTTCGGCCATGAGCGCAGATACCAAGTGATCTCAGGTCATGGTAGCTATTTCTTCTTGCTGACCTTAAGCTCGAGGGTGCTGGATGCAACTACCCAGCCCTTGATGGCGTCACCAATCAATTACGGTGGCATTCGCCACAACCCCAAATCCACCACCCCAAAAACCCCTTTCCTACACCCCTCCCAATCGCCTATCTTCCCACCGCTCCCACGCCGAGCGCGGGACAGGCTCTTTGACAATCCGCATAAGCGGAAGACCCTCCCGCGCGCGCATGGATCAGACGCTCCGGATCCCGCAGCGATTTGAAAGGTCACACTAGGCACTAGGCTGCTGTCCAACCAAGTCAGGAAATCTGCGGCTTTCGGGCAAAGGTCGCAGAAAACAAAAGCAAATGTCTGTGTAAAGTTCGCTTCTGGTAAAAAAATGGTCAGGCTCGCACAGAGCCACAAAGCCGCGAAGAGTTTAAAGAAACCGCACAATCGCTTTGCGGCTTCGCGTCTTCGCGCGAGTCCGATAAAGGCCCCGACCAAAGGACGACGGGTTTATTAGCGCAGCACCTAAAACAGGCTGTCCTACACCCGATCCCATGACCTAAACTCTCAGCATGGACTCGATTCATGCGCCCCGATTATTTCCGGTAATCCAGCGGCGGATCGCGGTCGCCGAGCAGCGACTTATATTGATAATCCGGCCCCCGCGCCTCGTCGAACTCGGCCTTCGCCTCGGCGCGCAGCTCGGGATTGGTGTACAGCTCGATTGCCGCCAGCGTCAGCGTCTTGGCCGCAACCTGGGTGCCCTTGAAGCCGATCGACATGCCGCTCGCTGCAGAAGACTGCCAACTGTGCGCGGACGTGCCGGGCACCCATGTCGCGGTGCGCAGGCCGACGGTGGGCGTTGCGTAGGAGACATCGCCGACGTCGGTCGAACCATAGCCCAGCGATACATTATAAGGCTGAATCTCTCGCTGGCTGCCCAATTTCAGGCCCGGCTTGTCAAAGCTGGCATAGATGCCCTCGGCAAATTGCTGTTCTGCCGCCGTATAGGTAACGCCGCCGACCTGGCGCAATTTGGCGTCCATCATTTTCGCCAGCGGTTCGTTGACCAGCAGCGGATTATTGCCATGGATCACTTCCCAGTCGACCTTGGTGCCTGTGCCCATCGCCGCGCCGCGCGCCGCATCTTCCAGTCGGGCCCAGATCGCGTCGACCTCGGCCGGATCGGGGTGGCGGACATAATAGAAGACTTCGGCAAAGTCGGGCACAACATTGGGCGCGGTACCGCCTTCGGTGATCACATAATGGATCCGAGACTGCTGCGGCACATGTTCGCGCATCATGTTGATCATCATGTTGAAAGCCTCGACCCCATCCAGCGCCGAGCGGGCCTTGTCCGGGGCGCCGGCGGCATGGGCGGAGACGCCGCGGAAACGGAATTTGGCCGAGCGGTTGGCCAGCGTCGTGTGGGCGGCAGCGGAATTCTCGTCAGCGGCGTGCCAGTGGAGCGCGATGTCGACATCGTTGAACAGGCCGGCGCGGACCATATAGACCTTGCCGCTGCCGCCTTCTTCGGCTGGCGTCCCATAAAGCCGTACGCGTCCCGGCGTGCCGCTCTGTTTCAGCCATTTGCTTACCGCGATGGCGGCCTCCAGCGATCCGGCAGCAAACAGATTATGGCCGCAGGCATGGGCGGCGGTCTTGCCGTCAATCGGGCTGCGGGTGGCGAGGGCGTCCTGGTTGATCCCGGGCAGCGCATCATATTCCGCCAGTATCGCGATCACCGGCCCGTCGCTGCCATATTCGGCGATGAAGGCGGTCGGGATAGCGGCAACTCCGGCGGTAATCTCAAATCCATGGGCTCGCAGCTGGTCCTGCAGCAGCGCGCTGGACTTCTGTTCCTGATAGCCGACTTCCGCCCATTCCCAAAGCTGCCGGGCGGTCTGCGCCGATTCTGCAGACCGGGCATCGATCAGCGCGGATATATCCGCCATCACGTCCTTTTGCTGGGCCTGCGTGGCTGCAGGAAGAGTCGCCAGGGCGAGCGTTACGGCATATCGGATCATGAAAACCTCATAGGACTAGCAAATTGGGTAGAGGATCGCACAAGCGGCACGAGGGGGCAACAGGCTTGTGGTTCCACTTTTTGCACGTGTTTTACGGTCAATTGCAAAAATGCAACTCGCAGGTGCAGCATTTCATATTGCAACTTAAAATCCCCCGGCCATAGTTGCTCCACAAGTTCAAAACCACTGGAGTTAAACCATGCGTAAACTATCCTCCCTCATCCTCGCGGCGACCGCGCTGTCCTTCACCGTTCCGGCTGCATCCGCTGCTGAAGCAGAACGCAACGACCGGCTGTTTGACGCCACCGGCGCCAGCGTTGCCAAAGTCAACCGGGTGCTGGACTCCGGCGATCTTCTGGTCATCTACAAAGGCAAGGTACGGCGGATCGAAGCCTCGACCCTGTCCAACACCGACGGCAAGCTGGTTACCAGCCTGACGAAGACGGAAATCCGTCGTCTCGACTAGGCGCAGCATCGCCCGATAAAATTCTGCAGTGATTGTCACTGCCCAAGAAAGCCGGTGCTTCCCCTCAAGCGCCGGCTTTTTTGATGCCTGTAGCGGCGGCCAGGTCTTCCGGACGGTTGATGTTGATGAACCCTTGTGGGTCGTCCCAAGTCACTGATATTGCATTACATTCTTGGGACAGCCATCGCAATGACGGTGCTCGTTCACCGGGCTCGCAGGTGGTTCGGACGGCATTGACGCTATCGCAGCGCCAATAGGCAAAGGTCGGATGCATGCGCTGCCGGTCCCGGGCAACGGCACAGCTGCCGCTCGCCGGAAGCCGCTCGATCAGATCTGCGGGAGCATGCGGGGCGTCGACCGGGACGGTGACGAAGCCGCCGATCGCTGGCTCCAGCTCTTCCAGACGGGCCGCGATCGAGAAGATCGCGCCGACCGGACCGTCCGGGGCTTCCGGGTCATCGCTGATGACGGGCAGCCCGGTGCCGTAATCCTGACGCGCTGAAAGCAATATCCGGTCTGCAATGCCGCTATATCTGTCGACCAGTCTATCGATCAGTCGTTGCCCTTCAAAATGGATGACTGCCTTGTCGCTACCCATGCGGGTCGACCGGCCGCCAGCGAGGATGACAAGGCAGGAAGGCGGGTGGGCGATCATTGGCAAGGGTCCGGCTGAAGCATATTGCTTCAATCTGGACTCAGCTGCCCACTCTGTCCAGCAATTCCCCGATCAGGTCTCTGGCTTCCGTGGCGGGCGGCTGTTCCTGATTGGCGGATCTGGCAAGTTCGGCCTTCAATTTGCCGTCGAACAAAGGGCGGCTGGGCCGGCGACTGCTCTGTCTGGCGCTCGACGATGCCCATTGCCGGCCGGCCTGCCGCTCCGGCTTCGCGGGGTAAATGAAGCCGTTCACCGGGAAAGCCGTGGTGCCAAGCTTGCCGATTGGCGCGTACCAGATGCGGACCTTGCTCCAGTCGTTATGTTCAGAAACGTCGCGGGCGGCGACCCGACGTTCGATCTGGCCACGGCGGCCATTGATAGGTGACCAGTTGGCGTGGCTGATCAGGATCGTGCGGTCATCGACAATTTCCCGGACCACTGCAACATGTCCCAGCCGCATGGAGCCATGGCTGGGCAGCGACAGCACCGCACCCTCAGCCGGCATTGTCCCGCGTTGGTAATGGCCTTCCGCCTGATCCCACCAGCTGTGGGCATCGCCATAGATACGAATGCCGCTGAGCTCGCGGGCGAAAGGGACACATTGCAGATAGTCGTTCGCATGAGCCGGAGCGGGCATCATCAGCGCCTGCAAAGCGAGCAGGATCGGAATGATCGCGTTACGCACTGTGATCAACAAGTCTTTAAGAGTCTTTGAATCCATCAAGCGAGGCATAGCGCTGGGGCAAAAAGCGAAAGCTAATGGTCATGGTAAACCACTCGTAAACCATATTTGGCATTCACGGCATCCTACCGTCGGGTTACGGTCCCGTCAGATACTTCGAAATGCAGCGCGTCGCCGGGAATATCTCTGAACAGGTCGGGTTCGGTGCCGGTAAGCCAGACCTGTCCACCGCGCTCCGCGAGCTTGCCGAACAGAGCTGCCCGGCGCTGAGGATCGAGATGGGCGGCGACTTCGTCGAGCAGCAAAACCGGGCGTCTGTCGCGTTGCTCGGCGATCAGATCCGCGTGCGCCAGGATGATCGAGAACAGCAAGGCTTTTTGTTCGCCGGTCGAGCATTTATCGGCCGGCTGCTGCTTGGCGGAATGGAATACGTTGAGATCGGTGCGATGCGGGCCTCTGGTGGTTCGACCGGCTGCGCGGTCGACCGCCCGATTATGCTGCAGCATCTGGCGGAGTTGGTCCTCGCTGTGTAACTGCCCGTCCGCCAGATCCACGACAGGTGTGGCAAATATCTGGCCATCCGATTGTCCCAGACGCTGGTTTAGGGCGGATATCATCCGGACCCGAGCTTCTGCGACGAGTGAGCCGAATTGTGCAAGTTGCGCATCCAGGCCGTCCATCCAATCTTTGTCCGCGGGATAAGCGTCGGCGAGCAGCCGGTTGCGTTCGCGTCGCGCCGCTTCATATCGGGCGCTGTTCCGGGCATGGGCAGGCTCCAGTGCGGTCACGAGCCGGTCAAGAAAATTGCGGCGCCCCGAAGCGCCCTCGGTGAACAGCCGGTCCATTGCCGGAGTTAGCCATAATATCGAAAGCCACTCCGCCAGATCATTGGTTGGGACAGCTGCTTCGTTGATTCGGGTTTTGCGGCGTTCGGGTGCATCTACACTGGTACCACTTCCCAGATGTACATCATCCAGTTGGGCGGCGACGGCGAAATCGCCCGGGCCGCCCTGTCTCGCAATATCACGTAGTGAGGCGCGTCTGAGGCCGCGGCCCGGCGCGAGCAGCGATACTGCTTCCAGAATATTGGTCTTGCCCGCCCCATTGGCGCCGCTGAACACCATGAACCCGGGAACGGCGTTAAGACGCAACTCCGGGTAGTTGCGAAAATTGTGCAGAGTGAGCTGTGACAAGGCCATGACAGGGCTGGTCACTAGCTTTCGTCCACAGCGAAGAGAAGCAAATTCGGCGGCGACGCGGGTTTCGTCCGGTTCCGAAAAATCTTCCACCAAAGTTTAGTAAAAATTACCAACTGTAGGTTTTGTGTAGGGCGGCGCAAAATGCGAAATTCATTTAACCTATTGAAATATATGCAATAATGCAAACTGGCACGGGTCCTGCAAAGTATCAGGCATCTTCGCAAGGATGCGAAAACAAGTTCAAGTCGAAAGGAAATCAAAATGTTCTCGAATGTCTCCAGCAATATCTCCGCCGCCGTAGCCGCTATTTTCTCTGCAGCCGTTCTTGTGAGCGCCAGTGTCGGTCCGGCCGTCAGCGACGCCGCTTCGGTCATCGTTTAATCCCCTCTATATTCTAGGAAAGCACATCTCATGTCACTCGATCTCCAAAATTCATTTTCCGCCGCTTTCGCCGCAGCCGTTTCAGCAGCTTTGTTTGTCGGTGCCAGTATCCTACCGGCTATCAACAATGCATCGTCGGTGGTGATCTGATGGCCGGAAAAAGCAAAGGCTCGGAGTCCGCATCCGGTAGCTGGCCGGAACCAGTCTCATCTAGAAAAGGAAGCAATCAACCCATGAAGAACAAACTCAAACTCGACAAAGCCAATGGCAAGCTGATGGGCGTCTGCTCCGGCTTGGCTAACTGGAGTGGAATGGACGCAAATCTTTTGCGTATCATCTTCGTTCTCGCGACCATATTCGGCTTCGGTTCCGCGATCGTCATCTATCTCGCGATCGGTCTGATTGTCGATTAATCTCGACATCAGGTCATCGCTGGATGATATAACATACGGAAAATATTGTATAAAACCATAGACCGCTCTGGCTAATCCGTGTAATCGAACGATTGAGTATTCATATTGCAATAGTCGGAGCGCAGATGTCCGCAGGTCATCATCACAACCACGGCCATTTTACCCATAGCCATCACGACCGTCATGGTGCGCACGGCCATATGCCGACCAATTTCAGTCGCGCCTTCGCGCTCGGAATTTCGCTCAACATCATATATATCATTGTCGAAGTCATATTCGGCCTGCTGGCCGGATCAATGGCGCTTTTGGCCGATGCCGGTCACAATTTGTCCGATGTCCTCGGTCTGGCCGTTGCATGGGCCGGCGCTGAGTTGTCCAAACGTCCTCCCAGCAAGCGGTTTACATATGGCCTCGGTGGATCATCGATACTGGCTGCGTTGCTCAACGGACTTTTTCTGCTGGTCGCTTGCGGTGCCATCGCATGGGAAGCGATCGAGCGCTTCAGTGCACCTAGCCCGGTTGCATCGAGCACCGTTGTAATTGTTGCTTCGCTTGGCATTGTTATCAATTTTGGCACCGCAATGCTGTTCGTCAGTGGCCAGAAGGAAGATATCAACATCCGGGGCGCGTTTCTCCACATGATGGCTGACGCCGGTGTGTCGGCCGGAGTGGTGATTGGCGGCATTGCGATCTATTTCAGCGGGCTGAACTGGATTGATCCGCTAATCAGCCTGCTGATCGTGGCGCTGATCTTCTGGAGCACATGGGGGCTATTGTCCGAGGCTGTGAGAATGTCTCTTGCAGGCGTGCCCCGCGATATCGATGTGGAAGAAGTGATGGCATATCTGACAGCTTTGCCCGGCGTTCAGGCGGTGCACGATCTCCATATCTGGCCGATGAGCACGAGCGAAACAGCGATGACAGCCCATCTGGTGCTGCCAGAGGGGCACCCGGGCAAAGGTTTCCTGGCCACTGTCCAGAAAGAATTGAACAGATTATTCTCCATCCATCATATCACTATTCAAATCGAACTCGAGGATGAAGAGGCGGATCAGTGCCATACGGATTGTCACGGGCGCGACTGAGGTGCTTTGCAGCTCCTGATAACGCGTAGGAAAGATTCGGGTTTCGCTAAAGAATATCGGACTTGGAGTGAACAAGGCTCCCCGTTCGTGTTCATTCTTTGACCGACAGGAAAGTTGCGAACGGTAAATCTCCGCATCGGGGGCGCTGTGGCGATTGCACTAACGGACATCTTTCGTTGCGTAGCCGGAAAATGGACTTATGGTCTCCGGACAAACGCGGCGCTCAATCCCGCGAGTGGGAGGATGTGTGCACGACGAAATCAAACCGAACTGGCTGTCGGAAATTGTTCGTCGATTTTCTGTCTTCGTCTTTACGGTCAACGGATGGACCGCGGTCCAGGAAAACCCGCCTCCGCGAAAAGCGGTAATCATTGCTGCCCCTCATACGAGCAACTGGGACTTTCTCTATTTCTTCGGTCTGATCAACAAGCTCAAGATCAGATCCTACTGGATCGGCAAGGACACGTTATTCAAGCCACCCTGGGGCGACATGATGCGGCGCCTGGGGGGTATTCCGGTGAACAGGTCGAAATCGCAGAATATGGTCGACGCAATGGTCAGGGAATTCAACCGGCGTGATGACTTCCTGCTGACAATCCCGCCCGAAGGAACCCGTGGCAGCGTCAAGGAATGGCGGACAGGATTCTATTATATAGCGCTCAAGGCGAAAGTGCCGTTGATCATCGGTCTGATGGACTATTCAAAGCGAACCGGAGGACTGGGGCCGTCCTTCATGCCATCGGGGGATTATAAAGCCGACATGCAGAAGCTGAGCGATTTTTATCATAGCGTGACACCCAAATATCCCGACAAGGCGATGCGCGATATTGTATCAACGGAACCCGGTGGCATAGGTGAAGCAGACGGACAAGGAGAAGGCAGATGAACGTGCTTGAAGCTTTGGGGCTGAACTTTGGCTTGCTGGTCATCATCATGATCCTCTTGTGGTTGATATCGATACGGATCCGTGACGTATCCTTCATCGACGCATTCTGGGCCTATGGTATGGCGATCATGGCCAGCGCATCTTTCATACAGACCGAAAACCCGGGATCTCTGGCTTACACGATATGGGCGCTGACAGCGCTCTGGGGGATCAGGCTGGGAACCCATCTGTTCCTGCGGTGGCGCAAGGAAGGTGTTGATCCCCGCTATAAGAAGATAATGGGGCGCGCTATGGAGAAGCAGGGCATGAGCTTCGCCAAGGCCGCTCTGCTCAAGGCTTGGGCCATGCAAATACCGTTACTGTTCATCGTCTGCCTTCCGGCGCAACTCGGCATATTGCTGGCGGGCACCGATGGCCTGTCTACTGTGTCGATCATCGGCGCGATAATAGCGCTCGTAGGCATCGCTTTCGAAACTGTAGGTGACATGCAACTCAAGGCTTTCAAGGCTGATCCGGCCAGCAAGGGCAAGGTACTGGATAGCGGATTGTGGAAATATACGCGCCATCCCAATTATTTCGGTGATTTTTGCGCGTGGTGGGGCATCTGGCTGGCCGCCGCGCCGCTGGGCTGGCCTGTATGGCTTGCCGCGATCGGCCCGTTGTTCCTGAGCTTCACGCTGATGAAATGGAGCGGTGCGCCGCTGCTCGAGAAAAGCCTGAAAAAGAACCGGCCTGATTATGCGGACTATATCGAGCGCACATCCGGGTTTTTCCCGATGCCGCCGAGAAAGTCTTCCGGTAAATGATCAAGGGCGTCCACCACATCGCTATCGGGGTACCCGATATCGAGGCCGGTCTCGCATTTTATCGAGACGTTATCGGCTTCGAGCTGGACTGGCGCAGCGACATCCCGTCGGACAATGACAAGGCCGGTGCGGCGGTCGGCCTTCCCGGTTTCGAAGCCAGAATGGCCATGCTGAAAGGCCCCAACATCAGTCTCGAGCTATGGCAGTATAGCAGACCCGAACCACGCGATCGGCGTAGCAATCCCGCCGATCTCGGTTATCCGCATATGGCCTTGGCTGTCGAGGATATCGAAGCCGAACATGCCCGGCTCAGCGAAGCCGGCATGACCTTCGTTGGGCCTCCTGTCGACTTCGGACAGCAAAAGGCGATCTACGGCCGGGACCCGTTCGGCAATGTCATAGAACTGCTGGAAGAAGTCTAGCGTTCAGGCGGCTTCTTTGAGGAGCTTGTTCTCTATGATATTGGCAAAAACATCGGTTTCCTGAGCGCCGGGCACCATGAACTTCTTGTTGAAGATGAAAGCGGGGACGCCGGTGATGAAGCGATCCTGCCATTCCGCTTCCACTGCCCGAACCTCTTCTGCGAACATATCAGAGCCGAGCAGGTCGCGGGCACGTTTCTCGTCTAGTCCCACCGATGCCGCGATGTCGACCAGAGTCGCGTGATCGCTGACATCCCTGCCATCGGTAAAATGCGCTTTGAACAGAGCCAGTTTCAGAGCGGTCTGCTTGCCGGTCTCGCCAGCCCAGTGGAGCAGGCGATGCGCGTCAAACGTATTCACCATCCGCATCTTGTCGCCGTAACGAAATTCGAAGTCCAGCTCACTGCCGGCGCTCCGCAGGCGCTCTCTGTTGGCTTTGCTCTGCTCCGGCGTGGCACCATATTTTTGCGCCATATGTTCGCCGATATCCTGACCCTCCGGCGGCATGGAGGGGTTCAGCTCAAAGGCGTGCCAGGCCAGTTCGAAGCGGGCCTGACCTTCAAATCGGGCCATGGCTTTCTCAAGCTTCTTGTAGCCGATGATGCACCAGGGGCAAACGACATCGGAGACGATATCCACGGTGATCACTGGCGTCTCGGACATGGCGTTTTCCTTGGTTGTGTTCAGGCTTTCTCAAGCGTGCATTGCAGGGGATGTTCGTTCTTGCGCGCAAAATCCATCACTTGCGTGACCTTTGTTTCCGCGACTTCGTAGCTGAACGTTCCGCAGACACCGACACCTTTCTGGTGCACGTGCAGCATGACGCGCGTGGCTTCATCGATGTCCATGTTGAAAAACCGCTTCAGCACCAGGACGACAAATTCCATCGGTGTATAATCGTCGTTGAGAATGAGAACTTTATAGGGGCTGGGTTTCTTGGTCTTGGCTCTGGTCTTGGTCGCGATACCGAGATTGGTGTCGTCACCATCGTCATCGGAACCCTTGTCCGGGTCGTTGCCCATGATCGAATGGTTGCCGGCAGGCATTTGCCGATTGAAAATAGGGAAGGGGGAAAGAATCTGCTGGTTCATCATTAGCCTCAGGATATGGTATTTTTACCCCCGAGGGCAAGTGGCGGATTGATAGTTTTGCATGCTTTTGCGTTAATCCGTGTCAATAATGCACATATGGAAAGGGCCGCCCCAGCGGAACGGCCCCCTTTTTACCGGTTGCAAAAGCGGCTTAGGCAGTTGCTTTCAGCTCCTTGCGGATTTCGCCGACGCGATCCGCAATCGGCTGATAGGCTTTGCCAGCGAGCTTGACGACCGCATCGGCATTGTTCGAAGTCTGGTCCATGACCCGGTCCAGACCGCTGCGCACATAGTCAGCCTGCTTTTCAAACATGTCCTTCGGCGTCGCGACGCTGAACAGGCCCTGCAGAGCGCGGCTGGCTTCAACGAAATTCTCGCGGGTATATTTCACGTTGGTCTTGCCGATTTCCTGAGCGCCCTTTGCAGCGATCTTGCCGCTTTCGATCAGGGTTTCAACATTTTCGCGGTTGAATTCAACAGCATTCTTCGACAGTGCAACGGCACGGTCAGCAGCAGCCTTGGCGCGAGCCTGCGCATCGGCGGTCAGCTTTTCAAAGCGCGAACCCATTTTTTCAGCGGTCTTCTTGGCGGTGTTGGCGGCCTTGGTGTTGGCGGCCTTGGTGTTCTTCACAACGCGCTTGGTTGCGGTGGTTTTGGTGGTAGCCATTTTCTTGGTTCCTTTGGTCGTTTTGTTCGATGTGGTCTTGGCAGCCGGCTTCGCAGCAACTTTACGCTTTGCTGCAGGCTTCTTCGCTGCCGGTTTGGACGCTGCGGTTTTCTTGACAGCAGGCTTTGCCGCTGTTGCCGGTTTAGCAGCGGGAGCCACCGGCTTTTTGGTTTCGGTCGTTACCGGGGCCTGTTCAGCCGCGGCCTTCTCGACAGTCGCGGTGGCCGCTGCAGCATAAGCCGCATCAGCAGAGAGCGAGCTGGTTACTTTATCTGCCGGGGCAGAGGATATTTCGTTCTTCGTATCAGCCATCGGTAATCTCACTTCTATGTTGCAGTGCACAAATAAGGCATCGACCTGTCGATGTCAAGAAAAATGGTGCAGTGCACAATAATCGATGTTATTTCGGTTAAGACACCGTAATAGTTGATTTTTATTTCCTGTCTTATCACCGCCCCGCAATATTTCCTTAGCAGTATCCATACGTGCTATGGTGCAACGCACCAGATTTGCGTGTTTCCCTGGTCTATCTGATGTAACAATCCCGTGATGATGAGTGAAAGTCCCCCATGTCCGTATTGAGATCCATTGCCACGGCGGTTCCCGAACACCGTATCAGCCAGACTGACGTACTGGCGGTATTGGCCAAGGCGAGGGGAGCGGCGCTTCCGGCCCGGCTGGAACAGATACTCGGGAACAGCGGGATCGAGCAACGCTATCTTGCCTGCGAGGCAGACTATTATCTGGAACCGCGCAGCTGGACCGGCCGGGCAGCGATTTATGACCGGATCGGAATGCGACTGGCGCACAGGGCGGCCGGGGCCGCGCTGGACAAGGCGGCGCTTGGGCCCTCCGACATTGACGCGATCGTTCTGATATCGACCACCGGCACGATGACACCCTCTATTCCCAGCCGGATGATCGAGACGATGGGCTTTGACCCGTCGACCCGGACGATCCCGGTGTTCGGCTATGGTTGCGCCGGCAGCGTGCTCGGCCTGCAACTGGCCAATGATCTGGCGGTGGCGGGCGAGGGTCAGAATGTCCTGATGATCTCGCTGGAATTGTGCAGCCTGTCTTATGACTATAGTCAATTCGACAAGAAGAACATGATCGCCACCGCTTTGTTTGCCGACGGTTGTGCCGCAGCGGTGCTCAGTGGCAAGGACGCGCCGGCCGGCGCACCGGCTTTTCGTGCCTTTGCGCAAAAGACATGGCCCGATACCCGCGACATGATGGGCTGGGACATCGGCACAACTGGCTTCGATCTGGTGCTGGCACGGGATATTCCCAGCTTTGTCGCCAAGGATTTTGCTCCTTTTTGCGATGACTTTCTGACGGCTCAGGATCTGGGCATGTCCGATCTCTCCGAACCCGCCTGCCATCCCGGAGGGGGCAGGGTGGTGGAAGCTTTGGAAGCATATTTTGCGCCCGGTATTGCGGGCATTCCGGCAACCCGCGAGGTGCTGCGTCAACATGGCAATATGTCCTCGCCAACGGTGTTGTTCGTGCTCGACAAGCTGCTGGCGGAAAAGCCCGACAAGCCGATATTGTTGACCGCACTCGGCCCCGGCTTTACCGCAGCGCTTGCTATCCTCGATCCGCAGGGTGCGGCATGAACGATCCGCTCGGCGCGATTTTCACGGCCAGTCCGACACTGGTGACCTGGGCGCTGGTCTATATTGTCGTCCAGCGGCTGGGCGAACTGGTCCATGCCAGCCGCAACACCAGACGGTTGCTCGGCGAAGGGGGCCAGGAACATGGTGCGGACCATTATCATTATTTCATCTTCCTCCACAGCGCCTGGATCGCGGTCATCGCCTTGCTGGTCGATCCACAGCATGAGATTTCGCCAGCGATGTTGGCACTGTTCGTCGGTACACAAATTTTGCGCATCTGGACGCTGGCGAGCATCGGCCGCTGGTGGACGACCAGAATCATCTCTGCGCCGCATTTTGACCGGGTCAAACGCGGGCCGTATAAATATATCAGCCACCCCAATTATCTCGTCGTGGTCCTGGAGATCGCAATCGTGCCGCTGATGCTCGGCCTGCCGTGGGTGGCTCTGGTCTTCTCTGTCCTCAACGCGATCCTGCTGCGCCACCGTATCCGCATCGAAAATGCGGTGCTCGGCGAGCGCGGCTAGGCCAAAGTTCGTGAAAATTCGGGCCAAGAGCGGGTTTTGTCAGGGCTTCTGACCATGTCTGAACTGGCCCCGCCAAGGAAAAAAGCAAACCCGCCGCCATGGATCGAACTTTACAAACTTTACAGTGTTAAGGCCTTAGAAAATCCGGGGCCTGCGGCTGGTGTCGCTGAATATGCAGCGGCCGAAATCAAGGCCGCTCAAAATGTCAAAGAACCAGTGCAACATTTATCAAAATCAGGCGATGTAGGAAAGCAATTTGCGATCGTGACCAGATGATCTCGGCCGGCAAGCCGTGTTGAGCTTGCAGATTTACCGCCTATAAGAACCAGAAAAACCGGGAGTCGCTGCGTGCCTATATTTGCCAGGATCATGATCGCGCTGGTTGCCACACTCCATCTCTATATCGCCTGGTTCGGGATATTTGCCTGGCAGGCGCAGGGCCCGGCAACCTTTCCCGATCTCCCCGCCAGCCTGTTTGAACCGACATCCGCGATGGCTGCCAATCAGGGCGTCTACAATCTCTGTGTGGCGGCCGGTCTGATCTGGTCGCTGTTCATCCGCAATGCTGAATGGCAGCGGAAGGTTGCCAGCGGCTTCTTGCTGTTCGTCGCCACGGCGGGTATTTTCGGTGCCTGGCGCGTGTCACCGGATATCGCATTGGTGCAGGCCGGGCCTGCTGTCATCGGGCTGTTGTTGCTGTGCTTACCGTTGAGCCAGACGCGGCAATGAGCGCTTTCCGTCGTTCCGAACGCGTTTACCCCCGGTGGCCATGGCTCAGGACCACCGGCAGCGGTGCCCAACCTCAAGGGGGCTTGAACCGAGTTCAGGATGACGAGTGGTTGCTGGTAGAGCCGCGCTAGCCCAGAGATTGTCTGGTCAGGGCCGTCAGACCCGGGATCGCGACCGCGGCCAACACGGCCGCAACCGCTAATGGCATCGTGGAACCCATATTGGTCACGGCGATGCCGAAAAACCCCCAGGACACGGCGAGGGCGTAAGGCCAGGATTTCAGGCGGACGGCATTATAGCCGGTGAAGAGGACTGCCAGCAGAAGAGCAATCACCGCTGCCATGAATTCACCGACAAACCCATATCCCGCTAGCAGGAGTCCGATGGACAGGAAGGATGCTACGGAGAGCCAGCCCGCATAGAGCGCGAGCGGCCATTTGGCGATCCAGGCAGGCGAGGCCTGTTCCGACCGATAGGTTGCTACCAAGGCGGCGATCAGCATGATCCATATCAGGATTGTTGCCCAGATCGGCGAGACCAGCGCGACCGGAAGCCAGATCGTACCGACCGCCAACGACAGCGCCAGGGGGGTGCGGCCCTTGTCCCATTCCGGATCCTGTCTGAACTTGAAGGCGCCCATGGCGGCGTGGGCGACCAGCCACAGATAAATTGGGCCCCAGATGCTGAAAGCCCAGCCGACAGGCTGAACCGGCGGATTGTTCTGTGGTACCGGATAACGGTCCGGATCGATCCCGCCAAATTCCGGCGACAGAAATGGCGCAATGGCAAAGGCCAGTGCAACGACAAGGACGACAATGGCTTTCATGGTTTCCTGTTCCTGATTTTTTCCAGCGGAGCATATGATGATCGCCCGCCCGATGAAGTACGTGTTTTCAGACAGGTAGGACTGTCCGATCGCGCATAATCTCGTCAGGGAAGAACATGGCAGGCCGATATTGGTTGCAAATCTCGTGATATTGCACGGAAGATGGTGAACGGTTTCTTCGTCAACCGGATCGTACGCGCGTCAGGCGATATTGCGCAACACCGGCTTGGCCGGGTTGCGCGGGCTCTTGCCGCTGCGTTTCATTTTGTAGAGGGCACCGTCGGCAGCTTTCAGCAATTGCTCGGTACCGTTGCCGTCGAGCGACTGGACGGCAATGCCAACGCTGGCTGACGGAGTCAGGATATGGCCCTCGATTTCGGCTGGCGTAGCAAAGCCGGCCAAAAAGGCGCTTGCTCTCGCCAGCGCCTGATCGTGACCGTTCACATCGGGCATCAGGATCAGAAATTCGTCGCCTCCAAGGCGACCGACAATTTCTTCTGCAGCGCAGCAGCGCTTCAGCCGCCGGGCCACCTCGACCAGCAGATGGTCGCCGACATCATGGCCCAGATTGTCATTCACTTGCTTGAAATGATTGAGATCAATCAGGGCGACGGCAAAGCCGTTGCCGCTGCTGGCGAAAGACTGTTCTGCCAGCAGCAGGTGGTTCATCATCGCCCGGCGATTGGCCAGCCCGGTCAGCGGATCGCTATGCGCCTGTTTCCATATCGTGTGGCGCATGATCAGGCCGGAAATGATCTGGTTATAGCTGTCGATGATGAACCGGATCATCAGCAGCGCGATCGTGATCATGCTCCATCCCATGATCATGTCGTCAAATCCGCCGACCAGGATCATGGCTACCGCCGAGGGAATGACGCCGACGAACAGGACAGTAACGGCTGCCTTTTTGATGCAGGCCAGGCAGTGGGCGATACAGGTCGATCCGAAGACCAGCGACATCGGGATGAACATCTGGTTAGCGAACATGCCGGAGGTAATTATGAACACCGACCAGATGCTGAGAAAGGATACGATGCCGACCGAGAGGACGGAGAGATTGCGAAGTATCTTTTGCGAATGGACAAGCGATTCCGGGTCTTTCGGATAGCGGATCCACATGACCATCCGCCCGACGCAGCCGACCGCGAGCAGCCCCATCCAGCCGTAATAGATTGGCTCGACCCCTTCGTGGGCCGACAGGACCATCACCGCAATCAGATTGAATATCGCGACCAGATAGATCATCGGCACATGGGTCATTGCCCGGTGCAATTGCATCTGCTCGACCGAGGAGCGGATTTCCGGTGGAATTTTTGGCGACCGCCATGGAGTTTGCCAGGATGTCTGCCAGTTTTTTTCCGATTGCGGCGCTAGATCCATGTCGTCGGGCCATCCTGCAGGTGCGGTTTGAATTTACCAGAACCTGACTAGGTGGCGGGTGTAAAAATAGGGTTAACAAATATTTGCCATGAAGCCGGACATCCGCCCTTGCGGGCCGGTTTGCGGCGGGAAAGGTGACTGGATTCCCGCAGCGCGGACAGTCGGCTTATTCCCGGCGAAGGCCGTAGCCTTGCCGGGAATAAGCGTCTGTTACTGACGGCTAGAATTTGGCGCTGGCCTGGACGCCGTAGAAGCGCGGTTCGGCCGGGATGAAGGTCGGGATGCCAAAGGCGCCGCCGGTGTTGCCCGCGTCCAGAAGATAGTCCTTATTGGTCAGATTGCGGACAAAACCGGCAATTTCGAACCGCTCGTCGGCAAAGGACAGGCCCGCGCGCAGGTTGACCAGCGTGACCGCTTTCTGGCTGGTCAGAATATTGTTCGGCGCTTCAAAATAGACCCGGCTGCGATGGGTGACGCTGGGCGTCGCAAAGAAGCGGGTGCTGTCATTGATCGGATAGTCGATCGTGAAGCCGGCCGCTGCCTGCACCTGGGGCTGGAGCCGAAAGCGCGAGCCCGCCAGATTGCCGTTGCCCGGCTTGTCATCAATCCCCCCGTCAATATAGCCGATATTGGCGAACAGGTTCAGCCAGTCGGCGGCGCGGACATTGACCTCGGCCTCGACCCCGAAATTGCTGGCGCTACCGGCGCTCAGCGTGGTCGTGGTGCCCGGTCTGGCCGGATCGGCAACCGTGACCTGGAAATTGTCATAGACCTGATAGTAAACGCCGATCGAACCGGAAAATGGCCCCGCGGCCCCTTTCAGGCCGACTTCATAATTCCATACGGTTTCCGGCGCGATATCGCTGAAGTCGCCGACCGGTCCGGTGGGCGTGGCGGTGGCGCCGGCGTTCACCGTCGCCGAACGTCGGCCCTTGGAGATGGTGGCGAAGCCGTTGATCTGGTCGGAGAAGCGATAAAGAATATTGAAGCGTGGCAAAACGGCGGAGAAACTGTCCTCGGTGCGGAAGGTCTGGCCGGCGGTGTCGGTGATCGCAAAGGGCGGCGCACCAGTAAAGACGGAACCCGGTGCGGTGGCGCGATAGCCCGAGCGGCGCTTCTCGATCAGCACCCGGACGCCCGCGGTCAGCTCGACTCTGGGTGTCGCTATCCAGGTGCCGTCGGCGAACACCGAATAGCTGTCATTCTTGCCGAGATTTTCAAACACCGCCTGATAGGGAATGGTGTCGACAGCTCCGCCGGTCAGATCGCGGATCGCGTCTCCGGCCGGCACGCCATTGTCATCGACGCAAGCTACGCCGGCGACGACGGCGTTGGCCAGGCACTGGAAATAGGTCACTTCGTCGGTCGAGAAGGGAACCCGCTGGCTATTGTCCTCGCGGAAGAAATTCCAGCCGAAGCTGCCGCGAAACGTGCTGCCATTATTATAGGTGAAGCGGGTTTCGTGGCTGCCCTGTTCGCCATTGGCATCCTCGGCAAATTCCAGGAAATAGGCGGCGGAGCCGTCGGCGTCGAACACTTCGTTGGAATTGAACTTGCGGAAACCGTTGACCATGGTGATGTTCCACTCGTCGGCAAAGTCCCAGCTCATCGTCAGATTGGCATCATAGACATCGCGGGTCAGGCCAAGGTCTGCATCGCCCAGCACGGCGGCAGAGAAGGGCGAACCGCGCATATCGGCGACGCCGAAAGGATCGGCCGGTCCGGCGCTGGTTGGCAGGGTGCCGGAAATGAACGGCGTGCCCGAATTGCGCTGCCGGTCATAGGTCAGGATCAGGTCTGCGGTGAAGGTGCTGCTCGGCGTGAAGCGGAAGGATGCGCGGGCACCCAGCTGGTCCTGCGCATAAAGATCCTCCTGATTGGGGGCGAGATTGGTGACATAGCCGTCGCGCTTCTTGTGCGCAGCAGCGACCCGCACCGCGATCACATCATTGCCGGCGTTGAGATGGCCGCCCAGCGTATAGGCGTCATAATTGCCATAGCTGGCGCTGACCTCGCCGGAGAAGCCGGGCTCGGGCCGGGCGGAAATGATGCTGATCGCGCCGACCGCAGAAGCCGTGCCGAACAGGGTCGCCTGCGGGCCCTTGATCACCTCGACCCGGTCGATATCGTAGAGATCCTGATAGGAACCGCGCGAGCGGGAGATATCGACGCCATTATAGTAAAGCGTGACGCGGGCGGCTTGCTGCGCCGAGCCGCTGTCCGAGGTGATGCCGCGGATCACGACGCCCGGATTGTTGGCGCTTTGCTCCTGGATATTGAGGCCGGGGACATAGTTGGACAATTCGTCGAGATCGGACACGCCGAGTTCTTTCATCCGCTCGCCGGTATTGGCCGAGATGGTGATCGGCACATCGGTCGACTTCTGCTCGATCTTCTGGGCGGTGACGATGATGACGTCGCCGTCGCTGTCGTCGGCGATATCATCGGTGCCGGTCTGCGCCACGGCCGGGGCGGTTCCGGCAAGGAACAGCGCGCTGGCGAGCGCGATCAAAGAGGGACGGGACAGGGCGGCGGGAGTATATTTTGTCATGGAAGCTTTCAGCCTTTTATGTGCGACACGGGAACGGATGGTGCAGTGCAGCAAGGCTGTGACAGGTTGACGGTCGCCGCGTGACAATTTGGAGAATTATGCGCGACTCCATTGTGACAAGGGGGTGATGGGGGGAGGGATCGTCATCCTGAACTCGTTTCAGGACCCCCTAAGATTGCGCGCTGCCGATGGAGATCCTGAACCAAGTTCAGGATGACGAGGGGGAGGGGATCACCGCCCCGCCATCCGCCCCCGCAGGCAACCTTTCCCCGGCTAGCGCGTTGATTAGCCGAACCTAAAAAAGGACATGAATATGGGTAACCTGAATTTTCCGGAAGAAACATTTGTTGTCGTCGCCACGGGCAGGGAGGCCAAGACCTTCTATGTGCGCAGCGGATCGCTGGAGCATGACGGCGACTGGACACCCGGAGATCTGGCCGATCAGGGCCCCTCCGGCAAATCCCCGCCCGAACAGTCGGCGCGGGAAAGCATGGAGGCGACCTTCTCCAAGATCATCGCCGAGCAGCTTTATGACCTGGCCCACAAGGGCGCCTACGAGCGGCTGATCCTGGTCGCCGATCCCGACACGCTGGGCGAAATCCGCCCGCTGCTGCATCAGGAAGTGAGCGACAAGATCGTGCTGGAACAGGCCAAGACGCTGATCAACAGCCCGGTCGCCGATATCGAGAAATCGCTCGCGCAATAAGGCGCGCAATAGTTTGCCGGAGGGAGCCCCCGTCATCCTGAACTCGTTTCAGGACCTCCCTCCGCACGCGCCCTATCCAGACGGATCCTGAACCAAGTTCAGGATGACGAACCTGTAAGTGCGCCCCTCGCCAACCCACCATCCCCGCCCGTGACCCGCCCCCGGTACCACGGCAACGATCCCTCAAAATCCGAACCTGTCCCAATTCCGGAATGGAAGACTTGGAAGCATGTTTCCCGTGGAGGGGTAGACGCATCCGCGAGGAGGGGCGCGACTGTCTTTGGCGTGAGCGTTGCCGGCCGGAAGATGGGGCAAAATTGTGCCAAATTTCGGCAGAAAATACGCGAGGCGTGACGGGTTTATGACCGAAAAGGCAAATATATGTCGGGAAATGGCGATTTTCGACGTGCCGGGCGCTGGGGGGGGCGGTTGTCGGTTAGTGGGTGATCGGTATATTTAAAAAACTGTCACCGTAATTGTGGCTGATTGCAGAAATCCAATTTGGTTTACCGATATAGATCGCACTAGACTACTAGAGTTTCGAGATGTTCAAGCTGTGCGCGCCACCAATAAACAGCCTCCCTAAAAAGTTGGGTGCCGTCCCAATCGTCTTGGAAAGTATAGACTAACTGGCGTTCATCATCGTCCTTGTTTGGTAGGCTGGCACCGAAAGAGAATTCTTTCAAAATGTTGTTGCGCTCTCGTTCTATAAAATCGAAAAAAATCCAATGTGTAGATTTGTCATCGCGAATGTCGTTCCAAAAACCATCGACGGCACAGCGATATTTCGTTCCGCAGGGGCGATCGACATTCCTGAGCACGTGACCAATGGTTCTTAATAATGCTACGCCAGCAAACCAAGAGGTCATCCATTCCGGATGTTCATCATCTATATCGCTATTTTGGAATTGAAACAGAATGTGTCGGGTAAAATCCCAAGGCTCCGCAGCGTGTAAAAATTTGATTTTTGGCGGACGCGAAAATATGTCGCCGGTTACCCAGCTCGGTCGGCCATTATGGATATGGTCATAATCATTGTCGGTCCACACAATGAGTTACCTTCATAGTGAGATAGCTGCCAAGATTAGCCTGCTCAACCGATTCCAATATGCTCGAAACTCCGCCTCCAAAGGAGCGAAATCGGGAGAATGTAGTAGTCGTTGCATACTTGCGACTGAAATTAACTGGTCAGCACGTCTGATCCTATCAACTTCCTCAAAATATCGCTGATCAATCAGATCTCTCTCGCGCAGTGATCTCGCGACGGCTCCGACTCGTCTTGAGAGTTCTGGCCGTTCTTCAATCCTATGTGCGGTAAGGTATCCTTCAATGGCCAATTCCAAGAGCATGCGCAATAGTGATGCTGTTGCGTTGGGATACGCGCGCATTGGGAGGCTACTCAATTCGTCCCAAATTCTCGAAATGCGTTGTTGCTCCGCTGTCCATTGAGGCACGTTGGTACCAGAAGGTATGAGTGTTCGCGCTGCGGGTGGGCGTCTTGGAGGGCGCCCTGGGCGAGGTTGATTCGGCGGTTGAGGAATAGGATTATCAACTGCATCCAGTCGATGCTGTTCGGTGGGTAGCAGTCCTTCAGCTTCAAGCCCATCTAGGTATTGGCGTTTGGCTTCGTTATTCCATAAATGACCAAGTGTGAGGTGTCCGGAGGCTAGGGTCAGGACTCATTAACTGAGCCAGAAGATGACGGTAGCTGCGATTGCGATGGCGGACATGAAGGTATGTGCGCATCGGTCATAGCGGGTGTGGATACGCCTCCAGTCCTTGATGCGTCCGAACATATTCTCGATTTTGTGACGTTGCCGGTAGAGGGTTTTGTCGAAGTCAGCGGGTAATATCCGTCCCTTTCGCGGCGGGATGCACGGCGTGATGCCTTTGGCCTGCAGGGCGGCGCGATACTCGTCGCTGTCATAGCCTTTGTCCCCGATCATGCAGAGGGCATGATCGGGTAGCGCGGAATATGTGAGCTTTGCACCGATATGATCGCTCATCTGCCCTTCGCTTAAACACAGGACCAACGGCCTGCCTGACCCGTCACACACGGCATGGAGCTTGGAGTTTAAGCCGCCCTTCGTTCTTCCGATATATCTGGAAACAGACCCTTTTTTAAAAGGCTGGCAGCGGTGCGATGCGCTTTCAAGTGCGTGGCATCAATCATCAGCACGTCATCGGCATCGCTGGTAGCTGCCAGAGCAGAGAATATCTTGTTGAACACACCCATACGGCTCCAGCGGATAAAGCGATTATAGATCGTCTTATGAGGGCCATAGGCTGCAGGGGCATCGCGCCAACGCAACCCATTACGGATCACGAAGACAATGCCACTCAATACACGCCGGTCATCAACTCTCGGAACTCCGTGCGATAACGGGAAATATGGCTCTATCCGGCGCATCTGCGCCTTGCTCAACATAAACAGATCACTCATCAGCGGCACCTCCTTTGATGCCACCATTGAATCAACCTTCTACCAATCATGCAAGCTATTTAATAGGTCCTGAACCTAAGTCTTCAGCAATTCGTTGAAGACCTCTCAGGACCGGGCCCCGTTCGTGAGTTAATCGAAACTCTCGCCCCAAAATCGAAATCCCGGCTCGGTTTCTGAATTGCTCAGAAGAGAGCAATCGAGATAGAGTGGACCATGGAATCCGCTCTTCCGGCAGTAGCTCTTCTTCTGTCAGCAATTCTTCTACAGCAGCGCCAACATTAACCGGACCATCACGGCCAGTCCGTTCAACGAAATTTGTTTTGGCTCGATTGTCCCAGCCAATTTGACCAACGCCACCTTGAGTGCCGGTATGTCGGCGAAATAGAATGTCGTCGATGGTTTCACGGTCATTTTCTACTTGGCAGGCCATTCGCGATGGGAACCGTCCATCCCATTGATCTCTAAGCTGACGAAAAAATTGAATCAGTTCATCGGTTGGTGCGCGATCGGGTTCACGTAGAAGTTTCATGCAGGTGACCCTGCGGTTGCCGTCAAAAACTACGTATCGTTCGTCATGAAGCATAACAAGGGGAGGGTCGAATATCCTACTCTCAGCGACAACGTCACGTGCCAATGCGCGCATTCGCACATCATGTGACCTAAAAAGTTCGTCAATAGCAGCGCTCTCATCACGCAGTTCTCCATGACGATCATTGGCGGGGTTGACCAATAGTTGTGATATCAAAAGGTTTTGAAAGGTCATTGGTTTCTCTTCTGCTTGTTATTACTATGTTATTGTATTTTTCACTTTTCGAAAAGCTCTGAGTTTCTGTTGGGTAAGCATACACCCACACCCTTGACCCAAGCCCGAATCCCGTCTAAGGGCCGCGCTTCCGCTTCTTCGGGCTCCGCTCGACGCCGCAGAAAACTTACATAGGCAAAACACTTGCCGCCACATTGGGCGGTGAGAGTAACCCCTGCATCATGCAGGACCATTTCTACTATAAGGTGAAGACTTTATGCCAACGATTAACCAGCTCGTCCGTAAAGGGCGGGTGCCCCAGAAGACGAAGTCCAAGGTGCCGGCCATGGAAGCCAACCCACAGAAACGTGGCGTTTGCACCCGTGTCTACACAACGACTCCAAAGAAACCAAACTCCGCTCTGCGTAAGGTTGCCAAGGTTCGCCTGACCAACCAGCGCGAGGTCATCAGCTATATTCCCGGTGAAGGTCATAACCTTCAGGAACATAGTGTTGTCCTGATCCGCGGCGGTCGTGTTCGCGACCTTCCCGGTGTGCGTTATCACGTCCTGCGCGGCGTTCTCGATACCCAGGGTGTCAAGGACCGCAAGCAGAGCCGTTCGAAATATGGCGCCAAGCGTCCTAAATAGTTTCAGTTTCGGAGTTATAATATATGTCACGTCGTCGTCGTCCCGAAAAACGGGTTATCCTGCCCGATCCGAAATTCAAGGATCTGGTGCTTTCGAAATTCATGAACAACCTGATGATGGATGGTAAGAAATCCACCGCAGAACGGATTGTTTATGGTGCATTTGACAGCGTTGAAGCCAAGGCCAAGAAAGACCCGCTTCAACTGTTCCATGATGCGCTCAACAACATCAAGCCGGGTATCGAAGTCCGCAGCCGCCGTGTCGGTGGTGCGACCTATCAGGTTCCCGTCGAAGTGCGTCCCGAACGTGCGCAGGCTCTGGCGATCCGCTGGATGATCTCTGCCGCTCGCGGCCGCAGCGAAACCACAATGGCAGCGCGTCTGTCGGGTGAAATTCTGGACGCTTCCAACAATCGCGGCAACGCGGTGAAGAAGCGCGAAGATGCGCACAAGATGGCGGAAGCCAACCGTGCCTTTGCTCACTACCGCTGGTAGTATAAGTTTAGACCGTTCGTCCTGAGCCTGTCGAAGGGCGCTTCTCGTCAGGGAAGCATATTCCCGATCGAGGCACTTCGACAAGCCCAGTGCGAACGGACTCTATATCAAGATTTTGATAATCACGGGGCTGGCATTGTTCAGCCCATTTCACTATAGGGCGGCCAGAATTTGGTTCCCCACATACTGGAGTAAAGACTATGGCACGCAGCCATCCGCTCGAACGATATCGCAATATCGGCATTATGGCCCATATTGACGCTGGTAAAACAACGACCACCGAACGTATTTTGTATTATACGGGCAAGTCCTACAAGATCGGCGAAGTGCATGATGGCGCGGCGACGATGGACTGGATGGAGCAAGAGCAGGAACGTGGTATTACCATCACTTCCGCTGCGACCACCTGTTTCTGGAATGCCGAAGACCGCAAGGGGCCAGAGCACCGGATCAACATCATCGACACCCCGGGCCACGTTGACTTCACCATTGAAGTCGAACGTTCGCTGCGTGTGCTCGATGGCGCGGTAGCCTGTTTTGACGGCGTTGCCGGCGTGGAGCCACAGTCCGAAACCGTATGGCGCCAGGCTGACAAATATAAAGTGCCGCGGATGTGCTTCATCAACAAGCTCGACCGCACCGGCGCCAATTTTAAATTCTGTGTCGATTCGATTGTAGAGCGTCTCGGCGCGACGCCGGCTGTTCTCTATCTTCCGATCGGCATGGAAGCCGATCTGGTTGGCCTGGTCGACCTCGTCAACCAGCGTTCGATCACCTGGAAGAACGAAGATCTGGGCGCTGAATATACCTATGGCGAAATTCCTGCGGACATGGTCGACGAAGCTGCCGACTATCGCGAGAAGCTCATCGAACTTGCTGTCGAGCAGGACGATGATGTCATGGAACAATATCTCGAAGGCAACGAGCCTGATGTCGCGACCCTGAAGGCGCTGATCCGCAAGGGCACGCTGAACCAGAGCTTCGTGCCTGTGCTGTGCGGCTCCGCATTCAAGAACAAGGGCGTCCAGCCTCTGCTCGACGCTGTTGTCGACTATATGCCAAGCCCGCTCGACGTTCCGGCCATTAAGGGCGTGAAGCTTGACGGCGAAACCGAAGATACACGGCCATCGTCCGATGACGAGCCGTTCTCGGCGCTGGCGTTCAAGGTCATGAACGATCCGTTCGTGGGCACGCTGACCTTCTGCCGCATCTATTCCGGCAAGCTGGAAAAGGGCACCTTGCTGAACTCGGTCAAGGACAAGAAGGAAAAAGTCGGCCGTATCCTCGAAATGCACTCCAATGACCGTAAGGACATTGAAGAGGCATTCGCAGGCGACATCGTTGCTCTGGCGGGTATGAAAACGACCACCACCGGTGACACGCTGTGTGACCCGGCCAACCCGATCATTCTGGAACGGATGGAATTCCCCGAGCCGGTTATCGAGCTTTCGGTGGAGCCAAAGACCAAGGCCGACCAGGAAAAGATGGGCGTTGCCCTGAACCGCCTGGCGGCTGAGGATCCAAGCTTCCGCGTGACGACCGATCACGAATCGGGCCAGACGATCATCAAGGGCATGGGCGAGCTTCACCTCGACATTCTCGTCGATCGCATGCGTCGCGAATTCAAGGTCGAAGCCAATGTCGGTGCGCCGCAGGTGGCGTATCGCGAATCGCTCGGCAAGGCTGTCGACATCGATTATACGCATAAGAAACAGTCCGGTGGTTCCGGCCAGTTCGCGCGTATCAAGTTCGAAGTCACTCCGGGCGAGCGCGGATCGGGCATTACCTTTGAAGACGAAATCAAGGGCGGTAATATTCCGAAGGAATATATCCCGTCGGTTGAAAAGGGCATGCGCGAAACGGCTGAAACCGGTTCGCTGATCGGCTTCCCGATCATCGACTTCAACATCCGTGTCTATGACGGCGCCTACCATGACGTCGACAGCTCGGCGCTGGCCTTTGAAATCGCAGCCCGTGCAGCAATGCGCGAAGCGGCGCAGAAGTCCGGCATCAAGCTGCTTGAACCGATCATGAAGGTTGAAGTTATCACACCGGAAGAATATCTTGGTGACGTGATCGGCGATCTCAACTCCCGCCGTGGCCAGATCCAGGGTACGGACACTCGCGGTATCGCCCAGGCTGTGGACGCCATGGTGCCGCTGGCCAACATGTTCGGCTATGTGAACGAATTGCGTTCTTTCTCGCAGGGGCGTGCGCAATATTCGATGCAATTCTCTCATTACGAGGAAGTGCCGAACAATGTGGCTGAAGAGATCAAGGAGAAAATGGCTTAATCGCCACTCCTTTTCGAGGTAACGCGCTTTCCTTTTGTTCAGGTCCGGCGGGAAATTCCCCGGACCGGCAAAAGGGTGTTGACAGAATTAGAGAGTCTCGCCAAAGCGCGGCGCAGACTATCAAGACGATAGAAAATCAGAGGTAATATAAAATGGCTAAAGAGAAGTTTGAGCGCAATAAGCCGCACTGCAACATCGGCACCATCGGTCACGTTGACCATGGTAAAACGACGTTGACTGCGGCGATCACCAAGGTTCTTGCTGAAACCACCGGCGGTGCAGCAGTGGACTTCGCAAATATCGACAAGGCTCCTGAAGAGCGCGAGCGCGGCATCACCATTTCGACCGCACATGTCGAATATGAAACCGAAGCACGCCACTATGCGCACGTCGATTGCCCGGGCCACGCTGACTATGTGAAGAACATGATCACCGGTGCGGCGCAGATGGATGGCGCCATTCTCGTGGTTAACGCTGCCGACGGCCCGATGCCACAGACCCGTGAGCACATCCTGCTCGCTCGTCAGGTTGGCGTTCCTGCGCTTGTTGTTTTCATGAACAAGGTTGACCAGGTCGACGACGAAGAGCTGCTCGAACTGGTTGAAATGGAAATCCGCGAGCTTCTGTCTTCCTACGACTTCGACGGCGACAATATTCCAATCGTATCCGGTTCTGCCCTGGCTGCGCTGGAAGGCCGCGACGACGAAATCGGCAAGAACAAGATTCTTGAGCTGATGAAAGCTGTCGACGAAGCCATTCCTCAGCCAGAGCGTCCAGTCGACCAGGCATTCCTGATGCCGATCGAAGACGTGTTCTCGATCTCCGGTCGTGGTACGGTTGTTACCGGCCGTGTTGAAACGGGCGTTGTGAATGTTGGTGACGAATGCGAAATCGTCGGTATCAAGGATACCACGAAGACCACCGTTACCGGCGTTGAAATGTTCCGCAAGCTGCTCGACTCCGGTCAGGCTGGCGACAACATCGGTGCCCTGATCCGTGGCGTTGACCGTGATTCGGTTGAGCGCGGCCAGGTTCTCTGTAAGCCAGGTTCGATCACCCCGCACACCGAATTCTCGGCTGAAGTTTACGTGCTGTCGAAAGACGAAGGTGGCCGTCATACGCCTTTCTTCGCCAACTATCGTCCGCAGTTCTACTTCCGCACGACCGACGTGACCGGCGAAGTGATCCTTCCTGAAGGCACCGAAATGGTCATGCCTGGTGATAACGTCACCATCGGCGTGAAACTGATTGCTCCGATCGCTATGGATCCGGGTCTCCGCTTCGCTATTCGCGAAGGTGGACGTACCGTTGGATCAGGGGTTGTCAGCAACGTAACAAAGTAATATAGGAACGCCTCGCTGCCCGGATCGGTGATTCGGGCAGCCAGTTTTTTCGCCGCTCCGGCCTTTTTCGTTAGAAAATCGGGGCGGTTTATTTTTGGCTCTTTGACATTGGTAACAGGTACATGGAAACGCAAAATATTCGCATTCGCTTGAAGGCATTCGATCATCGGGTTCTCGATCAAGCGACCGGCGATATCGCTGACACCGCACGCCGCACTGGCGCGCTGATCCGTGGACCGATACCTTTGCCAACGCACATTGAAAAATTCACCGTTAACCGCGGACCGCACGTAGACAAAAAGTCTCGTGAGCAGTTCGAGGTGCGGACCTATAAAAGGCTGCTCGATATCGTGCAGCCCACGCCGCAGACTGTCGACGCTTTGATGAAGCTCGACCTCGCTGCTGGTGTAAATGTCGAGATCAAGCTGGCCTGAGCCAATTGATTTGAGATCCCCGCCCAGGCGGAGATCGGACAAACGACAGGATACCGCCGGATTTAACCGGGCAGCGTCCTCCGTCTCGTTCCGGACTTTCCGGAACAATTACAGCCCGGACGGGGTGACGCATGACAATTTGGGCTGGCAAGCCGGACGAAATGGTTCGTTCGGCCTCTGTGAAGGAGATTGATCGTGCGTACAGGCGTGATCGCGAAGAAAATGGGGATGACCCGCTTGTTTCAGGAAGACGGACGGCATGTGCCGGTTACCGTTCTTTCCCTGGAAGAATGTCAGGTTGTTGGAGCCCGCAATCAGGAACGTGATGGCTATTTTGCCGTTCAGCTTGGTGCAGGTGCCCGTAAAGCGAAAAATGTTAACAAGCCGCAGCGTGAAGCTTTTGCCAAGGCAGAAGTTGAGCCAAAAGCACGGGTTGCCGAATTCCGGGTCGACAGCGAAGATGCTTTGCTCCCCATCGGTGCTACCGTAACTGCTGACCATTTCATTGCCGGCCAGATGGTCGATATCCAGGGCGTTACCCAGGGTAAGGGCTTTGCCGGTGCGATGAAGCGCTGGGGTTTCGGCGGTATGCGCGCAACCCACGGTGTTTCCATCTCTCACCGTGCCCACGGTTCTACTGGTCAAAACCAGGATCCGGGCAAGGTGTTCAAGGGCAAGAAGATGGCCGGTCACATGGGCGCGCGCAATCGCACCCAGCAAAATCTGGAAATCGTCCGTACAGACGCCGCTCGCGGCCTGATCTTCGTACGCGGCAGCGTTCCCGGTTCCAAGGGTGGCTGGCTTCTGGTTAAGGACGCCGTCAAGGTTGCTCTTCCCGAAGGCGTTCCATTCCCCGGTGCCATGCGCCGCAACGCGGATGAAACGGCGACCGAAGATGCGCCGGCAGGCATGATCGAAGCGGATGCAGCGATCGAAGCGCCAGTCGGTCCAACCGATGCAGAAGTAGCGGCAGCAGCCGACGCTCCCGCAGAAAAGCCGGCTGACGAGAAATCTGATGCTGCAGATGACGCAGGGAAGGAGGGCTAAGCCATGAAATTGAAAGTGATAACCCTCGACGCGAAAGCCAAGGGCGACATCGAATTGAACGATGACGTGTTCGGCATCGAAGCGCGCGCAGATATTCTTCACCGCGTCGTCAACTGGCAGCGCGAAAAGGCACGCGGAACGGCTCGTCCGACCCGCGAGCGTTCGGACGTTGCCCGTACCGGCAAGAAGTTCGGCAATCAGAAGGGCGGCGGTACAGCTCGTCATGGCGATCGTCGTGCTCCTATCTTCATCGGCGGTGGTAAGGCCCACGGTGCCCGCAAGCGTGATTTCAACCCGTCGCTGAACAAGAAGGTTCGTGCTCTGGGTCTGAAAATGGCGCTCAGCGACAAGCTGAAGAACGACAATTTGATCGTGCTTGAAAATATTGAACTGAAGGAAGCCAAGACACAGGCGCTTCTGGCCAATATCGCAAAGCTCGGTTTCGGCAAATCGGCCCTGATCATGGACGGTGACTCTGTTAACGACGCTTTCTCGAAGGCTTCGAACAACATTCCCCGTGTCAATGTGATGCCAGCTGCCGGTGCCAATGTTTATGACATTCTGAACCATGAAACCCTGGTGCTGACGCGCGCAGCGGTAGAAAAGCTGGAGGCGCGCTTCAATGGCTAAAAAAGAAGCTGTCGATATTCGTCATTATGACGTAATTGTCGGCCCGCACATCACCGAGAAATCGACCTTGCTCAGCGAACATAATGCTGTGGTATTCAAGGTTGCGAACACCGCGACCAAGCCGCAGATCAAGGCGGCCATCGAGGCGTTGTTTGATGTCAAAGTCAAAAACGTCAACACGTTGGTGCAAAAGGGCAAGACCAAGAAGTGGAAGGGTCGTCCCTACACTCGCAATGACATCAAGAAGGCTGTTGTCACGTTGGCCGAAGGCCAGACCATTGACATCACCACGGGAGTTTAAGGGCACATGGCATTAAAATCCTATAAACCGACAAGCCCCGCCCGGCGTGGTCTTATCCTGGTCGACAAGAGCGGCCTGTGGAAAGGCAAGCCCGTCAAGAAGCTTGTCGAAGGCAAGAACAAGACGGGTGGCCGGAACAACAAGGGTCATGTCACTTCGCGTGGCATCGCCGGCGGTCACAAGCAGAAATATCGTCTCGTCGATTTCAAGCGGCGCAAGTGGGATATGGCTGCTACGGTTGAACGGCTCGAATATGATCCGAACCGCACCGCCTTTATCGCGCTGATCAAATATGAAGACGGCGAGCTGGCTTACATTCTTGCGCCACAGCGTCTCGACGTTGGCGACAGCGTCATTGCCGGCAAGAAGACCGACGTGAAGCCCGGCAACGCCATGTTGCTGTCGCAGATGCCGGTTGGCACGATCGTCCACAATGTCGAAATGAAGCCAGGCAAGGGCGGCCAGATCGCCCGTTCGGCCGGTGCTTATGTCCAGATCGTCGGTCGTGACCGCGGCATGGTCATTGTTCGCCTGAAAAGCGGTGAGCAGCGCTATCTTCGTTCCGATTGCATGGCGACCGTTGGCGCGGTTTCCAACCCGGACAATTCGAACCAGAATTTCGGCAAGGCAGGCCGCACCCGCTGGAAGGGACGTCGTCCTCTTACCCGCGGTGTTGCGAAGAACCCAGTCGATCACCCGCATGGTGGTGGTGAAGGCCGGACTTCCGGTGGTCGTCATCCGGTTACCCCATGGGGCAAGCCGACCAAGGGTGCTCGTACCCGTAGCAACAAATCGACTGACAAGATGATCATCCGGTCGCGTCACGCGAAGAAGAAGAGGTAAGCATGGCTCGTTCCATCAAAAAAGGTCCATTTGTTGACCTCCACCTGCTGAAAAAAGCGCAGACTGCGCAGGAAAACAATGCACGTGCGCCGATCAAGACCTGGTCGCGTCGTTCTACCGTTTTGCCTGATTTCGTCGGCCTGACCTTCAGCGTTTACAACGGTCAGAAATTCATTCCGGTTTCCGTGAATGAAGACATGGTCGGTCACAAGCTTGGCGAGTTCGCACCAACGCGTAACTTCTATGGCCATGGCGCTGACAAAAAAGGCAAGAAATAATGGGTAAGGCATCATCACCCCGCCGTGTTGGCGACAATGAAGCTTTGGCTGTAGGCAATTCCATCCGTGGTTCTGCCCAGAAGCTCAACTTGGTTGCACAGCTGATCCGTGGCAAGAAAGCGGAAGACGCTCTGAACATCCTGTCCTTCTCGAAGAAGTCGATGGCCAAGGATGTCAGCAAGGTTCTCGCTTCAGCTATCGCCAATGCCGAGAATAATCACAATCTGGATGTTGACGCATTGATCGTTCACGAAGCGAGCGTCGGCAAGTCAATCACGATGAAGCGCTGGAAGGCGCGTGCGCGTGGTCGTTCAGCCAAGATTATCAAGCCATTTAGCCGCGTCCGCATCGTCGTGCGCGAGCATGAAGAGGAAGAGGCGTAACCATGGGTCAAAAGAGTAATCCTATCGGGCTTCGCCTGCAGATCAACCGGACCTGGGACAGCCGCTGGTATGCGGAAGGTTCCAACTATGGCGATCTCTTGATGGAAGACATCAAGATGCGCAAATATATCTTTGAAAACCTGCCACAGGCAGCGATTTCGAAGGTTGTGATCGAGCGTCCGGCCAAGACCTGCCGCGTTTCCATCTATGCTGCTCGCCCCGGTGTGATCATCGGCAAGAAAGGCGCGGATATTGAAAAGCTGCGTCGCAAGCTGAGCGACATGTCGTCCGGTGACGTTTCGCTGAACATCGTTGAGATCCGCAAGCCGGAAGTCGATGCGAAGCTGGTAGCGCAGGGCATTGGTGATCAGCTGATCCGCCGCGTTGCTTTCCGTCGCGCGATGAAGCGTGCGGTTCAGTCCGCTCTGCGTCTCGGTGCCGAAGGCATCAAGATTGTTTGCGGTGGCCGTCTGGGCGGAGCAGAAATTGCCCGCGTTGAATGGTATCGTGAAGGCCGCGTTCCGTTGCACACGCTGCGCGCCAATATCGATTATGCCGAATATGAAGCGCTGACCGCTTACGGCATCATCGGTATCAAGGTATGGATTTTTAAAGGCGAGATATTGGGTCACGACCCGATGGCTCAGGATCGGTTGAATGTCGAAGCGCAGACTTCCGGCGTCCGTCCGCAGCACCAACGTTGATTTTTGAGGAATAGGTAGAGCATCATGCTGCAACCCAAGAAACATAAATTCCGCAAGGCTTTCAAAGGCCGGATTAAAGGCAAAGCGCCAGGTGGCTCTACCCTGAATTTCGGTAGCTATGGCCTGAAAGCCATGGAACCTGACCGGATTACCGCGCGTCAGATCGAGGCGGCTCGCCGTGCGATCACGCGTCACATCAAGCGTCAGGGCCGGTTGTGGATCCGGATTTTCCCGGATGTGCCAGTATCCAAGAAGCCTGCCGAAGTTCGTCAGGGTAAGGGTAAGGGCTCGGTAGAATATTGGGCTGCGCGGGTAAAACCGGGCCGGATTCTGTTCGAACTGGACGGTGTTCCCGGACCGATTGCAGCGATCGCTTTCGAGCGGGCAGCGATGAAGCTCCCGATCAAGACAAAGGTTGTGGCCCGCCTCGGCGATACGTCACATCTGGAAGGTTAAGCTAGATGAGCATGAAAACTGAAGATTTGCGGACCAAAACCGACGATCAGCTCGAGACCGAACTGGGCGAACTGAAGCGCGAGGCATTTAACCTGCGCTTCCAGGCTGCGACCAATCAGCTCGAAAAACCAAGCCGGACGCGGGAAGTGCGTCGCACGATCGCCCGGATCAAAACATTGCAGGCCGAGCGTGCAAGCGCCGCTCCCGCAGAAGCTAAGGCGTAAGGAACCGATATGCCAAAACGTATTCTCACCGGCACGGTCGTGTCAGACAAGGGCGACAAGACAGTTGTCGTCAATGTCGAACGCAAGGTGAAGCACCCGCTTTACGGAAAAATCATCCGGCGCTCGAAAAAATATCATGCGCATGATGAGAAGAACGAAATCAGCCTCGGCGAAACCGTACGGATTGAAGAAACCCGTCCGATTTCCAAGCTGAAGACCTGGAAAGTTCTGGAGCGGGTCGGCGCAGCAGCCGGTGTTGCGACACCGACGGTCAGCGAGATTACGGCCAGCGATCCGAAGGACGAAAAGGTCAAGGCGCCAGTGAAGCCAGCGGCAGAAGAAAAAGCCGAAGCTACGCCAGCCGCCGAATAGTTTAGAATATCCCGGGTCTGCCGGGGTGACGAAGTAGGAAACGTCCGGCTCGCCGGGTATATGAAGAAGGAATTGGATCCATGATCCAGATGCAATCGAACCTGGAGGTCGCTGACAATAGCGGCGCCAAACGCGTGCAGTGCATCAAGGTGCTGGGCGGCTCGAAGCGTCGCTTTGCCGGCGTCGGCGACATCATTGTCGTGTCGATCAAGGAAGCAGCGCCGCGCGGCAAGGTCAAGAAGGGCGACGTTCACCGTGCGGTGATCGTTCGTACCAAGAAGGACATTCGTCGCAAGGACGGATCGGTCATTCGGTTCGACAGCAATGCTGCGGTTTTGGTGAACAACAACCAGGAGCCAATCGGCACCCGTATTTTTGGCCCCGTGGTTCGTGAACTGCGTGCGAAAAAGCATATGAAAATCATCAGCCTAGCGCCGGAGGTGCTCTAAAATGGCCAATGCAAAGATCAAAAAAGGCGATACCGTCGTGATCCTGTCCGGCAAGGACAAGGGCAAGTCGGGTGAAGTCACCAAGGTGATGCCGAAAGATGACAAGGTCATCGTTTCCGGCGTGAACATTGCTGTGCGCCACCGCAAACCGACCCAGGCCAATCCCCAGGGTGGTCTCGAGCGGCGCGAAGCGGCGATGCACATCAGCAAAGTCGCTGTGGCGGATCCGAAAGACGGCAAGCCGACACGCGTCAGATTTGAAAAGACAGAAGACGGAAAGATGCAGCGGATCGCTGTAAAGTCCGGGGAGAAAGTCGATGGCTGATAAAAAATATATCCCTCGCATGCGCAAGAAATATGACGATGAAATCGTCAAGGCGATGCAGGAAAAGTTCAACTACAGCAACGCCATGGAAGTTCCTCGGATCACCATGGTTACCATCAACATGGGTGTTGGCGAAGGTAGTCAGGACAAGAAGAAAGTTGCGACCGCTGCAGCCGAAATGGAATTGATTGCCGGCCAGAAGCCAGTGATCACCAAGGCGAAAAACTCGATCGCGACGTTCAAATTGCGTGAAGGCATGCCGATTGGCTGCAAGGTCAATCTGCGCCGGGAACGGATGTACGAATTTATCGATCGTCTGGTTACCGTTGCCATGCCTCGCATCCGGGATTTCAGGGGTCTGAATCCGAAAAGCTTTGACGGACGCGGCAATTTTGCCATGGGCCTGAAAGAGCAGATCATTTTCCCCGAGATCGCCTATGACAACATCGACGTTGTCCGCGGCATGGACGTGATTGTGACGACTACAGCAAAAACAGACGACGAGGCGCGTGCGCTTCTGGCATTGTTCGGTTTCCCGTTCCCCAAAGAGGAACAATCGGAAGAAAAAGAAGCCGCGTAAGCGCGCTTCATTATACGGAAGGACGAGAACTTAAGTCATGGCGAAACTGAGTTCCATTAACAGAAACGAAAAACGCAAACGGATGGTGAAGAAATACGCCGGCCGTTATGCGAAACTGAAGGCGATGGCATCGGATCAGTCTCTCGACGAGACCGAACGGCTGATGGCGCGCCTGAAAATGGCGGAAATTCCGCGCAACGCGAATCCAACCCGCGTGCGCAACCGCTGTGAAACCACAGGACGTCCGCGCGGCTATTACCGCAAGTTCCGCCTGTGCCGCATCGAGCTGAGAGACATGGCCAATAAAGGTCTGATTCCCGGCGTAACGAAATCAAGCTGGTAAGGGAGAGATAATATGGCTTTTACCGATCCCTTGGGTGACATGCTCACCCGTATCCGTAACGGACAACAGGCACGCAAGGACAGCGTCGTAACGCCTGCGTCCAAATTGCGTGGTGCCGTCCTCGAAGTGTTGCAGCGCGAAGGTTATATTCGTGGCTACAGCGAAGAAGAGGTCAACAAGCACCCCGGTCTGCGGATTGAACTGAAATATTTTGAAGGTCAGCCGGCAATTCGCCACGTGGCCCGTGTTTCAAAGCCTGGTCGTCGCGTCTATAGCGGTTCGGAAGATCTGCCACGGGTTCGCAACGGCTTGGGCATAACAATCGTATCGACGCCACAAGGTGTTCTCTCTGACGCGGAAGCGCGTCAGGCGAAGGTCGGCGGCGAAGTACTGGCTGAGGTATTCTAATCATGTCCCGTATTGGCAAAAAATCTGTGGCTATTCCGGACGGCGTCACCGCCGTGATGGAAGATGGTCTGGTCAAGGTCAAAGGACCCAAGGGCGAGCTTTCGACCCCGATGGTTGACGACCTGACTTACGAACTGGGCGACGGTGGATTGCTGGTCAAGCCAGCAAACAAGTCGAAAACCGCTCGTGCATTCTGGGGAATGCAGCGCACGCTGGTCCAGAATCTGGTCGACGGTGTAACCTCCGGCTTCACCAAGGTTCTGGAAATCAACGGCGTTGGTTATCGTGCGGCGGCTCAGGGCAAGAACCTGAACCTGCAACTCGGTTACAGCCATGACGTGAATTTCGCGATCCCGGACGGCATCGAGATCAAGACGCCTGACCAGACGACGATCGAAATCACCGGCATGGACAAACAGCAAGTTGGCCAGGTCGCTGCCGAAATCCGGCGCTGGCGCAAGCCCGAACCGTATAAGGGCAAGGGCATCAAATATCGCGGCGAATATATTTTCCGCAAAGAAGGGAAGAAGAAATAAGCCATGGCGAATATTTCTCAGTTCAAACGGCGCCAGCAACGCGTACGCAGCAAATTGCGGAAGCGCGGGCTCTCAAAGCCTCGTTTGTCCGTGCATCGCACGAGCCGGCACATCTATGCCCAGGTTATCGACGATGCCGAGGGCAAAACGCTGGCTTCCGCTTCGACCATCGACAAAGCGTCCAAAGTCAAAACCGGTGCGGATAGCAAAGCCGCGGCCGATGTCGGCAAGCGCGTTGCCGAAGCTGCCAAGAAGGCGGGCGTTAAAGAAGTAATTTTTGACCGTGGCGGGTTCCTGTTTCACGGACGTGTGAAGGCTCTGGCCGACGCAGCACGTGAAGGCGGATTGGAGTTTTAATATGGCTGATGAAAAAACAACACCAGAAGGCGCGGCACAGCCGGGTACAACTGGCGAAGGCAATCAGCCTGAAGCAGCTGTAGCACCCGAAGCCAAAACCGGTGGTCCGGAGCGTCAGTCGCGCGGTGGAAACCGTGGCGGTGGCAATCGTGACAACCGCGGTGGCGGTCGTGACAATCGTGGCGGCGGACGCAACAATCGCGGCGGCCGTGGCAACAATAATGACGGCGGCGAAGAGCTGATCGAGAAACTGGTTCACATCAACCGCGTTTCCAAGACTGTTAAGGGCGGTAAGCGCTTCGGTTTCGCAGCATTGGTTGTTGTCGGCGACGGCAAGGGCCGGGCCGGCTTCGGCAAGGGCAAGGCGCGCGAAGTGCCGGAAGCTATTACCAAGGCAACCGCTGCTGCAAAGAAATCGATGGTTCGTGTACCGCTTCGCGAAGGCCGCACGCTGCATCATGATGGCACTGGCCACTTCGGCGCGGGTAACGTGACCGTACGTTCGGCGCCTCCGGGTACCGGTATCATTGCCGGTGGTCCAATGCGTGCCGTTTTCGAAAGCCTCGGCGTTTCCGACGTTGTGACCAAGTCGAATGGTACAGCCAATCCCTACAACATGATCCGCGCAACTTTTGCCGCACTGGCCGATCAGTCCAGCCCGAAGGCCGTGTCCCAGCGTCGCGGCAAGAAAGTGACCGACCTGCTTGCACGTGCCGGTGGTTCGGCTGCTGAAGTGGCAGCAGATGCCGCGGCAGTTACGGAGTAATTTTGATGGCGAAAATTAAGATCAAGCAGATCGGTTCACCGATCCGTCGTCCGGAATCGCAGCGCAAGACGCTGATCGGTCTCGGCCTCAACAAGATGCACCGTGTTTCCGAACTGGAAGATACCGCTGAAGTCCGCGGCATGATCGGCAAGGTACATCATCTGGTGGAAGTTCTCGAAGGATAATATCCCGGACTTCCGTGCGAATAAAAGCGAAAGCGAGTACAAGACATGAAACTGAACGAACTTAAAGACAATGAAGGCGCGCGCAAGTCGCGCATGCGTATTGGCCGCGGCATTGGCTCGGGCAAAGGCAAGACCGGCGGACGTGGCCAAAAGGGCCAGAAATCCCGTTCCGGTGTTTCGATCAACGGATTTGAAGGCGGCCAGATGCCGCTCCACATGCGTCTTCCGAAGCGTGGTTTCAACAACCCGTTCGGTACCGACTATGCGGAAGTGAACCTGGGCATGATCCAGAAGTTCCTCGACAGCAAAAGCCTCGACGGCAAAGGCACGATCGATCACGCAACCCTGAAGGCTGCTGGTCTCGCTCGTGGCGGCAAGGACGGCGTTCGTCTGCTTGCCAAGGGTGAACTGAAGTCCAAAATCACGATCGCCGTTGCCGGTGCTTCGAAAGCTGCTGTTGCAGCGGTCGAAAAAGCGGGCGGCAAGGTCGAAATTCTTCCAGCGGGTGGCGAGCGCCGGCCCAAGGGCGAGAAAAAGGCTGTAGCTTCCAAGCCAGCGCGCGAGAAAAAAGCCGCTAACAAGGCGAAAAAGAACGATTGATCTTCGAGAGGCGCTAGTTTTAGCGCCTCTTTTTCTGGCCCCTTGTTTTTGATGCATTAACATCCGATATGGGGCGGGTTGCATAGTTGCACACGCAGCTATTCATCTCCGGAGATTGCAACAAGTCGCAATAGTTGGAGATGGGCCTCTGCCTCCGCAGGGGCGCGTTGCAAACTAATAGTGGGCAGGGAAGTCAAGCATGGCATCAAGAGCCGATCAGGTCGCAGCGAATCTCAACCTGGCAAAATTTGGCGAAGCGACCGAATTGCGGAAACGCATCTGGTTTACGCTTGGCGCGCTCGTTATTTTCCGTCTGCTCAGCTTTGTTCCGCTGCCTGGCGTGGATCCGGTTGTTCTGGCTGATCTCTACGATCAGACCCGCGGCGGCGTTCTCGACATTTTCAATACATTTTCCGGCGGTTCGCTGGAACGGATGAGCCTGATCGCGCTGGGCGTCATGCCCTATATTACCGCTTCGATCGTCGTCCAGCTTGCGGCGGCGCTGTCGCCGACCCTGGCCGCGGTCAAGAAAGAAGGCGAATCCGGACGCAAGAAGCTCAATCAATATACCCGCTACGGCACGGTTGGCCTGACCGCCGTCCAGGGCTATTTCATTGCCGTAGGTCTGGAAAGCTTCGCTTCCCAATCCGGCCTGCAGGCTGTGGTCGAGCCCGGCTATATGTTCCGTATCGGCGCTGTTATCAGTCTGGTTGGTGGTACGCTCTTCCTGATGTGGCTGGGTGAGCAGATCACTAGCCGCGGTATCGGCAACGGTATCTCGCTGATCATCATGGCCGGTATTGTCGCGCAGATGCCGACTTTTGTCGCCAACCTCATGGAAGGCAGCCGCACCGGTTCGATCAGCGCGCTGACGATCGTCGGACTGATTGCGATGGTGGCCGGTCTGGTGCTGTTCATCAGCTTTATGGAACGCGCCCAGCGACGGGTGCTGATCCAATATCCGAAACGTGCCACCCAGCATGGTGTCATGCAGGCCGACCGCAGCCATTTGCCGCTCAAGGTGAATACCGCAGGCGTGATCCCGCCGATCTTCGCATCCTCGCTCTTGCTGATGCCGCTGACGGTCAGCCAGTTTGCCGGCAATGCGACCGCCGGCGAAACATGGTTTGGCGATTTTGTCATCTCCTTGAACCAGTATCTGGCCCATGGCCAGCCGCTCTACATGGCGCTCTATGCCGCCGGCATCATCTTCTTCTGCTTCTTCTACACCGCGGTTGTCTTCAACCCGGAAGAGACGGCAGAGAATCTCAAGAAGAATGGCGGTTTTGTTCCGGGTATCCGTCCGGGCAAGAATACCGCTGATTATCTTGATTATGTTCTGACCCGCATCACCGTGGTCGGCGCAGCCTATCTGGCCTTTGTCTGTGTCCTGCCGGAATATGTCATGGCCCAGACCAGTCTGCCGATCTTCTTCCTCGGCGGCACCAGCCTGTTGATCGTCGTCAATGTCACCGTCGACACGGTCACACAGATTCAGAGCCATTTGCTGGCGCTGCAATATGGTGATCTGCTCAAGAAAGCCAAACTCAAGGGTGGTCGGCGTAAACGCTAGATAGCCCAGCAGTTCAGACTCATCATAATTTTCAGGGGACAATCATGGACATTATTTTGTTGGGACCGCCGGGTGCCGGGAAGGGGACCCAGGCCAGTCGTCTCGAAGATGAACATGGCATGGTCCAACTGTCCACGGGTGACATGCTGCGTGCAGCGGTAAAGGCCGGCACCGAAGTCGGCAAGAAGGCCAAGGCGCTGATGGATGCCGGGGCGCTGGTTCCCGATGAAGTGGTTTCCGGCATAATCGGCGACAAGCTGGACGAGCTTGGTTCGGAAAAGGGCGTTATTTTTGACGGCTATCCCCGGACCGCCGCGCAGGCTGAATCGCTGGACGAAATATTGGCCGAAAGAGGCCGTACTTTGTCCCATGTTATCGAGCTGGGTGTCGACGAAGACGCGCTGGTCGAACGTATCGTCGGGCGCTTCACCTGCGGGAAATGCGGCGAAGGCTATCACGAAATCTTCAAGAAGCCAGCGGTTGAAGGCGTCTGCGACGTTTGTGGCTCCAGCGAATTCAAGCGGCGCCCCGACGACAATGAAGAAACCGTGCGCACCCGCATGCAGGAATATCGCGCGAAGACGGCACCGATCTTGCCGATCTACGAAAAACGCGGCATCGTCCGCAAGGTTGACGGCATGGGCAGCATGGCGGAAGTCAACGAAGCAATCGAGGCGGCGCTGTCGCTTTGAAGTAATCCGAGGGGGGACAGGGTCATGGCCAAGCCGGCATTTCACGCAATATGGGGAATGGCGGCGCTTTGCAGCATGACCGCCGCGCAGGCCGAGGTAACCAACACGGCCGACAATGGCTTCACCGTACAGCACCAGACGGTGATAGCCGGCGACAGCGAATCTGTCTGGAAGGCGATGATCGCGCCATCCCGTTACTGGAATCCCGATCACAGCTGGTCCGGCGATGCCGCGAATTTCTATCTCGTGCCCCAGGCCGGCGGTTGCTTTTGCGAGCTGATCCGGACGACCTCGGACGACAATATCAAGAGCTCCGAGGGCAGCGTCCAGCACATGCGCGTGATCTATGCGCGCAACCACAAAATGCTGCGGCTATCGGGGGCGCTAGGCCCGCTGCAGGGTGAAGCGGTAACCGCCACGCTGACCATGTTGCTGCAGCCGCAGGCCGACAAGACCGTGGTCCGGTTCACCTATAAAGTGGGTGGCTATATGGAGTTTCCCGTCGACCAGATCGCTCCTGCGGTGGACGGCGTAATCGGTGAGCAGTTGCAGCGGCTGTCAGCATTATTCGGCGAACCGGAGGACGCCGGGGAAGAGGCTCCGGCGGATTCCACCGCTCCGATCGATGAAGAGACCGAAGATACGCCCTGATTTCGGCTCAATATCAACACTTTACCTAGCCCGACTAATAGTTCTATTGTGTATTCCTCCTGTTGGCGACTCGAATGCGTCGTCCACGGGGAAACGGGTCGTACCGATATTGAATATAAGAGGGGGTAGACGATGGCCGTTTCCGATCATGTAGATTTTCCGACTTTCATGGAGGGCGTCAAGAAACGCAATCCGGGCCAACCTGAATTTTGTCAGGCGGTGCAGGAAGTCGCGATGGATATTTTCGATTTCATCGAGGACAAGGAAGCCTATCACAGCGCACAGATTTTGCGGCGGATAGCCGAACCCGACCGGGTCGTATCCTTTCGCGTCTGCTGGGAAGACGACAATCACTGCATCCGGGTTCAGCGCGGTTTCCGCGTCCAGAACAACAATGCCATCGGCCCCTATAAGGGCGGCATCCGTTTCCACCCCAGCGTAACCGAGAGCGTTCTGAAATTCCTCGCCTTCGAGCAGACATTCAAAAACGCGCTGACCGGACTGCCGATGGGTGGCGGCAAGGGCGGTGCAAATTTCAACCCCAAGGGCAAGTCTGACGCCGAAGTCATGCGCTTCTGCCAGTCGTTCATGACCGAGCTCTATCGCCATATCGGACCGGACACGGATGTCCCTGCCGGCGACATCGGCGTGGGCGGGCGCGAGATCGGCTATATGTTCGGCCAGTACAAGCGGATCACCAACCGCTGGGAAGGCGTGCTGACCGGCAAGGGCATCGAATATGGCGGCTCGCAGATGCGGCCCGAAGCGACCGGCTACGGCGCGGTCTATTTCATGGAAAATATGCTCAAGCACCGCAATGACGCGATCGCCGGCAAGACAGCGGTGATCTCCGGTTCCGGCAATGTCGCGACCCATGCCGCCGAGCAGATCACCAAACAGGGCGGCAAGGTCCTGACGCTGTCGGACAGCGGCGGCTTCATCCATGATCCCGATGGCATCGACCAGGAGAAGATCGACTGGGTCAAGCACCACAAGACCCATACGCGGGGCCGGATCAGCGACTATACCGATCATTTCACCGGCGCATCCTATCATGAAGGCAAGCGCCCCTGGAGCGTGCCCTGCGACCTGGCCTTGCCCTGCGCGACGCAAAATGAACTCAACGAAGAGGAAGCCAGGGAATTGGTCGCCAATGGCGTGGTCGCCGTATCGGAAGGCGCGAACATGCCGACCACGCTGGACGGCGTCCACGTCTTCCACGATGCGAAGATCATGTACGGACCGGGCAAGGCGGCCAATGCCGGCGGCGTCGCGGTCTCCGGCCTCGAAATGAGCCAGAATGCCGAGCGGATCAGCTGGAACCACGAGCGGCTCGGCGAGATGCTGACCGAACTGATGCAGGGCATCCACGGCAAATGCGTCGAATATGGCGATCAGGGCGACGGCTATGTCGATTATGTGAAGGGCGCCAATATCGCGGGCTTCAAGAAAGTGGCCGATGCCATGCTCGCTTACGGCGTCGTCTAGACTATAATTATCTTGCGCAAGATTGCGCCATCGGCCAGATATCCGGTCGATGGCGCAAGCAAATATCCCGAAGGTGAAACCGCTCCCGAAAAAACTCAGGGAGCCGTGCGAAATCGGGTGGTGCGAGCTGATTGACATCCCCGGCCTCGGGGTCAGAAATCTCCACGCCAAGGTCGACACCGGCGCAGCGACCTCCTCGCTCCACGCCACCCATATTAAGCCGTTTGAAAAAGACGGGCAGCCCTATGTTCGTTTCACCATTCCGATGGGTGCGGGCACAGCCGACTATCATTGCGAAGCGCTGGTTTACGGCCAGCGCAGAATAAAGAGTAGCAATGGTGTCATGCAAACCCGTTATGTGATAGAAACGGTCATGAAGCTCGGACCACTGGAGTGGGTCGGGCATATGACTCTTGCCAATCGGCAATCAATGATATTCCCGGTCCTGATAGGACGCCGGGCGCTCAAGCGGGGCTTCCTCGTCAACAGCGCCAAGCGCTGGATGCTGGGCCGGCACCAGGAAAGATAATTTATGAAAATCGCCATGCTCGCCCGTAATCCGAACCTTTATTCGCACAAGAGGTTTGTTGCGGCAGCGGAAGAGCGTGGCCACACGCTCGACATATTGAACACAACCCGTTGCACGGTGAACATCGCCAGCCATCGGCCGACGATCACCTATGACGGGGCAACGCTGGAAGGCTATGAGGCCGTGATCCCGCGGATTGGCGCATCTATCACCAACTATGGCACCGCCGTGGTTCGGCAGTTCGAGATGGCCGGGGTCTGGCCGCTGAACGAAAGCGTGGCGATCGGCCGTAGCCGGGACAAGCTGCGGTCGATGCAGATCCTGGCCAAATACGGGCTCGGCTTGCCGCTGACCGCTTATGCCAATGATCCGAAGCAGGCCGAGGAAATTATCAAGGCCGTCAACGGCCCGCCGGTTGTCATCAAATTGCTCGAAGGCACCCAGGGCATCGGTGTGGTGCTCGCCGAGACCATGTCGAGCGCCAAGTCTGTGATCGAGGCCTTCCGCGGCGCCAACGTGAACATCCTGGTACAGGAATTCATCAAGGAAGCCGGCGGCACCGACATCCGCGCGCTGGTCGTGGGCGGCAAAGTGGTCGCCGCCATGAAGCGCACCGGTGCACCGGACGATTTCCGCTCCAACTTGCATCGCGGCGGCAGCGCCCAGATCGTGAAGATTACGCCGGAAGAACGTTCGACCGCGGTCCGTGCGGCCAAGCATATGGGCCTGAATGTCTGCGGCGTCGACATGTTGCGCTCCAACCATGGTCCGGTGATCATGGAAGTGAACAGCTCGCCCGGGCTCGAAGGCATTGAAAACGCCACCGGCAAGGATGTAGCGGGCCTGATCATCGAATTTATCGAGAAGAATGCCAAGCCCGGGAAGACCAAGACGCGCGGCAAGGGCTAGGCCTGACGCCGCCGTCGATCAGTCCGCCGGAGCCAAGGCAAGACCCGGCGGACCAACGAACGCCAAGCTTCCGCCTGCCTAAATAACCTCATCCTCGTCGAGCAACTGGTTGCTGGTGATCTCGCCCTCGATCCGCTCCAGCCTTTCGCTCACCGTATCGAAAATCCGCACTTCAGCGATATGGAGCAGCGCGTCGCCCTGGTTGACCACCGGCAGATTGCTGTGGCCGATGACGATGCCGTCGACCGGGGAGAGGATCGCCTCTTCGCCGTCGCCGAATATATCGCTGATCGAGGCGACGGTGTCGCCCTTGTGGACCTTGCTGCCGGAGGGTGAGGCCAGCCGGCAGATGCCGCCCCGGGTCGAGCGCAGCCAGACCGTGCGGGTCGCCCGGGCAGGCGGTGCGCCGCGTTTGCCGAGCCGCTTGGTTTCGATCATCTCCAGTTTCTTGAGCACCCGCAAGATACCGTTGACCCCGGTCAGGACGGAAAACTCGTCGAAGCGCAGGGCTTCGCCGGCTTCCATGAGCAGCATGTCGACGCCGGCGTCGCGGGCCAGCGCGCGCAGCGAGCCGGGGCGCAAGTCTGCCTCGATGACGACCGGCGGCCCGAATTCGAGCGCCAGTTCCTTGAGCTCGGCATTGCCCGAGGCGATGCGGATCTGCGGCAGATTATAGCGATGCTGCGCGGCGCTGTGGATATCGATGCCAAGCGTGCAGCGATCGATAATCTCGGTGGTGAAAATATTGGCCAGCTGCGAGGCGAGCGAGCCCCGCTCGGTGCCCGGAAAGGACCGGTTGAGGTCGCGGCGGTCGGGCAGGTAGCGGCTGTGGGTGATGAAACCGAACATGTTGACCACTGGTACGAAGATAACCGTCCCGGCCATGCGCGAGGGATGGAGTTTCTTCATCACCCGGCGGATGATTTCGGTGCCGATAATTTCGTCGCCGTGGATCGCCGCGCTGACAAAGATGGTCGGTCCGGCGCGTTTGCCGTGAAAGACGCGCACTTCCATATTGGCCTGCATCCCGGCCGAGAGATCGCTGATCGGAATGGCAATATCGCCGGTCTTTCCCGGTTCAATCGTCTGCCCGCCGATTGCGAACAGGTCATGCTTGTCTCTGTTGGTCAATGAATGTCCCCGTTATGATGCGGCGAACGCTAGTGCATTTTGGCGGCAAAGCGAAGCAGGAACGCGCACCGGGCGCGTCGCTTGTCCAGCCTGCGCCAGCGATCGTCAAAGGGGATGATTGCCGATCAGTCCGGCACGGGCCAGCTGACATATGCATCGCTATGCCGGAAAACGGAGATCGAACATTTGACCTCGCTCCTTATCTGGTTACACAGGGCAGTGTCTCGCGCTGGCAGGGAATAGCTGGTTTTGCGGCTATTCCAGTGTTGACAGTCGCAGCGTTTCTCCCTATTTCGGCTTCATTCGAAACCAATTTGAACCGGCAACACCCTTTGTGGTGCGCGCTGGTTTTGTGCGTTTCGGGTGTGTTTTTAACGACTTGGCTATGAGATAGGTCCCGGCGAATCGGTCCCTGTGGAGCATGGAGAAATATATTGGCACGTATTGCTGGGGTAAATATCCCCACTAACAAGCGCGTAATCATTGCGCTTACCTACATTCACGGTATCGGACGCACGGCTGCGGCTGAAATTGTTGAAAAACTGAAGATTGATCCGACCCGCCGGGTTCAGGATCTCACCGATCAGGAAATTTTGCACATTCGTGAAACGATCGACGCCGAACATACGGTCGAAGGCGATCTGCGTCGTGAAGTTGCAATGAACATCAAGCGTTTGATGGATCTGGCCTGCTATCGCGGCCTGCGTCACCGTAAGGGCCTTCCCGTTCGCGGACAGCGTACGCATACCAATGCACGCACCCGTAAAGGCAAGCCCAAGGCGATTGCTGGCAAAAAGAAATAAGACTTGTCTTCTGGCAAGTATCTTCAAGATATTAGGTAGGAATTGATCACATGGCACGCGAACCGCAGCGCATAAAGAAAAGTGCGCGCAAAAACATTTCGGCAGGCGTAGCGCACGTCAATGCCACTTTCAACAATACGATGGTCACCATCACCGATGCCCAGGGCAATGCGATAAGCTGGTCCTCGGCAGGCATGATGGGTTTCAAGGGCTCTCGCAAGTCGACACCTTATGCCGCTCAGGTTGCAGCAGAAGACGCTGGCAAGAAAGCCGCAGACCATGGTGTGCGGACTCTCGAAGTCGAAGTGAAAGGTCCCGGCTCCGGTCGTGAATCCGCTCTTCGTGCACTTCAGGCTGTTGGTTTCACGATCACCTCGATCCGTGACGTCACGCCGATCCCGCACAATGGTGTTCGCCCATCGAAACGGCGCCGCGTCTAAAACCGCTTGCGTTTCTGGGACAGGCCGGTGGGCCGGTCCCGATTTTTTAAAATTCAGAGCGGTAATGACGTCCACACCCGCTCTTTGAACCACTAGGGGAAGTCCATGACTGTCAATATGAAGAACTGGCAAGAACTGAAGAAGCCCAACGTCCTCGACATCAAGCCCGGTGCAGACCCGAAGCGCAAGGCGACATTCATCGCTGAACCTCTGGAACGCGGTTTTGGCCTGACCATGGGCAACGCGCTGCGCCGCGTGCTTCTGTCCTCGCTTCAGGGTGCGGCAGTTACCTCGATCAAGATCGAAAACGCCCTGCACGAGTTTTCCTCGCTGCCCGGCGTGCGTGAAGATGTGACCGACATTGTTCTCAACGTCAAGCAGATCGCGCTGAAAATGGAAAGCGAAGACGCCAAGCGTCTGCAGCTCTCCGCAACCGGCCCTGCCGAAGTCAAGGCGGGCGACATTGCCGTCTCCGGTGACATCGAGATCATGAACCCCGATCTGGTAATCTGCCATCTCGACGAAGGCGCTTCGCTGAACATGGAACTGACCGTCAATGTCGGCAAGGGCTATGTTCCTGCTGTTGCCAACCGTCCGGCAGACGCGCCGATCGGTCTGATCCCGATCGACTCGCTCTACTCGCCGGTCCGTCAGGTTTCCTACAAGGTGGACAATGCCCGCGTTGGTCAGGAACTCGACTTTGACAAGCTGAACCTCACCATCGAAACCGATGGCACGGTCACTCCTGAAGATGCGATCGCTTATGCGGCCCGCATCTTGCAGGACCAGCTGCAGCTTTTCGTCCATTTCGAAGAAGCTCTGGAACAGGTGTCCTCGCCAATCGGCATGGCCGCCCAGCAGAGCCAGGCAGAAAGCGACGCCAACCAGCTCAACCGCTATCTTCTCAAGAAGGTCGACGAACTGGAACTCAGCGTCCGCTCCGCCAACTGCCTTAAGAACGACAATATCATCTATATTGGCGACCTTGTGCAGAAGACCGAAGCCGAAATGCTGCGCACCCCGAACTTTGGCCGCAAGTCCTTGAACGAAATCAAGGAAGTGCTCTCCAGCATGGGTCTGCGTCTCGGCATGGATATCCCTGGCTGGCCGCCTGAAAATATCGAGGAAATGGCCAAGAAGCTGGAACAAGAGCTGCTCGGTTAATTTTTCTGTCGTTCCGGCTCAGGCCGGAATGACAACAGGGGCCTGTTGGTGATGCCCCGTTAAAATCACCTGCTGCGGGGTACCTCATACGGCCCCTTAACGAACGAAGGAAATTACTATGCGTCATAGAATGAAGGGCCGCCGGATGCAGCGGACCGGTGCTCACCGTCAGGCTCTGCTGAAGAACCTCGCGGCTGCACTGATCAAGCACGAGCAGATCATGACGACTCTGCCGAAAGCCAAAGAATTGCGTCCCTATGTTGAAAAGCTGATCACGCTCGGCAAACGGGGTGGCCTGTCCAACCGTCGTCTCGCGCATGCGCGCCTGATGGACGAAACGCAGGAAAAGAAGCTTTTTGAAGTGATTGCGGACCGTTATGCGGAACGCAGCGGCGGTTACACCCGTATCGTTCGCGCCGGCTTCCGTGCTTCCGATGCCGCGCCGATGGCGATCATCGAGCTGGTTGACCGGGACGTTGACGCGAAGGGTCAGGACAGCGGTCCGGACCAGAGCGCACAGGATGAATACGAAGACGCTTAAGTCCTTCATCCGGGATACAGTTTCAATTGATATGAGAGGCCGTGAGCGATAAGCTTGCGGCCTCTTTCTTTTGCCCGGGGTGATTATGCGTAGACTGACAATTTGGACATTGGCCATGGGATTGGCCGCGACTTCTCCCGCGCTGGCCGCACAGCAAGAAAACAAGGAAAATTCCCTGACCTACCCGGACACCAGGACCGTTGACATCGTCGAAGAGCAATTTGGCGAATATATTTCCGATCCCTATCGCTGGCTTGAAAATGACGTCCGCGAGGATGTCGAGGTGGCCGACTGGGTGAAGGCACAAAATGCCGTCACTGACGCCTATCTGGAAACGCTCGACGGCCGGGAAGCCCTGGCAAAGTCGATGGAAGAATTGTTCGATTTCGACGATCTCGGCATTCCGGTCGAGGCGGGTGGCAAATATTTCTACGAACGCAAGAGCGGCGGCCAGAATCAGGCTGTGCTCTATGTCCGCGACGGAGCGGATGGCGAAGAGCGTGTGCTGATCGACCCGGCCGGCTGGTCGGACGATGGCGCGACCGCTCTGGCCGGCTGGAAACCGTCCGGCGACGGCAGCCTGCTGGTATATGCGGTGCAGGACGGCGGGTCCGACTGGCGGACCTTGAAAGTCGTCGATGTGGCAACGGGCGAGGTGAAACCGGACACGGTCGAATGGGCCAAATTCACCAATCTGGCTTGGCTGCCGGATAATGTCGGCTTCCTCTATTCCCGTTTTCCCGAGCCGGAAGAAGGGGCGGCCTTTCAGTCGCTGAACGCGGACCATGCCGTCTATCTGCACAGCATCGGCAAGGATCAGGCCAAGGATGTAAAAGTCTATGCCACGCCCGATCAGCCCGAACTCAACCATTTTGCGGAGCTGACATCGGACAAGGAGTGGGTGGTGATCACCTCCTCCTCCGGTACCGACGATCGTTATGAAATCACATTGATCAAGGTCGATGCGCCGGAACTGGAAACGCGCAAGCTGGTCCGCGGTTTCGAGCATGACTGGCGGCTGATCGACGGCGTTGGCGATACGCTCTATTTCGTGACCAACAAGGATGCGCCGCGTCTGCGCGTGGTGAAAGCCAGCCTGACCGATGACGAGCCGGAATTCACCGAGCTGGTCGCCGAAAGCGATGCGGTTGTGGACGGGGCGATGATCGTCAACGACCGTCTCGTTGTCAGCTATCTGGTCGATGCCAAAAGCCAGCTTTCGATTTTCGACCTTGATGGCGAAGCGCTCGGCTCGCTTGATTTGCCCGGACCGGGGCAGGTGACTGGCCTCAGCGGTTCGATGAAGAGCGGTGAAGGCTTCTTCGCTTTCGGAAGTTTCAACCGGCCGACCACGGTTTTCCGTTATGAGCCGTCATCCGCTCCGACCATCTGGGCGGAACCGTCGCTACCGTTCGATCCTGAGGCGGTCGAAGTGACGCAGCGTTTTTACGAAAGCAAAGACGGCACAAAAATTCCGATGTTCCTCGTCCATATGAAGGATCAGGATCTGTCAAAGGGCGCGCCGACTCTGCTTTATGGCTATGGCGGCTTCAATATCTCGGTCTTGCCGCAATATAAGCCGGCCTGGATGGCGTGGATCAAGGCGGGCGGCGTGTTCGCCTCGGCCAATCTGCGCGGCGGCGGCGAATATGGCAAGGAATGGCACGATGGCGGTCGCCTGCAGAACAAGCAGAATGTCTTCGACGATTTTATCGCCGCCGGCGAATATCTGATCGCTGAAGGCATTACGCCCGAAGACGGTCTTGCGATCGAAGGGCGCTCCAACGGCGGCTTGCTGGTCGGCACCGTCATGAACCAGCGGCCCGATCTTTTCACCGCCGGCCATGCTGCAGTCGGCGTGATGGACATGCTCCGCTTCGACCGGTTCACTGCCGGACGCTATTGGGTCGATGATTATGGCTATCCGGACAAGGAACAGGATTTCAAGACCCTGCTGACCTATTCGCCCTATCACAATATCAGAAATGGCGTCGAATATCCCGCGCTGATCGTCTCGACCGCCGATACCGATGATCGCGTCGTTCCGGGCCATAGCTTCAAATATACCGCGCGCTTGCAGGCTCTGGAAACGGGGGATGCTCCGCATTTGATCCGTATCGAGACCCGGGCCGGCCACGGCAGCGGCAAGCCGACCCACAAGGTGATCGAGGAATATTCGGATATTTACGCGTTTCTGGCGCACGCGATCGGGCTTGATCTGGAAAAATAGGCTGCAACTGGCGCACGAATTTCGGTTTGGAAGCAGTGGCTCGGTCATTTGGCAGGGCTGCATGGCGCGTTTTTCCGCTATGTGCTCTCAAGCCCGCAGCGCATGAGTCAGATCGGCTTTCTGCTCTTCGTCATCGCAACCTGGTGGATGGCGTGGCGGGGTGTTCGTAGGGTCAACATTTTACCGGTAAACTGGTTAAGTTGAAGCGCCGCCAGTGGGCGCTGTTAAGAGACCAGATGTTCTGGAGTTGAGTGGGTAGCAGATTTTGAGCGTTGCTCAAGCCGATGCCTGCGTGTTCCCGAAAGCGGACGTTAGCCTGCGTTTCAAAGAACTATCACAATGGGTGTAGAGGCGGACGTGGCACCAAATCAATTTTCAAGAGACGAAGCGAGCAATCTCTTTCAGACATTGGCCTTCGTCATTCACGGGCGACAAACAAGTCTTCCATTTCTGGGAAGAAAGCGTGACAGAGGTTGACTTGCACCTCCCGACAAAACCGACTGAGGGCAGCACACAGCGCCCCAATAGCGGGCTGTCGCTCTGACCCATCTCAGCCTTCATACTTCCGATGAACGTGTCTCCGTCCGCATATTGAATTATCCCTTCACCACCGTCAGCGGTTGGGCCGTCGTATCTGACAACGCTGTGATAATAATCTCCGTCGATGCGCCGCCGCGTCATTACAGTGCCAAAGCCAATGAACTGGCGACTTTCAAATCGACCGCCGACCATTTCAGTCGAGTCCTCGCCCCCGACCACTCTGCGATGCCGTGTAGCCACTCCCTGGCGCATGGTACCTTCAACAAATGAACCTTGTTCCTTCTCTGACTCAATACCGCCATCGTTGTAGGTCTTGGTGTTGACACGTTCACCGTCTCCGGAGAATTTCCCATTTTCCCAACCACCAGAGTAAGTCGTGGTTGCTCCCTTGAAACTGCCGTCCAGAAATTCGCTCTCTTCAACGTCCGTGCCGTAGCCCTCACGCGCGCCGTCAACCCATGTGCCCTTACTGACTTTCCGATGGATAACATTTGAATATCTGTTTGTTTGCGTCCAGACGCCCTCGCCATTGAGTTTACCGCCTGAAAGCGTTCCTCTGAATTCTATGGTCGCTCCGCTGGCGGCTGCTGGCGTTTCGTCCGTCCAATCTATTTTGCCGGGACCGTTAGCCCGGCCATTTACGCAAGCCCCATCCCAAGCGAGAGTACCAACTGGGTCTGAGCCAGTCCCCGCCCACCAAATTTCGCAATCGGTGTTTGCGGCCGAAAACCAGCTTCCAATTAGCCTGCCGCGATCCCAGAGGCCTTCAACAATTTTGCCATCTTGTCCCGTATAGCGTCCAATTCCGTCACGATATCCTTCGTTCCAGTTTCCAGAGTAGGCCTCGCCCCAGCTTTCTTGACGCGTTCCAAAGCCGTGATACTCGCCATCCTTGAGCGAACCACTATATTTCGTGCCAGAGCCGTATGTTATCTCAACTTCACCCTGAGGAATGCCCCCGTCAAAATGCCCCTCAATGGTTGCAAAAAATCCGTCCTCGTAGGTGGCGATGCCTTTGCCCTCAGCCTGACCGAGAAAACAAGGTCCAGTCCATTCTGCCCAGCCTTCTTCGGTCATGCAATTGCCCTTTGGCGGAACTACATCTGGAGCAGGACTTCCACAGCCAGCTATGAGCAACGCAGGTGCGATGACTGCGGCGTGCCGGTGCCAAAATTTCAAGTCAACCCTCCCGAGACAACCAGAGACTAGTGCGACAGTTCAACTGTCACTGCGAAATCTATCGCACGGGATCGCTGTGTCCGCAACTGGATCGAAAGGGGGTTTTGATTTTCCGGGATATCATTTTGCACCGGGGCGGGCGGGCCTCGCGGCGACGACACTCGATGCTTCTTATTCGCACCAGCCCGAAGAACGATTTCCAGTGCTCTAAATCCTCCTGTCCTTCACTCTAGGAGCTCCCGTCCCGCTGCATACGGGAAAGAGCCATATATTGCTCGCATTCCTCCCATGCGTTCATAAAAACAGCCTTTAACATGAACAAATCCTGTCAGGCCAGTTCAGCCTTCACTCAAGCCGACTCCCCTAAAAGGGCTTTGCAAGCTCGGGAAAAGGTTTCGGGCAGTGTGAAAGGAAAGTGGACATGAACAAGTTGAACAAGGCTCTTGTCGGAACCGCTGCTGCTGCTGCAATGGCCGTTTCTGCTACCCCCGCAATGGCAAAGGATGGCCGCAATGGCGGACCGAGTGCTGGCGAAGTAATCGCCGGTGTGGCGATCATCGGCGCAATTGCCGCGATTGCCAGTTCGAGCAGCAAGGACCGGGGATATCATGATGCCGATTATCGCGGTGACCGTTACCGCAATGACCGATATGCCAATAATCGCTATCGCCAGATCGATCAGCGGAGCGCGGTAAACCGCTGCGTTCGGGCCGCTGAACAGGGTGCCACCTATCGTGGCCGGGCGTCGGTTACCGACATCCGCGATATCGACCGGACCCGCAACGGTTACCGGATCAAGGGCAATATCCTGGTCGAACAGAATCGCGGCCGGTACAACCGGAACAGCTATTCCGACAAAGGCAAGTTCACTTGCTATGTCGATGGCAATCGGGTGAGCGACGTGCAGTTCAGCGGGCTCAAATATGCCCGCCGCTAGAAGCGCTCTGCATTTCCAGAGGTAAAATGATGGTTCAGCCTGGTGACAGGCTGGGCCATCTATATATGATGGTATGGCAGGTCTCCGGGTGCGGGGCCGGCATTCAACGGGGTGATGACATGACCAAAATGACCAGATTTTCCGCTATTGCAGCCTCCACTGCTTTGATTTTTACCGGGTTCTCGCCAGCCATGGCTGCGCCGATGCCCGGCGCTGTTGCCATTGCAACGCCGATCGACAGCAGCGCGCTCGGCTGGAGCGCCGAAAATGACACGGTGGAAGGATGGCGCAGCTATCGCGGCTACCGGGGTTATCGTGGCCATCGTCGTCATCGCGGCGGGATTGACGGTGGTGATGTCCTGGCCGGCATATTGGTGATCGGCGGGATTGCCGCGATTGCCAGCGCAGCTTCCAAAAGCAACCGCGACCGGCGCTATGAAGATCGCGACTATCGCGACGATGCCCCGCGCTACGACGACCGGCGTTCGAACAATGGATATGACAGCAGCACCGGCGACATGGACCTGGCGATCAATGCCTGTTCCGATGCAGCGGAAAGACAAGCGGGCCGTGATGCACGGGTGTCGACAATCCAGTCGGTGTCGCGTGATGGAGCCGGCTGGCGGGTTGAAGGTTCATTGTCGAACAGCGACCAGCGCTCGTTCCTGTGCGGTGCCAGCCAGGGGCGCGTCGACTTCGTACAGCTCGGAAACGGCGATCTCGCTTTTGCGAACTAGTCCTCGATTTTAAACGGCCGTCCTGCCAAATTCCTGACGGGTGACCGGGTGGGAAGCGCTCAGGCCGCCATCAACCGCAATCGCCTGTCCATTGACATAGGATGAGCGGTCGGAGGCCAGAAACAAAGCCACTTCCGCCATCTCCGAAGGCGCAGCGCCGCGGCGTAGCGGATTGAGATAGCCGAGCCGGTCTTCCTTGCCCTTTTCGCGGGCCTTGTCGTAAATGAACTGGGTCATGCCGGTTTCGGTGATGCCGGGACAAATGGCGTTGCAGCGGACATTGGATGTCGCAAATTGCTGCGAGGCGACTTTCACCAGATTGATGACGCCGGCCTTGGACGCGGAATAGGCCGGACCACCGGCGCCCGACCGGATGCCGGCGACGCTGGCGGTGCAGATGATCGATCCACCGTGCTTGCTTTCGGCAATCACCTTGCCGGCATATTTGCAGGCCAGAAATGGCCCGATCAGATTGACGCGGAGCACTTCCTGCCATTCGGCAACGCTGCTGTCGAAAATCCCTTCAAAGCCGCCACCGATACCGGCGTTGGCGAAAAAGACATGCAGATCGCCAAAGCGCTGTTCAGCGGCTTCCACCAGCATTTCGACATCGCCTTCCGATCCGGCATCGGCCTTAATCGCGATGATATTGCCTTCGGAGCCCTTGGCGGTGTCTTCCACCGCATCGGTGACATCGCTGGCGATGACCTTGGCGCCATGTTCGGCAAAGAGCAGGGCGGAGGCCCGTCCGATGCCGCTACCGGCACCCGTGATGATCGCAACTTTGCCTTTGAGGTCCATTTTATGCTCCTGCGCGTTTTGCGACTTCCCATCCGGCTTGTGCCAAGGGTGTCACCCGGTCCGACATTTCGGCCGCGGCGGCGCTATTGGCGGTGCCATCGGCAACCCGCTTCTGAATGCCCTGCAGAATAGCAGCAATACGGAACAAATTATAGGCCAGATACCAGTCCATCGGCGGCAGTTCGGCCATGCCCGATTTTTCGCAGTAGCGCGCAATGGCTTCTTCGCGGGAAGGGATGCCGAGGGCGGCCAGATCGATACCCTTGAGGCCGCTGCGGCCCTCCGGCTCCATCTCATAGGCCATCAGCCAGTAAGCGAAGTCCGCGATAGGATCGCCGAGGGTCGAGAGTTCCCAGTCGAGAACCGCGATCACCTTGGGCTCGTCATGGGCAAAAATCATATTGTCGAGCCGGTAATCGCCATGGACGATGCCAAAGCCCTTCTGTTCCGGGATGGTTCTGGACAGCCACTCGATCAACTTGTCCATTTCCGGAATTTCCTGCAGCTCGGACAGGCGATATTGCTGGGTCCAGCGCGAAATCTGGCGCTCGCAATAATTGCCGGGCTTGCCGTGCTTTTCCAGGCCCAGTTCGGTCGGGTCATAGCTGTGCAGCTTGGCCAGCGTATCGATCATTTCGTGATAGATGGCCGTGCGTTCGGCGGGATCGCTGTCCGGCAAAGTGCCGTCCCACAGCGTCCGGCCGTCTGCCATGCCCATGATGTAGAACATCGTGCCGAGCACGCTGTCATCTTCGCACAGACCATAAGGTTTGGCGACCGGGAAGCCTGCGGGATAGAGACCCGCGATCACCCGGAATTCGCGGTCCACCGCATGGGCCGAGGGCAGGAGCTTGCCGAACGGCTTTTTGCGCAGGACATAGGAGGTTGTCGGCGTGTCGATCTTGTAAGTCGGATTGGACTGGCCGCCCTTGAACTTGGTCAGGGTCAGCGGACCGGCATAGCCTTCAACATTGGCTTTCATCCAGCGGGCCAGGCTCGCTTCGTCCAATTTGTCCTTCTCGGGCACTTCCATTGTGCCGGTCATGTCTTCCTGTGGATTCATGGAAGTTCCTCTTTTAGCTAAAGACGATCACGGACCGGGCCGCATCACCTTTTTTCATTTTGTCAAAACCGTCGTTGATTTGCTCTAGCGGAATGGTTTCCGCGACAATGCTATCCAAATCGAGCATTCCGCGCAGGTAGAAATCCACCAGCCGCGGGATGTCGACGGGGAAGCGGTTCTCGCCCATCAGCACGCCCTGCAATTTCTTGCCGGACAGCAGATCCATCGCGCTCAGGCCGACCTTATGGTCAAGCGGCATCATCCCGAGAATGGTCGCGGTGCCGCCGCGTTTCAGCGAACCGACCGCGAGATCACCGGAGGCCGGACGACCGACCGCTTCGATCGCATGATCGACGCCGCCCTTGGTCATTTCGACAATCTGTCCGGCAGCATCGTCGGCCATCGCGTCGACCACGTCGGTCGCGCCCAGCTTGATCGCCAGATCGCGCTTTTCCTTGATCGGATCGGCGGCAATGATCCGGCCCGCGCCGGCAATTTTCGCGGCGTTGATGGTGGCAAGGCCAACCCCGCCGCAACCGACGACCGCCACGGTTTCGCCCGGCGTCACCTTGCAGGCGTTGAAAATCGTGCCCGCGCCGGTGGTTACCGCGCAGCCGATAACGGCAGCCCGGTCCAGCGGCATATCGGGATCGATCCGCACGCAGGCATGTTCGTGGATCAGCATCTGCTCGGCAAAGGCCGAAAGATTGAGCATCTGGCCCACGGTCGACCCGTCGGGCCGGGTGATCCGCGGTGCTTCATCCGGACCCCGCCGCGTGTCTGCGCCGAGGCACAGGGACATGCGGCCACTGACACAAAATTCGCAATGACCGCAATAAGCCGACAGGCAGGACACCACGGCATCGCCGACGGCGACGGTGCGAACTTCGCTGCCGATCGCCTCGACAATGCCCGCTGCCTCATGGCCCGGGATAGCGGGCAGGGGATGCGGATAGGCGCCGTCGATAAAATGCAGATCCGAATGGCAAAGCCCGCAGGCCGCCGTCCGGATCAGCACTTCGTGCGGTCCCGGTTTGGAAATTACGACATCCTCTATGACGAGCGGTTTGCCCGCTTCGACCAGTACTGCTGCCTTCATTACAATATCCTAACGGGTTGCGCCCATGTCGCCGGACGAGAAGCTTTCCTGCATCTTGCTGCCATCGGCGGTTTCGGCATATTTGCCATATTCCATCTTGGCGATCGTGCGATTGTGCACTTCGTCCGGACCATCGGCGAGCCGCAGGGTCCGCTGATGGGCATAAGCGCTGGCGAGACCATAATCGTCGGAAACGCCGCCGCCGCCATGGGCCTGGATCGCATCATCAATGATTTTCAGCGCCATATTCGGAGCCTGAACCTTGATCATGGCGATTTCCGCCTTGGCATATTTGTTGCCGACCTTGTCCATCATGTCGGCTGCTTTCAGGCAGAGCAGACGGCTCATGTCGATGTCGATCCGGGCACGGGCAACGCGCTCGTCCCAGACGCTATGTTCGGAAATGCGCTTGCCGAAAGCGATACGCGATTGCAGGCGCTTGACCATTTTCTCGAGCGCTTCTTCGGCGACACCGATCGTGCGCATGCAGTGATGGATACGACCGGGTCCGAGGCGACCCTGGGCAATTTCAAAGCCGCGCCCTTCGCCGAGGATGATGTTCGATGCCGGAACGCGAACGTCCTTCATCTCGACTTCCATATGGCCATGCGGCGCATCGTCATAGCCGAAGACGGGCAGGTGACGGATGATGTTCACGCCCGGTGCGTCGGTCGGCATCAGGATCTGGGACTGCTGCGTGTAGCGGCTGCCCTCGAACGTGGTCTTGCCCATGACAATCGCGATTTTGCAACGCGGATCGCCGAGACCCGAGGACCACCATTTGCGGCCGTTGATGACATATTCATCACCATCGCGGACAATCGCGGTCTCGATATTGGTCGCGTCGGACGATGCAACGGCTGGCTCGGTCATCAGGAAGGCCGAACGGATTTCGCCGTTCATCAAGGGACGCAGATATTGTTCTTTCTGTTCCAGCGTGCCGTAACGGTGGAACACTTCCATATTGCCGGTGTCGGGAGCCGAGCAGTTGAACACTTCGGAAGAAAAGCCGACGCGGCCCATTTCTTCGGCGCACAGCGCATATTCGAGATTGGTGAGGCCGGGACCTTCGAATTCGAACACATCGTCAATATGCGTCAGATTGGGATTGGCCGGCGGCATGAAGAGGTTCCAGATGCCGGCTTCCTTGGCCTTTTTCTTCTCTTCTTCGACGACCTGGAGAACTTTCCAGCGCTCGCCGGTGGATTCTTCCTTGTGAAAGTCGGCCATGCGGGGACGGAGGTGAGTCTCGATATGGTCGCGGACTCTGTTGCGCCAATATTCCTGCTTTTCCGTGAGATCAAAATCCATGCCCAAATCCTTTTCTTTTTTAACTATGCAATTAACTTATCAGAGGCCGTCTGGCTTTGCCACAGCGAAAACGACTAGCCGGAGCAGTTTTATTCTGATCGCCTCATTTCACCTTCGGCATGCTCGCCGACAGCTTCGCGATGCGGTCGCTATGGTCCTGCTCGCCGAGCGGGAACAGCGTATAGGCCCAGGTCCCGGCGATACCGATCGCGGTAACCATGCTTACGAAAATCAGCGCGAGATTGTCGACAATGGCGGGATCCACCGTCCCGGGCACCGCTTGCGCGGGCAACTGGATGAAGGAAATGATCAGCCCGGAAAGCAATATGCCCATGCCGCCGACCATTTTCTGCATGAACCACATGCCGGAGGAGAACAGGCCTTCCGTCCGCTTGCCAACTTCAAAGGCGTAAGCATCGGTGACATCGGCCATCATCGACATGGTCAGGATCATCGCCGAAATGCCGGCCGCTATGTTGATGACGAGAAAGGTGAACAGGACCGGGATCAGATTCGGCGAGCCGGGCGCCGGGAAAAGATCGACCATCCGCAGCCAGTAAGGCGCCGTGCCGACGATCACGGCAAAGGCCGTCAGCAGGGCGGCACCCTTCGGCTTTCCGGTGCGCTTGGAGATCGGGGTGACCAGCAGAAACGCCAATATGACGCCGATGAACAGGACCGCCGAATAGAGGGTCATTTCTGCCGAACCGAATTCCCAGACATGCGTCAGCAGATAAGGCGTCATGGCGAATAGCAGGCCCTGATTAGTGAAGGCGAAGACGCCCGCAAACATCAGCAGCAGGAAGGGCGAGAACCGAAATGCCGAGAGCATTTCACTAAAGCCTTCCGCCGTCTTTGGCGGGCTGCTCTCGGCCTTGTAGCGGTCGACCATGCGCTTGTGGGTGCTGGCAGCGGAGAGCAGAACAGCAAAGGCCATGATACAGGCGCCGACAATGGCGAGGGTCGAATAGCCGTCGACGTTGAGCATGCCGACGGGATATTTCTCGCTCGGTACCAATAGCACGCCATAAGCGAAAACCATGATGCCAAGGCCGCTCGCCCAGCCGAACAGAGTGCGATAGCGCAAGGTGCTGGTGCGGTCATGATAGTCGCGGCTGAGTTCCGGCAGCAGCGCCAGCGAAGGGACCTCGTAGGCGGACAAGGTGATCCGGACGAGCATCGCCATGGTCAGCAGATAGAAAAATTGCAGCGTGGCGCTGGTCTCCGGCGGGTGCCACAGTAGCAGCCAAGCAATCGCGATGGGAAAAGCGGCGCCATAGAGCCACGGGTGGCGACGCCCGATCGGGGTTCGGGTCCGGTCGGTCATCTGGCCGATCAGCGGATCGATAAACGCATCGACAAACAGCGCAATGGCGATCGCCAGACTGACGACATCGGCGCGCATGCCGACGACCTGATTATAATAATAGAGCAGGAAGACGGAAAAGCCGTTGTCCTTGATCCCGTAGGCGGAGGCGCCGAACCCGTATAGAATCTTGGTCGGGAGCGGAAGCTTGTCGGACGCCTCTGTCAACGCAAATGCTCCGGCAAAATGGCATCCAGCATGCCCGGCACTTCCGGATCCCAGCTGCCCTGGGTGCCGACCAGCATGCCGCCGTCGACCAAGATATGCGTGCCGGTGACAAAGCCGGCGGCATCCGACGCGAGATAGGCCGCCGCTTCGGCGATGTCAGCGGGGACGCCGGGACGGGCAACCGGCTGCGCGCTGGCAGCGGCCTGGCCGAGAACCGTATTGATTGCCTGCGTCTCTTCCTTGTTCGCGCCGACGGTGGAGGCGAAAATATTGGTCTGGATAAAGCCCGGGCATATCGCGTTTACCCGGATCTTATATTGCGCGAGCTCGGCCGCGGCGACCTTGGTCAGGTGCAGCACACCGGCCTTGGCGGTGGAATAGGCAATCGGGCCATAGCCTGCCTGAAAGGAACAGATGGAGGCGGTATTGACGATCGCTCCGCCGCCGCGTGCCTTGAGATGCGGCGCGGCGTGGCGGATACCCATGGCGACGGATTTCAGCAGCAGGGCCATGGCGAAATCCCAGTCATCGCCGCTGATCTCGTCTATCGGAGCCCGCGGACCGCCGGCACCGGCATTGTTGAACACGATATCGATGCCGCCGGTCTCTTCGGCCGCATAGTCCATCAGCGCCTTGATCTCGGCTTCCTGCGTGACATCGCATGTCTTGAACAGAAAATTTTCGCCCATCGCCGACATCATCGCGGTGCCTTCCGCTTCGTCGATATCGCCCATGACGACGGTCGCGCCCTCGCGGAGGAACAGTTCGACGCTGCCGCGTCCTATGCCCGATGATCCACCGGTAATAACGGCGGTTTTGCCCTTGAATCTCATCCTCATGCGCTCCCGTTTTTTTCCGGCAGTAAAGCGATGAAGCCCGTGAGCGTCAATCACTTGTGCCGCCGGCCCTCGTTTCCGTTACGGAAATCTCAAGGCCGGATGATGGTGAACCAGTCCTGCGTCCGATCCTCCGATTTTTTTTCGCCGTCAGGCCAAGGGAATCATTGAATCGATCAACGCAATTATGATAGTCCAACTTTAATTGCTCAATTAAAAGGAAAATCGTGATGTCCGATCTGGAAACATTCCGCGCGGAGACCGCCGCATGGCTCGAAGCCAATTGCCCGCCGGAGATGCGCGAGCCGATGACAGGCGAAGAAGACGCCGTCTGGGGCGGACGCAATGCGACCTTCAAGCCGGGCCAGAAAGAATGGCTGGATATCATGGCGGCCAAGGGATGGACGGTTCCCGACTGGCCGAAAGAATATGGCGGTGGCGGATTGTCACGGGCTGAAGCAAAAATTCTCGGCCAGGAGATGGCCCGGCTCAAATGCCGGTCGCCTTTGTCGAGCTTCGGCATCTGGATGCTTGGCCCCGCATTGCTGCATTTCGGCACCGAAGCACAGAAGAAGCATTTTCTCCCGCCGATCGCCCGCGGTGAAATCCGCTGGTGCCAGGGTTATTCCGAGCCGGGTTCCGGTTCCGATCTGGCCTCGTTGCAAACCAGCGCGGTCGACAAGGGCGATCATTTCCTGATCAACGGCCAGAAAATCTGGACTAGCTATGCCGACAAGGCGGACTGGATCTTCTGCCTGACGCGCACCGACAAGAATGAAAAGCACAAGGGCATTTCCTTCATGCTGTTCGACATGACCAGCGAAGGCGTCAGCACCAAGCCGATCGTTCTGATCTCCGGCCAGTCGGCCTTCTGCGAGACATTCTTCGATGATGTCAAAGTGCCGAAAGAATATGGCGAGGGCGTTTCCTCGGTCGTCTATGAAGTCAACAAGGGCTGGGACGTTGCCAAATATCTGCTGGGCCACGAGCGCAGCATGATTTCCGGCGGCGGTTCGGAAGGCGCGACATCGCTGGGCGCCAAATTTGCCGACCAGGTGGGCCGCGATGAAATGGGTCGTCTCGACGATCCGATGCTGCGCGCCCAAATGGCGGAAATGGATATCGAAGTGCTGGCCTTCCGCGCCATGGCCGAGCGCTTTGGCGATACGTTCAAGGCGGGGCTTTGCCACCCGGCGCAGCCCAATATGATGAAATATGCCGGCACCGAAATCAACAAGCGCCGCCACGAGCTGATCATGTCGGCCGGTGGCAGCGAAGTGCTGGAATGGGAAAGCGACGCGACCAATGGCGGGATGACCGCACGCAGCTGGCTGCGGACCAAGGCGAACAGTATCGAAGGCGGCACCAGCGAAGTGATGCTGAACGTCATATCCAAGCAGATATTGCGACTGCCCGGCGCCTGACAGGCGATATCCCATAGCCATGATGGCGGGACCGGCTCGTGCCCGACCCCGCCGCGCACAATTTCAGACAAGGACTAGAACATGCCGCTTTATTTGAACGACGACCAGCAGATGCTCCACGACAGTGCAGCCGAGTTTATGAAGGGCGAGGCGCCGGTCGCGCATCTTCGCGAATTTCGGGACAAGCAATGCAAAGACGGTTTCTCGCATGCTTTGTGGAAGCAATTCGCCGAAATGGGCTTCACCGGCATAATGATTGGCGAAGACGAGGGTGGCCTCGGTCTCGGTCATATCGAAGCGGGTGTGGTGCTGGAAGAAATCGGACGCAATCTGACGCCTTCGCCCTTTTTGACGACGGCAGTAGCGGGCGTGGAAGCGCTCAATGCGGGCGGCAAGGCGCTGCGCGACAAATATTTCCCGGGCATTCTGGCCGGCGAAACGGTTCTCGGTCTGGCGATTGACGAAGGCGCGAAACATCGCCCCGACCAGATCGGCATGGCCGCAACCCGCGAAGGCAATGGTTTCAAACTGGATGGCAAAAAGCAATTTGTCGTGCAGGGCGGCTCTGCGGATATGCTGATCGTTGCAGCGCGGACCAGCGGTGCGGCTGGTGATGACAAAGGCCTGACCCTGTTCGCGGTTGATGCCAATGCGGCGGGCGTCTCGCGGGACAGCGCGCGGCTGGTCGACAGCGCGATGGCGGCACATGTGCAATTTGACGGCGTCACGGTCGATGCCGACGCGGTGATCGGCGAGGTGGACGATGGTGATACCGTCTTGCGCCGCCTGCTGAATGCCGGTCGCGCCGGCGCGGCTGCCGAAACGCTCGGCGTGGGCGCGGGCTCGATGGATATCACCGTCGACTATATCAAGGGCCGGAGTCAGTTCGGCGAGCTGATCGGCTCGTTCCAGGCCTTGCAGCACCGCATCTCCCATCTCTACAGCGAAATGGAAATTGCCCGCGCTGCCGTTCTGAAAGCGCAGCAAATGCTCGACGAAGGCTCGTCCAAGGCGGATCTGATGGTTTCGGTCGCCAAAGCCAAGGCCGGCAAGGCCACGTCACTCTCGGTCAAGGAAGGCGTTCAGATGCACGGCGGCGTTGGCATGACCGACGAATATGACATCGGCCTCTATATGAAGCGCGACCGCGCGCTGCAGGAGTTCATGGGTGATGTGAACTATCACACCAATCTCGTTGCTGAAATGCACGGCTATTAAGGGATAATGACGATGGATTTTAACAAACTCTTCTCGCTCGAAGGCCGTGTGGCGCTTGTCACCGGCGGCCAGCGCGGCATCGGCGCGATGATCACCGAAGGATTTCTCGCGCAGGGCGCAAAAGTCTATATTTCCGGCCGCAAGGCGGACCAGGGCGAAGCGGCGGCGACCGAATTCGGCGAGAATTGCACCTATATCCAGGGCGATATTTCTACCTATGAAGGCTGCAAGGCGCTGGCCGCAGAAATTGCATCGCGCGAAGAGAAGCTCGACATTCTCGTCAACAATGCCGGCGTCGCCTGGGGCGCGGAATATGTCGATTTCCCCGAATCCGGCTGGGACAAGGTCATGGACACCAATGTCAAAGGCCTGTTCTTTTTGACCCAGGCGCTGCACCCGCAGCTGAAGGCGGCCGCCAGTTTCGAACGCCCGGCCAAGGTCATCAATATCGCGTCGGTTGACGGCATGAAGGTCAACCCGTGGGAAACCTACAGCTATCAGGCATCGAAAGCGGCGGTCATTCATCTGACCCGCAAAATGGCTTCGAAGCTGGTGCAGGAAGATATCATCATGACCGGCATCGCGCCCGGTGCCTTTGCCTCGACCATGAACAAGGCGGCCCGCGACCACGAAGATGCGGTCGAGAAAGGCATTCCGGCGAAGCGGATCGGTCGGCCCGAGGATATGGCCTCGGCAGCAGTGTTCCTTGCAAGCTCGGCCGGCGATTATGTCATCGGCACGACTATCCCCGTCGATGGCGGAATCGTCAATGCTGCTAATCCCGGAGCGTCGATAGACGGCTGATCCGGCTTTGCCGCTTGACCAATTTAGCTCCAGACTGTATTAATACAACAATACAGTCTGGAGAAATACCCATGTCGAAAAAATATCTGATCTTATTGGCCGCCTTGCCGCTCGGCCTGTCCGCTTGCAGCAAGGCTGACGACGGCGACGGTTCCGGCGTCTCCATCGATTTCAGTGATGACAGCAAATCTGATGACGAGAAAGTCAAGATTGGCGGCGACGGGGAAGACAGCAAATTCTCGATCAAGGCGGATGGTTTCTCGATGGAAATCGACTTGCCGTCGATCACGCTCGACAGCGACGATTTCGACATGAACGATGTCGACCTCTATCCCGGTAGCCAAGTCACGAGTTTCGATATCGAGGACAAGGACGGGCAGGGCGGCAAGGTCCGCATCGGTTTCAAGGCTCCCATCGATGTGGATGGGTTGGCAGACTGGTACGAGAAGCAATTGACCGACAATGATTTCAAGGTGACGCGCGAGGGAACCAGCCTGTCGGGTGAGACCGATGAAGGCGATCCGTTCGCGCTGGCGCTCTCCGGACTGTCGGGCAACGAGACCAAGGGCGTTCTGGAGTTTTCCGAACGGAAATAGGCCGGCGCGCAGCCGCGGATTTGCATGATTTTACCAGGGCGTCCTGATTGTTCAGGGGCTGGCCACCGGAATATGCTATGATCGCCTGACATAAACAGGAGAAACGGTCATGCGTCACGGAACAACCTCTGCAAGAATCCTTGCCTCGCTCGCTCTGGCGGTAGCGCCGGTGGCAATGGTCTCTTTCGCCGCGACACCGGCGGTGGCGCAATCCACCGGCGTGAAAAGCATATTGGGCGATGCCTCCGACAACGCGCTCGACAAGCTGTCCCAGCCCGGTGCTTTCTATGCCGACGAAGCGGTGCGGATTCTGCTGCCCGGTCCGCTGGAGAAGGCCACGAGCATCCTGCGCTTCACCAGCAAGGCCGGTCTGACCAAGGATATTACCAAAACGCTCAACGATGCTGCCGGACGGGCGGCGCTCGAAGCCAAACCCGTGTTCCGCTCGGCGATTGACGGCCTCACCCTGCAGGACGGGGTCGGAATCGTAACCGGCGGCAATGAAGCCGGTTCAGACTATCTGCGGCGGACCTCCGGCGAAGAGCTCGCGGCGAAGGTCCGTCCGCTGGTTGAAAAAGCCCTGACCGAACTGGGCGCCTACCAGCAGGTCGAAAAGCTCGGATCGGTTTCTTCGCTGGCCCGGCTGGGCGGTGCAGATCTCTCGCGCGACGGCCTGACCGATAGCGTCACCGACCAGACGATGGATGGCATTTTCGCCTATATTGCGAATGAGGAATCCAAGTTCCGCAGCGACCCGCTCGACAAGGGAAAGAAGCTGCTGAAGGACCTGTTTTAGCAAATACAACAGGTTAGGTTTCAATTGGCACCGGTGAAACGGAATTCCCGGTTGCAAAACACGCAACAGTTAATTCTCCATTTTCAATTGAAACCTAATGACCATGCGACCATCTGCAGCCTGTAAGTTACGCAGGAAAAGAGATGTTTGACAGGCGTTTGTAAATAAGGAGAAAATCCATGAAAACGCTTTTCAATATTGTCGCCGCCCTCTCCGCCAGCAGCATCGTGCTGTTCTCGACGGTCCAGGTCTGAGGCAAGAAGTTACAATCCCGGCAGCCTCCTCCTCCTCCCGAACGAGGCGCCGGGATTGGTCCAAAGGTCCGGTTCTTTATTCATCCCCTCCCTTGAAAAGAGCCGGACCAGCGGACAAATCCCCTAAAATCCGCTGGTCATCCCGAATCCCAAGCTTATCCACCGTATCGGCAGGAGTTTTCCACCGCTAACTGGATAGCCTGTGGATAACTTCCGTTTTTCTCCTAGGAGCGACTCGGCATCGGGGAGCATATATAGGTCATCGGAAGGGAAACGGACGAACCAGCGACCAGTCAGCAATGACCCGCAGGACAGCCCGGGAACCGGAAGATGGTCGAGACGACCAGTTTGTTTTTCGCAAGAAAAGGAAAATGATCTCTCGGTCGGTGATCGGAGAAAGTCCGAAAAGGGAAGGCGCAAGCCGGAACGGATCAGACGGACAAGGATCATCAGGTGACTGGACCAATTGCGGGTCGGCAACCGAAGCGAAGAAGCGCAAGCGGACACGTGGATAACAACCGACCATCAACGCACTGGACCGGAAACCCGACGCCGAACAAGCGGCCACCGGAATCGCAAGAGGATGGTTGCCCCAACAGAGGCGCAGCGGGAGCTTATCTTCGGGTAAGCTCCCGTTTTTTTTGGCCGCCACCGCCTGCCGCCTCTGCGTGCCCGCACCGCCGGGACCTGTCCCGACATACCCCTGTTCTGCCGCATCATTACTGCTAGTTTGATTATGGCGACTCATCTCGCATGGTCGCCATAACCAGAAAATAGGACAGGATGATATGGACACCAGCAAACTCATGTTCCGCGACGGCCTGATGAAGGGCGAACGCATTCTCGTAACCGGCGGCGGCACCGGTCTTGGCAAGGAAATGGCCGAAGGCCTGCTCAAACTGGGCGCGGAGGTGCATATCTGCGGCCGGCGCGGCGATGTGTGCAAGGCAACGGCCGAGGAACTGGTCGAAAAACATGGCGGAAAAGTCGTTCCGCATCCCTGCGATATCCGCAGCGCCGAGATGATCAGCGAGATGAACGACATCATCTGGCAGCAACATGGTCCGCTCACGGGCCTGATCAACAATGCCGCCGGCAATTTCATTTCCCGCACCGAAGATCTCTCGATCCGGGGTTTCGACGCGATTGCCAATATCGTCTTCCGCGGCACATTCTATATGACCCACGATATCGGCAAGCGCTGGATCGAGGGCGGGACCCGCGGCAATGTCGTGTCGATCCTGACCACCTGGGTGTGGAACGGCAGCGCCTTCACCGTGCCGAGCGCGATGTCCAAGGCCGGGATCAACGTGATGACCCAGAGCCTTGCGGTAGAATGGGCGCGTCACAATATCCGCCTCAACGCCATCGCGCCGGGCCTGTTCCCGACCGAGGGCATGTCCGCCCGCCTGAACCCGACCGGCAGCGACGAGGACCGCAAACGCAGCGGTGCACCGATCAACCGCCCGGGCGAAATGCACGAGCTGGCCAATCTCGCGACTTTCCTGCTCGGCCCCGGTGTCGAATATCTCACCGGTCAGACCATCGCCATTGACGGTGGCAGCTATCTCGCGAGCGGCGGCAATTTCTCGCAGCTGCTCGGCTGGGGTGACGAGGAATGGAACGCGGCAAAGGACGCAATTCAGGGCCAAAACCAGAAAGACCGGGCCAAACGTACGGTGTAACCCGGTCGTGGCGGTCGCTGTGTCGCCGGAAATCTGACCGCGCCGATTTTTCTTTTGGCCAGTGATTGCGATCACAGTGCCCGCGAAGAATCGCGGTTAATAAAATCCTGCGGCATCGATCTGATGAAACATTTCACTCGATACAATCCTGATGTCGCACCTTGCCCTTCAAGGGCATTCAGGAGAAGTCCGGCGGTTTAGCGACCCGGCCGCCGGGCTTCTTTCTTGTGTTCGGAGAGGACGCATGTTCCGTGTCTTTCAAGACCGCCTCCGCGCTGCGCAGAACGCCGCAGCCTGCCTCGCCAGCCACAATTTCAACATCAGCATCATGATCGACAACTTCGATTAGTCTCAGGAAATTTACTGATTTCGACATTCATTCGACTGCGCCTAAAGTTTCTTCCGCAACGATATTCGGGACAAACAACAGGAGAGAGAGATGTTCAAATCACAGGTTTCGCTATTCGCCTTGCTGGCCGCGTCGATGACGCCGCTGGTAATGGCCAGTCCGGCCCAGGCCCAGAAGACAGTGGTGCAGGATCCGCCGGGCGCCATGTCCAACAAGGACTGGTGGCCACAGAGCCTCGATCTTGCGGCGCTTCGCCAGCATGAGGCACAGTCCAATCCCTATGGACCGGACTATGATTATGCAGCCGAATTCGCCACGCTCGATCTCGCTGCGGTCAAGGAAGATATCCGCAAGGTCCTGACCACGTCGCAAGACTGGTGGCCAGCCGATTATGGTCATTATGGTCCGTTCTTCATCCGCATGGCCTGGCACAGCGCCGGTACCTATCGCGTCGGTGACGGTCGCGGTGGCTCTGATGGCGGCGAGCAAAGGTTCGAACCGCTTAACAGCTGGCCCGACAATGTCAGCCTCGACAAGGCGCGCCGTCTGGTCTGGCCGATCAAGCAGAAATATGGCCGGAAATTGTCCTGGGGCGATCTGATGGTGCTGACCGGCAATGTCTCGCTCGAGGATATGGGCTTCAAGACCATCGGTTTCGCCGGTGGCCGCGTCGACGCCTGGCAGCCTGATCTGGTGTTCTGGGGTCCCGAAGCGAAGATGCTGGAAGACAATCGCCGCGACGGCAAGGGCGATCTCAAGGGTTCGCTCGCCGCCACCCAAATGGGCCTGATCTACGTCAATCCGGAAGGTCCGAACGGCAATCATGATCCGATCTCGGCCGCTGCCGATATCCGGCGCGCATTCGGCAATATGGCGATGAATGACGAGGAAACGCTGGCGCTGATCGCCGGTGGCCATACGTTCGGCAAGGCGCATGGCGCGCACAAGCCAGAGGAATGCATGGGCGACGAACCTTCCGCTGCCGGTATTGAAGCTCAGGGCATGGGCTGGGCCAATAAATGCGGCAAGGGCAATGCCGAGGACACGATTACCAGCGGTCTCGAAGGCGCGTGGTCGGCCAATCCGATTGCGTTTACCAACCAGTATCTCGACAATCTGTTCGGGTTCGAATGGGTCAAGGTCAAGAGCCCTGCCGGTGCGACGCAGTGGATCCCGAGCGATCCGAACGCCGCCAACATGGTCCCCGACGCGCATATTCCGGGCAAGACCCATGCGCCGATCATGTTCACCACCGATATCGCGATCAAGGAAGACCCCGGTTTCCGCAAGATCGCCGAACATTGGCATGAGAACCCCGACGAATTCGCGGCGGCCTTCGCCCGCGCCTGGTTCAAGTTGACCCATCGCGATCTCGGTCCCTCGGCCCGCTATCTCGGTGCCGATGTGCCGAGCCAGAGCTTCATCTGGCAGGATCCGTTGCCGGCGGCAGACTATGCGATGATCGGTGACGCGGATGTGGCACAGCTCAAGTCGAAAATTCTGGCCTCTGGTCTGACGACGCCCGAGCTGGTGCGGACGGCATGGGCTTCGGCCTCGACCTTCCGGGGCAGCGATATGCGCGGCGGGGCCAATGGCGCGCGGCTGCGGCTGGACCCGCAACGCGACTGGGCCGTCAACGACAAGGCGGAGCTGGACAAGGTGCTGGGCAAGCTGGAAACGATCCGGACGGATTTCAACCGGAGCGCTTCAGGCGGCAAGCAGGTCTCGCTTGCTGACCTGATCGTCCTGGGCGGCAATGCAGCGGTCGAACAGGCCGCGAGCAAGGCTGGCCACAAGATCAGCCTGCCGTTCACGCCCGGCCGGGTCGATGCCACGCAGGAGCAGACGGATGCGGCCTCCTTCGCCTATCTCGAACCGAAGGCCGATGGCTTCCGCAACTATTATGCCTCCGGTGCCGACATGGCGCCAGCGGCAGCGCTGGTGGACAAGGCCGACGCGCTCAACCTGACCGTACCGGAAATGACGGTGCTGGTCGGTGGGTTGCGGACGCTGAACGCCAATGCGGGCAAGTCGTCCCACGGCGTGTTCACCGATAGTCCCGGCCAGCTGAGCAACGACTTTTTCGTCAACCTGCTCGACATGAAAACCAAATGGTCGAAATCCGGCGAAAATCCCGGACTGTACGAGGGTCGCGACCGCGAGACGGACAAACTGGTCTGGACCGCGACGCCGGTGGATCTGATTTTCGGATCGAATTCGGAATTGCGGGCCGTGTCCGAGGTCTATGCAGCGGATGATGCGGATCAGCAATTTGTCGAGGATTTTGCGGCGGCCTGGACCAAGGTGATGAACGCCGACCGTTTCTAGGCGAAACCAACTGTAGGAAAGCCCGGTGGCCGCGTGACCCGCAGCCGCCGGGCTTTTCTTTTGCGCTCGGGTCGCGGGATACATCGTCATCCTGAACTCGTTTCAGGACCTCCAGCCTTTGCTATCCGACCCTAGAGACCGCCCCGCCAAATACGCAACCTCCTCCCGTTCGTCCTGAGCCTGTCGAAGGACGAGTGCGCGCAACCGTGCTTCGACAGGCTCAGCACGAACGGAGAGTTTGGCATTGTCCTTGAGCGGGTCTCATGGATATTATGCGTGTTTCATAAACATTGCGCCATTCCGCCAAGAGCGATCCCATCCTCCAAAATGCGCGCGAAGGCGCGAAGGCGCGAAGCCGCGAAGGAACAAGGTCGCACGCCACCCTTCGTGTCTTCGCGCCTTCGCGCGAGAACATTCCTTCGCGCCGCTCTCTCCCGTTCGTCCTGAGCTTGTCGAAGCATGTTCGCGCGCACTCGTGCTTCGACAGGCTCAGCACGAGCGGAGAGTTTGGTATCGTCCATGTTTGGGTCCATGGATATTATGCGTGTTTCACAAACATTGCGCCATTCCGCCAAGAGCGATTCTATCCTCCAAAACGCGCGCGAAGGCGCGAAGCCGCGAAGGAACAAGGCCGCGCTGCCCTTCGCGCCTTCGCGTGAGAAACATTCATCCGCCGGCCGCTCTGCCGTTCGTCCTGAGCCTGTCGAAGGACGAGTGCGCGCAACCGTGCTTCGACAAGCTCAGCACGAACGGAGAGTGTTCGATTACCCATATAAGAATATTGTCCTGTTACCCGGAAAGTACAACAATATTCCCGCCACCTCAGTTTCCAAAATCCACGCCCGCAAAAGCGCTTTCCTACACCGTGCCGGATCGCTTATTCTCGCAACCGTTAGGCTCTTTGACATTCTGGATACAGACGAAAGGACATCACTCAGTGCTCACAGTCGGCCGAAATTCGCCGCTGATCCAAAGGTCACACTCGGCGCCATGTTGTTAATTGAAAAGCGCCGGAATTTTGCAGATTTGGGGCAAAGGTCACAGAAAAGAAAAAGGCGCGTTGCTGTAAAGTTTGCAGAGGAGGTCCCCTAGATCGTCGCCTGCGCGCTCATGATTTCTTTGCCGTCATGGCCAATCACGGCGAGCGTAATAGTCTCGCCCTCCTGTTTGCCGACGAGATATATAGCATCATTGGCAAAGGCGGGCGCCTGGCCCCGAAAGGCAAAGCTCGAGAGCTGATTTGCGCCCAGTTCGCTTGCGGCGAGATTGAGCAACAATGTCGCCATCAGCGGGCCTTGCACGACAAGGCCGGGATAGCCTTCTTCCTGCATCGCATAGGGGCGATCATAATGGATGCGGTGACTGTTAAATGTCAGCGCAGAGTAGCGGAACAGCAACGGCTCGGTCGGCAGGATTGTGCGCTGCCAATTCCAACCGCTGAGGTCCGTAGTTTCGTGGCTGGCCACACTGGCCGCTGCTGCGGTCGTCGCTGGCTCGCGATAGACGATATTCTGCCGCTCCCTGATCGCCACAACGTCGCCAACGCGGGTTTCATGATCGACAGCGACAAATACCAGATCGCCCGACTTGCCCGATTTCTCGTCTATGCTGGCCACGGTCGACACGCGCGTGATCTCGTCGCCCAGCTGCAGCGGGTGATCAAAAGAGACGCTACTCGACGCCCACATCCGCCGGGGCAGGAGGATCGGTGGCAGGAAACCGCCTTTTGCGGGATGCCCATCTTCTGCCAGTTCCGCCGCCGGCGCATCGGGCAGGCACAGACACCAGTGCAATCCTTGCGGAATGTCGTCGGTAACCGGCCGGTCGATGGTCGCGCAAAAACGTTGCAGCAGCCCCGCCGTGATCACATCATGCCGCGTCTCGCTCTTGCCGATCCAGTCCGCCCAGTCGCTCATCAATAGCTCCTCGGCAGACCCAGCACATGTTCGGCGACATAGGACAGGATCATATTGGTGCTGATCGGCGCGACCTGATAGAGCCTTGTCTCGCGGAATTTGCGTTCGACATCATATTCCGCGGCAAAGCCGAAGCCGCCATGGGTCTGGACGCAGGCTTCGCCGGCGGCCCAGCTGGCATCGGCGGCGAGCATCTTGGCCATATTGGCTTCCTCGCCGCAATTTTCGCCGGCTTCATATTTGCGCAGGCCTTCGTGGACCAGCAATTCGGCAGCGCGCATCTGCGCATAGGCGCGGGCGATGGGAAACTGGACGCCCTGGTTCTGGCCGATCGGACGGCCGAACAGGACGCGCTCCTTGGCATAGGCCGTCGCCTTCTCGATGAACCATTTGGCGTCGCCAATACATTCCGCCGCGATCAGCAGCCGCTCGGCATTCATGCCGGAGAGGATATAGCGGAAGCCATTGCCTTCCTCGCCAATCAGATTGGCGGCGGGCACGCGCATATTGTCGAAGAACAATTCGGTGGTGCTGTGGTTCATCATCGTGTCGATCGGCCGGATCGTCAGCCCGTTGCCCAAAGCCGCATTCATGTCGACGAGAAACACCGACAGGCCATCGGTGCGCTTGGCCACCTGATCACGCGGCGTCGTGCGGGCGAGCAACAGCATCAGGTCGCTATGCTCGGCGCGGCTGGTCCATAATTTCTGGCCGTTGATGACATAATCATCGCCGTCGCGCTTGGCGACGGTCTTCAGAGCCAGCGTATCGGTACCACTGGTCGGCTCGGTCACGCCGAAGGCCTGCAGCCGCAGTTCGCCGGTGGCGATTTTCGGCAGATATTTAGACTTCTGTTCTTCCGATCCGTGCCGCAACATCGTGCCCATGATATACATTTGCGCGTGCACCGCGCCGCCGTTGCAGCCCTGCGCCTGGATTTCCTCGAGGATCGCCGCCGCTGCCGAAATCGGCAATCCAGCGCCGCCAAATTCTTCGGGGATCAGGGCTGCAAGATAGCCGGCCTCGCCGAGAGCGGCGACAAAATCGCTGGGATATTCGCGCGCCTTGTCCCGCGCCCGCCAATATTCACCCGGGAATTTCTGGCATAGCTTGGCAACTTCTTCGCGTATCTCACTGTAATCCTGCATGCATTCCTGTCCTTCAATCCTGTATCGTTGGCAGCCGTCCTGACACCCGGCACCGCTCGCAAAAGCCATCAGCCCCGGACAGCAGGCTGGCTGCGGTCTTCGATATTGATTGAAACGAACTTGGCCGGAAGATCAACCGCCAATCACGCGATGACCGGTCCGGCGACAGTCATGAGACCGCTCGTCAGAGAGTCTCCGGCCAGTAGAGCCGCACCGGATTGTCGACCAGCAGCTTGCGCTGAAGTGCCTCGGTCACCGCAATTCTCGGGATCATATCGACCAGATGGCCGTCGTCCGGAATGTTCGATTGCATATTGGGATGCGGCCAGTCGGTGCCCCATATCACGCGATCCTGATAGTCCTCGACCAGCGGCCGGACCGCTGTGGCAAAGTCATTCCACGGATCGCCGCTTTCATCGAGCCGGTCGGGGCAGGTTGCCTTGAACCAGATATCGGGGCGGGATTCGAGCAAGGTGCGGAAGGCTTTCATCTCCGGTCCGTCGGGCCCCTGACTGACATCGGGGCGGCCCATATGGTCGATAACCACCCGCACGGGTATCGCATCGATAAAGGCACGCATCTCGTCCAATATATCGGCTTCGAAATAGATCACGACATGCCAGCCCGCGGGCAGACGGCCGGCGACTTCGAGAAACTTGTCCTTGGGCGCATTGTCGACAAGGCGCTTGAGGAAATTGAAGCGAACGGCGCGGATGCCGCCATCGTGCAGCGCGGCCAGTTCGGCATCGCTGATATCCGGGTCCACCACAGCGACGCCGCGCGCCTTGCCGTTCGACTTCGCGATGGCATCCAGAGTGGCGCTGTTGTCGGTGCCGTGGCAGCTGGCCTGGACGATCACATTGCGGTCGAAACCGAGATGATCGCGTAGGGCAAAGAGCATATCCGGCCCGGCGTCCTCGGGATGATATTTCGCCTTCGGGCTGAACGGGAAGGAGGCCTGCGGGCCGAAGACATGGCAATGGGCGTCCACCGCACCCGGCGGCGGCGTGAACGTCGGCTTCGATGGACTGCCGTGCCAGCTGGTGATGCGGCCCTGTGAATTGGCACTCATGCGAAAACCTCCCCGTCCATCAATTTGCGTGCGGTGCGCAGCATCGCGGCGCTGGTCACATTGCCCGTATCGTCGACTTCCATGACGCAGGTGGTTTCGCCGGTGGGATGTTCGACCGACATGGTTTTGCGCCTGCCGTCCGGGATATTGGCGACCTCGGCAGCGGGAGAATCTTCGATCAGGCAAGCCGTCGCGACCGTGACCGCCGCGAGCACGCCGACGCTGGCATGGGCGCGTTTGGGAATGAAGCTGCGCACGGTGATCGCGCCGCCATTTCGGGGTGGGGCGACCAGCATCATCTTGGGCACCGATTTTTCTGCGACATCGCCCAAGTTCATCCGCTGGCCAGCGGCCAGCCGGATCGCTTCGATGCGGGTCTTCAACTCTTCGGCTGCGTCAAGGTCTTCACGGCTTTCATAGCCGGTCGCGCCGACATCTTCCGCCTTCATCACGATGCAGGGCATGCCATTGTCGATCAACGTGCAGCGCACATCGTTGATGATATCGACAGCATTGCCGGTGGGCAGCAGGGCCCCGCAACTCGATCCCGCCGTATCGCGAAATTCCAGCGGCACCGGAGCCGCGGTGCCGGGCACGCCATCGATCCGGGCATCGCCGGAATAGACCGGCATGCCGCCCGCAGTTTCCACCGTCGCAACGGCGGTTTGCGAGGTGTTCTCCATGAAGATCGTGACCTTGGTCTGCTCGTCCGTGGCGGCAACCAGTCCGCGCTCGATGGCAAAGGGGCCGACGCCGGCGAGGATATTGCCGCAATTCTGCGCATCGCTCACCAGAGCCTGATCGACAAAGACCTGCAGAAACAGATAGTCGACATCGATACCCTCGCGATCGGATTTGCGGATGACCGCGACCTTGCTGGTCAGCGGATCGGCGCCGCCCATACCGTCGATCTGTCGCTCATCCGGCGAACCCATGATGCGAAGCAGAAAGGCATCCCGTTCCGGCCGCCCGGCGGGCAAATCCTCTGCCAGAAAATAGCCGCCCTTGGACGTGCCGCCGCGCATCCACATGACGCGGGCCGAGGCCAGCGGGCCGTCAGACATATTTCAGGCCTTCTTTCTCCAGCCGTTCGCGCATATTGTACATGTCGAGGCCGAGGATACCGCTTGCCAGCTTCTGCCGTTTCTCTTCCTCATTGGCCTCCCGGGCTTGCGCCTTTTCGAGCACTTCGGCGGCATTTTGCCGGGGCACGACGCAAACGCCATCATCATCGGCGACAATCACATCGCCCGGATTGACCAGCGCACCGGCGCAGACGATCGGAACATTGACCGATCCCAATGTATTCTTGACCGTTCCCTGAGCGAAAACCGCCTTCGACCAAACCGGAAAATTCATTTCGGTAAGATCGCGGACATCGCGGACACCGGCATTGATGATCAGGCCGCGACCGCCGCGCGCTTGCGCGGATGTCGCCAGCAGATCGCCGAAATAACCGTCTTCGCAGGGGCTGGTCGGCTCGAGCACCAGAATGTCGCCTTCCTGCATCTGTTCGATCGCGACATGGACCATCCAGTTGTCGCCGGGGGCCGCCGATATGGTGACGGCATTTCCGGCCACCCGCGCGCCGGCATAGATCGGGGTCATGTGCGAGGCCATCAGACCGGTCCGGCCCTGCGCTTCGTGAACCGTGGCGACGCCGCATTGGCCGAGCCCGTCGACCAGTTTCAGATCGGTCCGCTCGATATTCTGGACAACGATATTCGCCATTTTCAATTCCTCCGATTATTGTATCCCTGTCGCAGGTTGCCCCGAAAACCGCAATTTGGAACTTGGGCGGGGCTATAAGATTGTGCTAATCCTTGGTCCATGGAGATATGGGACCTCAATTTGCGCCATTTGTACGCCGCAAAGGAAATCTGCGACAAAGGCAGCATAAGCGCTGCTGCAGATGCGGTAAATCTGACCCAGCCGGCGATAACGCAAGGGCTGGTGAAGCTGGAGACGCAATTGGGGCAGCCGCTGTTTGAGCGGCACACCGACGGCATGTCTCCGACGCCCGCTGCAACCATATTCGCGCCACGGATCGAAGCTGCGCTGGCCAATATCGGTTCGACTCGTGTGACTATGGCGCAGGTCCGTGCCTTCCTGTCGGTAGCAGAACATGGCAGCTACCCGACAGCCAGCGCCATGTCGGGTCTGGCCCAGCCATCGCTGCATCGTTCGGTTGCCAATCTGGCGATTGCGCTGAAACGCAAATTGCTCGAGCGGCGCGGCAAAGGCATGGCGCTGACCGGGCAGGGGCGCGCTCTGGCCCGATCCTTCCGTCTGGCACGGGCGGAACTTGTTGCAGGATTGTCGGAGCTTGAGGCGCTGAAGGGGCGGGAAACCGGGACAGTTGCGATAGGCGCCATGCCATTGTGCCGCGCGCGCCTGCTGCCGAAGGCCGTCTCACAATTCCACAAGGCTTATCCCGAAAGCGAGATCCGCATCATCGAAGGCAGCCACGCCGAGCTGATCGAGCCGCTGCGCGATGGCGAGCTGGATTTTTTGGTCGGGGCTCTACGCGATCCCGTCCCTGGCGACGATGTGCAGCAACAATCGCTGTTCGAAGATCATCCCGTGATCATCGGACGCCGCGATCATCCGTTGCGGAACCAGCCGGGCGATCTGCAAAAACTTGCCAGCTATCCATGGATCATCGCGGCACCGGGCACGCCGCTGCGTATGCGATGGGAACAGATGTTTGAATCTGCGGGCATCGAATGTCCGGATGTTCCGATCGAATGCGGCTCGGTGATCACGATCCGGCAGATATTGCTCGAAAGCGATTTCCTGACCCTGCTTTCGCCCGATCAGGTTGCCGTTGAACTGGAGGCAGAATGGCTCTCGGCAATCGGGCAGCCGCCGGAAGGATTGCACCGGACCATCGGTGTGACGACCCGGACCGGCTGGATGCCGACGGCAATGCAACGGGATTTTCTGGCGATGCTGGAGCAAGCGGCGAAAGACTGAATTCGCTTTAGCTTATACCCCGTTCCGCTTTCCGATTGGCAGAATTCGCGGCGTGCCGATAGCGTTGAGCGATGATAAAATCCGTTTCTCTTATCGGTTTTGGCGAGGCAGGCGCGACATTCGCGCGGGGTGGCGCATGGGGCGCTGCGGCGCGCGTTTATGATATCGAGGACAAGACATCAGACTATGCTGAGGCTGGTGTCACCGGATGCGATAGCCTGCCGGACGCCCTGAAAGAGGCCGCTGCTATTCTCAGCCTCGTTACCGCCGGTCAGGCACAGGCTGTGGCCGAAAATGCAGCGCCCTGCATCGCGACGGGTGCGCTCTATTTCGATATGAACTCGGTCGCCCCCGACACGAAACGGGCGGCGGCAAAGGTCATCGAGGAAGCAGGCGGGCGCTATGTCGACGTCGCGGTCATGGCACCGGTGCAGCCTGCCGAATTGTCGGTGCCACTGCTGCTGTCCGGCACCGATGCTGCCGAAGGCGCCGCCGTTCTGGCGGGTCTCGGCTTTGACAATATCCGCGTTGTGGGCAGCGACGTCGGCAAGGCGTCGTCGATCAAGATGATCCGCTCGGTCATGGTCAAGGGCGTGGAAGCGCTGACCGCGGAAATGATGCTCGCGGCCCAAGAGGCGGGAGTGGCTGACGATGTCTTGCAGTCGCTCGGCCCGGAATGGGCGACAAGGGCGGACTATAATATCGAGCGCATGACCAGCCACGGGCTGCGCCGCGCGGAAGAAATGGAGCAGGTTGCCCTGACCCTCGAAGCTCTGGGCATCGAGCCGCTGATGACGAGGGGCACGATCGTCCGCCAGCGGGAAATGGCGAACAGGAAAGGATTGGCCGCATGAGCCTGATTATCGATTGTCACGGTCATTACACCACCGCGCCGGCCGCGCATAATGAATGGCGGGAAGCGCAGAGGGCGGCTTTTGCCGCTGGCGAGCCGGTCGGGCCCTATCCCGATATTTCCGACGACCAGATTCGCGAGACGCTGGAAGCCAACCAGATCCGGCTGCTGAAAGAACGCGGCGCGGACATGACGATCTTTTCCCCGCGCGCCTCTGCGATGGCACCGCATATCGGCGATGAAAGCGTCGCACGAAAATGGGCGCAGGTGAACAATGATCTGATCCGGCGCTGCGCCGAACTTTATCCCGAGATATTCGTCCCTGTCTGCATGTTACCGCAGAGTCCGAAGGCGGATATGCAGGGCAGCATTGAGGAACTGGAACGCTGTGTCGACATGGGCTTTGTCGGCTGCAATCTCAATCCCGATCCCGGCGGTGGCAAGTTTGAACATCCACCGTTGACCGACGAATATTGGTATCCGTTTTACGAAAAAATGGTCGAGCTGGACGTGCCGGCGATGATCCATGTTTCCGGCAGCTGCAACCCCGCCATGCACGCCACCGGCGCTTATTATATCGCTGCCGACACGATTGCCTTCATGCAGTTCATTCAGGGCGATCTGTTCAAGGATTTTCCGGAACTTCGCTTCATCATCCCGCATGGCGGCGGAGCGGTGCCCTATCACTGGGGGCGCTATCGCGGCCTCGCCGATATGCTCAAACAGCCCGATCTGTCCGGCCATGTGATGAACAATGTCTATTTTGACACCTGCGTCTATCACCAGCCGGGCGTCACCTTGCTGGCCGATGTGATCGACAACAAGAATATCCTGTTCGGCAGTGAGATGGTCGGCGCGGTGCGCGGTATCGATCCGCAAACCGGCCATTATTTCGACGACACGAAACGCTATGTCGACGCGCTCGATATCAGCGACGCCGAACGGCACGCGATTTTCGAGGGCAATGCCCGGCGGGTCTATCCCCGGCTGGATGCGCAGTTGAAGGAGAGGGGGCTGTGACAAGCTGGATCCAGAACGCCTGGTATGTAGCCGGCTGGGACTACGAGGTCGGCCCGCAGCCGCTTGGCCGGACGATATTGGGCGTTCCGGTCGTGCTGTGGCGCAAGCTGGACGGAGCGGTTGTCGCCATGCGCGACGCCTGTCCGCACCGGATGCTGCCACTGTCCATGGGCATCAAGGAAGGCGATTCCATCCGCTGCAAATATCACGGGCTGAAAATCGGTCCGGACGGCGTTGCCGAGGAAATGCCGCTGAAATCCGATCCGGTGAACAAACGCATTTGCACGGAGGCGTTCGCGGTGCACGAACGGCATCGTTTCGTCTGGATTTGGATGGGCGATGCGCCCGCCGACCCCGAGTTGATCCCGGATCTGTGGCCCTGCTCGGCAGAAGGCTGGGCCTTTGAAGGGGGCTATTATTCCATTGCCTGCGACTATCGGCTGTTGATCGACAATCTGATGGACCTGACGCACGAGACCTATGTCCATCAGGGCTCTATCGGCCAGCAAGAGTTGATGGAAGCGCCGCTTGAAACGCGGGTCACGGAAGACCGGGTGTTTGTCGAACGCTGGATTCCCGATATCGACCCGCCACCTTTCTGGAAAGGTGCGCTTGGCAAAGAGGGGCGGGTTGACCGCTGGCAAATTTGCGAATTTATCGCGCCGTCGGCGGTGATTATCGATGTGGGCGTTGCGCCAGTGGAAGCAGGCGCGACGATAGAAAAACATGACCAAGGCGTGCGCGGCTTTGTCGTCGATGTAATGACACCGCAGGACGAAACGCACAGCCACTATTTCTGGGGCATGGCGCGGGATTTCCGCACCGATGACCCCGGTTTTGGTGCCCGTTTCCGTCAGCAGCAGAGCGGTGTCTTCGCAGAGGATGTCGAAATATTGGAAGCGCAACAGCGCTCGATAGCCGCCAATCCCGATCGCAAGTTGCAAGCCTATAATATCGATGAAGGCGGCGTTCGCGCCCGCCAGATGATCGATCGAACCAGAAAGGCCGAGGCTGCTTCATGACCGAACAGAATATCCACGAATATCTCAGCGATCTGGACGATATCCCCGGTACGCGCGTCTATACAGCATCGCGCGCGCGACAGGGCTATCATCTGAACCAGTTTGCCATGAGCCTGATGAAACCCGAGAATCGAGAACGCTGGAAGGCGGACGAAAGAGCCTATCTCGCCGACTGGAAATTGTCCGACGCGCAACGCCAGGCGGTGCTCGATCGCGACTATAACCGCCTGCTCGAGCTCGGCGGCAATATCTACTATCTCGCCAAGGTCTTCTCGACCGACGGCCTGTCCTTCGTACAGGCTGTCTCTTCGATGACGGGGATGAGCGTCGAGGATTATCAGGCGATGATGATGGCGGGCGGGCGGCCGGCCGAAGGCAATCGCTCGATCAGGGAAGGCAACTGATATGGCGCATATTTCAGCAGGCGTGGCAACCAGCCACGTGCCTTTGCTCGGCGTCGCCGTCGACCAGGGCAAGACTCAGGACGATTATTTCGGTCCGATTTTCAAGGGCTATGAATGGACGAAAGAATGGGAGAAGCAGGAACAGCCGGATGTTGTCATCCTCGTCTACAACGACCATGCGTCGGCTTTCGACATGAACCTCATCCCGACGTTCGCGATTGGCTGCGGCGATAGTTTCGGGATTTGCGACGAGGGCTGGGGGCCGCGTCCCGTTCCGGATGTCGAGGGCCACCCGGACCTTGCCTGGCACATCGCCCAAAGCCTGATCCTGGACGAATTCGACATGACGATCATCAACGATCTGGATGTCGATCACGGACTGACCGTGCCACTGTCGATGATGTTCGGCCAGCCGGAAAAATGGCCGACGAAAGTCATCCCGATAGCGGTCAATGTCGTGACCTATCCGCCACCCTCGGGCAATCGCTGCTGGGCCTTGGGCGAGGCGATCAGGAAAGCGGTCGAGAGCTTCCCCGACGATCTGAATGTCCAGATCTGGGGAACCGGCGGCATGAGCCACCAGCTACAGGGGCCGCGGGCCGGCCTGCTCAACCGCGAATGGGACAATCGGTTTCTCGACATGATGGTCGGCGACAGCGATGCCGCGCGCCATATTCCGCATATCGAATATCTGCGCGAGACTGGCAGCGAAGGCATCGAGATGGTGATGTGGCTGGTGATGCGTGGCGCGCTCGGCAGGAAAACCAGATGCCTGCACCGCCATTATCATATCCCCTGCAGCAACACGGCGATCGGGCATATCGTGCTCGAACCCGACAATTAATTTCGACGGAGAAGGAAATATGAAAATCGCACTTGCCGGTGGCGGCGCTTTTGGTGAGAAACATCTCGACGGGTTGAAAAATATCGACGGCGTTGAAGTGACCGCTCTGGTCGGCCGGCGTCAGGAACCGACGCAGGAAATGGCCGACAAATATGGCGTGGGCTTTGCCACCACCGATTATGAAGCCATGCTGGAACGCGACGATGTCGATGCGGTCATCCTTTGCACACCGACGCAGATGCATGCCGATCAGGCGATCAAGGCGATGAACGCTGGCAAGCATGTCGAGGTCGAAATCCCGTTGGCCGATAGCCTGGCCGATGCCGAAGCGGTGCTGAACAAGCAGAAAGAAACCGGCCTTGTCTGCATGGTCGGGCACACGCGTCGTTTCAATCCTTCGCATCAATATGTGCACAACCGGATCAAGGCGGGCGAGTTCAATATCCAGCAAATGGATGTGCAGACCTATTTCTTCCGCCGCCAGAATATGAACGCCAAGGGCCAGCCGCGCAGCTGGACCGATCATCTGCTCTGGCATCACGCTGCCCATACGGTTGATCTGTTCGCCTATCAGGCAGGACCGATTGTGCAGGCCAATGCCATTCAGGGACCGATCCATCCGGAACTGGGCATCGCGATGGATATGTCGATCCAGCTGAAGGCGGAAAGCGGCGCAATCTGTACCTTGTCGCTCAGCTTCAACAATGACGGGCCGCTCGGGACCTTCTTCCGTTATATCGGCGACACCGACACCTATATCGCGCGTTATGACGATCTGGTGAACGGCAAGGAAGAGGCGATTGACGTGTCCAATGTCGATGTGTCGATGAACGGCATCGAATTGCAGGACCGCGAATTTATCGCCGCCATCCGCGAAGGCCGGGAGCCGAATAGCTCGGTGGCGCAGGTATTGCCCTGCTACAAGGTGCTACACGATCTGGAACAGCAACTCGCGTGAAAACCCAGGTTGCCATAATTGGCGCGGGGCCGGCCGGATTGCTCTTGGGGCATTTATTGCGCGCGGAAGGTATCGACTGCGTCATCGTCGAGCGCCAGTCGCCGGATTATGTGCTTGGGCGGATCAGGGCAGGCGTACTCGAACGGACGACCACGGATCTGATGGACCGGCTGGGCATCAACGAGCGGCTGAATGCCGAAGGGCTGAAAGAGGCAGGCTTCGCACTGGCCGACGGCGAGCGGCTTATCCGGATCGACACGCTGGGACTGACCGGAAAATATGTGACCGTCTATGGCCAGACGGAAGTCACGCGGGACCTGATGGATGCGGCGCCCGGACGCGGTCTCGAGATCATCTATGAAGCGGCTGACGTTGCGCTGCACGATATCGAGAGCGACAATCCCTCTGTCACTTATGAAAAAGACGGAACGCAAATTCGGATAGAGGCACAGTTTATCGCAGGTTGCGACGGTTATCACGGCCCGTCCAGAAAGGCGATTCCCGCAGCCGTCGCGAAGGAATATGAGCGCGTCTATCCGTTTGGCTGGCTGGGCATATTGGCCGATGTGCCGCCCTGTCACGAAGAGCTGATCTATGCCAATCACGAGAACGGCTTTGCGCTGGCCTCGATGCGGTCGAAAATCCGCAGCCGCTATTATATTGACGTTCCGCTGACCGAAAAAGTCGAGGACTGGCCTGATGAACGGCTGTGGGATGAACTTTGCATTCGTCTCGGCCCGGAAGCGGCAGCCAATATCACGCGCGGTCCGGCGATCGAGAAAAGTATCGCGCCGCTCCGTTCCTATGTGTTCGAGCCGATGCGTCACGGCCGCCTGTTTCTCGCGGGTGACGCTGCACATATCGTCCCGCCCACCGGCGCCAAGGGCCTGAATCTTGCTGCGTCCGATGTGGCCTATCTGTCCGACGCGCTAACCGGTTTTTTCAAGCGCGCGGATAATGACGCGGTGGCGGGCTATTCGGCCAAGGCTCTGGCGCGGGTCTGGAAGTCCGAACGTTTCAGCTGGTCGCTGACCAAGCTGATGCACCGTTTTCCCGAAGACGGTCCGTTTGAACGCAATATGCAGATGGCCGAGCTTGATTATATCGCCGATAGTATGGCAGCGCAGACCAGCATTGCGGAAAATTATGTGGGGTTGCCTTTATGAGCATATCAAAACGGACGATCAATGGCCGGGAGATGAATCCGGTTGGACTCGGCTGCATGTCGCTATCCTGGGCTTATGGTGTGCCGCCGTCTGAAGAGGATGCCTCGAAGCTGCTGCACCGCGCGCTCGACCTCGGCTATGACCATCTTGATACGGCGAATATTTACGGCCTCGGTCACAACGAGACGCTGATCGGCAATGCTCTGAAAAGCCGCCGGAAAGAGTTTTTTCTCGCGACCAAAATGGGGCTCGTGATAGATGGCGACAAACGTGGCGTCGATTGTAGTCCGGCGGCGATCCGCAAATGTGTCGAGGAATCTTTGACCCGGCTGCAGACCGATCATATCGATCTCTATTATATGCACCGCCGGGACTTTACCGTGCCGATCGAGGAATCGGTTGGCGCGATGGCGGAGTTGATCGAGGAAGGCAAAATCGGCAGCATCGGCTTGTCCGAAATGTCGGCTAAGACGCTTAGACAAGCAGCGGCTGAACATCCCATTGCCGCCGTCCAGACCGAATATTCGTTATGGACCCGCAATCCGGAGATTGCGGTGCTGGGTGCTTGCAAAGATCTGGGTACAACGCTGGTCGCTTTCTCTCCGGTCGCGCGCGGTGTTTTGGCCAATGGCGTACGCGACGTGAATGCGCTGGCCGAGAAGGATTTGCGCCGCAATATGCCGCGCTTCAACGCAGACAACTGGCCGAACAATCTGGAACTGGTCAACGCGTTCAATGCGATCGCAGAAGAAGAGGGCGTTACGCCCGCGCAGCTTTCTCTCTCCTGGATTTTGTCCCGCGGCGAACATGTTGTGGCCATCCCCGGAACCGCCTCCATCGCGCATCTCGAAGAAAATCTGGCGCGATGGGACTGGGAGCTTTCCGCGGATACGCAGGCCCGGCTCGATGCCCTGATCAATCAGCAGAGTGTCGCCGGCCCGCGCTATGGCGAGATGATTCAGAAAACCATCGATACCGAGGAATTTGCTTAAGCCTGCCGGAGGGGCCAGCACCCTCTGCCGGCACGATCAATTCTTGAAAACAATCGTTTTCTGTCCGTTCAGCAGCACCCGGTCTGCGAGATGGTAATGGACCGCCTGCGCCAGCACCCGGCGTTCGATATCGCGTCCCTTGCTGACCAGCGCTTCGGGCGTATCGGCATGGCTTATCGCTTCGACATCCTGATGGATGATTGGCCCTTCGTCGAGATCGGGGGTCACATAATGGGCGGTAGCGCCGATCATCTTGACGCCGCGCGCATGAGCCTGATGATAGGGTCTGGCACCCTTGAATCCGGGCAGGAAACTGTGATGGATGTTGATGCAACGGCCGGACAGAAAAGCGGCGAGATCGTCTGACAATATCTGCATATAGCGCGCCAGCACCACGAGATCCGCGCCGCTATCGGTCACCAGTTGTTTGACCTGCGCTTCCTGTTGCGGCTTCGTCTCTTTTGTGATCGGCAGGTGATGAAAGGGAATATCGCCGTTGATCGATATCTTGAGCACGTCTCGCGGATGGTTGCTGATGATGCCGACCACTTCCATCGGCAATTCTCCGATGCGGTGGCGATAGAGCAGGTCGCCGAGACAATGGTCGAATTTGGAGACCATGATCATCACCTTTGGCCGCTCGTCGCTACCGCGCAGCTTCCACGAGACCTGATTGGCCGCTGCGAAATCCTGCAGCGCGTCTGCGATGGTGTCGGCATTACCACTGGCCGGCAGATCGAAGACCACGCGCATGAAAAAATGGCCGGTTTCAGCGTCGTTAAACTGCTGCGAGTCGACGATATTGCCCCCGTTATCCGCAAGTATCTTGGCCACGCTGGCAACCAGTCCTGGCTGGTCCGGGCAGGATAATGTCAATATCTGTCGATGTGTCTGCATGGTCTATCTGTCATTCCGGGTTGCGTTGGCCATCAATACGAAAGCGGTGCTGTTTGAACAGCTGCAGCCTATTGTCAATGGCCAGGCGAAAGGTCCGGAGGGCGAAAAACCGACGCTTCGTTTAATCCCGACCGGTTCCGGCCTTTGATTTGTCATATTCTCCGAGGCCCGGCTTGTAGCTCTTGTCGTCGAGAAACTGTTTCATGCCTTCTTGCCGGCCGTGGGTCTTGTCATGGAAATTCAGTGCCTCCTGCGCGCGGATCAGATAATCTTCGGCATTGTCGAAGGTCATTTCCATGACTCGCTTGACCGCATCCTTGGACGCTTTCAGCGTCGCGAGATTCTTCTTGAGCAATTTGTTCGCGACTTCGGTAACCCGCGCTTCCAGCTGGTCTAGCGGCACGGATTCGTTGACCAGACCGGCTTCCGCTGCTTCCTGTCCGCTCAGATTCTCGCCGAGCAAGGCATGATACATGGCCTTGCGCAGCGGCATCAGGTTCGTGGCCACCTTGGTCGCGCCGCCGCCCGGCAATATGCCCCAGTTGATTTCTGACAGGCCGAATTGCGCTTCATCTGCACAAAAAGCGAGGTCGCATGCATGCAACGGCCCGTAGCCGCCGCCGAAGCACCAGCCGTTGACCATGGCTATCGTGGTTTTCTGATACCAGCGAAGGCGTTTCCACCATGTATAGGCCTCGCGCTGGCTCTGCCGGATGCCGGGCAGACCTTTCTCTTCGGTTTCGCGAAAATATTCCTTCAGGTCCATCCCGGCCGACCAGCTGCTGCCTTCCCCGGTCAGGACCAGAACACCGACATCATCGTTGAATTCCAGTTCATCGAGAACCCGCAACATTTGACGGTTGAGTTTTGGGCTCATGCAGTTGCGCTTTTCCGGACGGTTGAATTTCACCAAGGCAATGCCGTTTTTGATCTCATAAGCTACGGTATCTTCTTCTTTGCGGTCGGCCATATCGAATCCCTATTTTCAGTTAATTGCTATGGTCCATAGCGTTTCATATTGCTATTGCCAATAGCATTTCTTATAGGGGTAGAATGTTGGACCCACTTTCATCCTTGCCCGGATATGTTTTGAGCCGCGCTGCTGCCGCTTCCCTTGCAGATTTGAACCGGGGACTCGCGAAGTTGGGACTGCGACACAGCGATTTCTCGCTGCTGATACTGGTGCAGGCCAATCCGCGGATGACGCAAAGCGATGCCGGCAAAATGCTGGATATACAGCGCGCCAATATGGTGCCGCTGGTTTCCAGGCTGCTGGAACTATCCCTGCTATCAAAGGAGCCGGTGGACGGGCGTTCTCAAGGGCTGCTGCTGACCGCGAGAGGTAAAAAGATACTGAAGGAGGCGCAGGCCGTGGTGGACAATCACGAGACGCAATTGCTGCTATCGATTCCCGAGCGTTTACGGCCCCATCTAATGCCGATATTACAGGCTCTCTGGGATTCCAGCAAATCCAGAAGCGGCTAGCCATGTTTTGCTGGCTGCTTTTAAACAAGCTGTTTATCTCGCGAATACCGTATGCAGAACATACAAATATGATCGACAGGTCAAGAGAAGGACATCAGCAATATGAAGACCCGCGCAGCCGTAGCATTTGAAGCCAAAAAACCACTCGAGATCGTCGAGCTTGATCTGGAGGGTCCGAAGGCGGGCGAAGTGCTGGTCGAGATCATGGCGACCGGCATCTGTCACACCGATGCCTACACGCTCGATGGTCTCGACAGCGAAGGCAAATTCCCGAGTGTTCTCGGCCACGAAGGCGCCGGTATCGTGCGCGAAGTGGGCGCTGGCGTTACGTCTGTAGCGCCGGATGATCACGTGATCCCGCTCTACACGCCGGAATGCCGCCAGTGCAAAAGCTGCCTGTCCGGCAAGACCAACCTGTGCACCGCGATCCGCGCGACCCAGGGGCAGGGACTGATGCCCGACGGCACCAGCCGCATGTCCTACAAGGGCGAAGCGATCTATCACTATATGGGCTGCTCGACCTTCTCCAACTTCATCGTCGTGCCGGAAATCGCGGTTGCGAAAATCCGCACCGACGCGCCTTTCAACACCAGCTGCTATATCGGTTGCGGTGTCACCACCGGTGTCGGCGCGGTGACCAATACGGCCAAGGTGGAGCCGGGCTCCAATGTCATCGTTTTCGGTCTCGGCGGCATCGGCCTCAATGTGCTTCAGGGCGCGCGGATGGTTGGCGCGGACAAGATTATCGGGGTTGATATTAACGACGACCGCGAAGAATGGGGCAAGAAGTTCGGCATGACCCATTTCGTCAACCCGACCAAGATCAAGGGCGACATCGTCGAGCATCTGGTGGCGCTGACCGACGGTGGCGCGGATTATACGTTCGACTGCACCGGCAATACCGACGTGATGCGTCAGGCGCTCGAAGCCTGTCACCGCGGCTGGGGTGAAAGCATCATCATCGGCGTCGCCGAAGCCGGCAAGGAAATCTCCACCCGGCCGTTCCAGCTGGTGACCGGACGGGTCTGGAAAGGCACGGCCTTCGGCGGCGCGCGCGGCCGGACCGATGTTCCGAAAATCGTCGACTGGTATGTCAATGGCAAGATCGAAATCGATCCGATGATCACCCACACGCTATCGCTGGACGAAATCAACAAGGGCTTCGACCTGATGCACGCCGGCAAAAGCATCCGCAGCGTGGTGGTCTTTTGATGGAGACCGTCTCCATCAACAGAAGTTTCGACGGAACGCAGGGCGTCTACTCCCATGCGTCCGCCGAAACGGGCACGGAGATGACTTTCGCGGTCTATGTTCCCGATCATGAAAAGGGCGCGAAGCTGCCGGTCCTCTGGTATCTGTCCGGCCTGACCTGCACCCATGCCAATGTCATGGAGAAAGGCGAATATCGCAGGGCAGCCAGTGAATTGGGCCTGATCATCGTCGCGCCGGATACATCGCCGCGGGGCGAGGGCGTGGCCGACGACGAGGCCTATGACATGGGGCAGGGCGCCGGCTTTTATGTCGATGCCACCGAAGAGCCATGGGCAAAGCATTTCCGGATGCGCAGCTATATTGAGACAGAATTGCCTGCCTTGATCGCCAAGGAATTTCCGGCGGATATGGAGCGCCAAGCCATATTCGGTCACAGCATGGGCGGCCACGGCGCGCTGACCATCGCGCTGCGCAATCCGGACCGGTTCAAAAGCGTGTCTGCTTTTGCGTCAATTGTCTCGCCGATCAACTGCCCCTGGGGTGAAAAGGCGCTCGGGGGCTATATCGGCCGCGATAAAGCAGCGTGGCGCGAATATGATGCCTGCGCGTTGATTGAGGACGGCGCGCGCGTCGCCGACATTTTTGTCGATCAGGGCACCGCCGACAATTTCCTCGAGGAGCAGCTGAAGCCGCAATTATTGGCGGAAGCCTGCGACAAGGCCGGCATAAAGCTCAGTCTGAATATGCGCGAAGGCTATGACCACAGCTATTATTTCATCTCCACCTATATGGCAGACCATCTGCGCTGGCATGCCGACCGGCTGTGATGGACAAGACTGCACGTCTGGGTGAAATCGTCGCGGCCCATGCCGGGCGCGAGGGGCCGCTGTTGCCGGTGCTGCACGATATCCAGTCCGAATTTGGCTGTATCGATGAAGAGACGAAACGCTTTCTGGCCAGTGCGCTCAATCTGAGCCGGGCGGAGGTTCACGGCGTCGTGAGCTTCTATCACGATTTCAAATCAGAACCTGCGAAACTGCCGGTGCTGAAACTATGCCGCGCCGAAGCCTGTCAGGCGCGCGGCTGCGACAGTCTGGCGGCGGAAATCTCGGTAGTGGCGAAAGACAGGTGCGAAATCGAGACGGTCTACTGCCTCGGCCTGTGCAGCGTCGGCCCCAATGCGATGATCGGCGCAGATGTGCACGCCAGACTCGATGTCGGGAAGCTCACACAATTGATTGAAGCCCTGTGACGTTGCGGATCGCCATATCCGATGACGCGCTTGCTCTTGCTTGCGGTGCGGATCAGGTCGCCGAGGCGATTGCCAAGGCCGCGCCCGATGCCGACATCATCCGCGTTTCAAGCTGGGGCATGTCTTGGCTGGAGCCGCTGGTTGAGGTCGACGGCATCGGCTACGGACCGGCGACGGTCGACGATGTTGCGGCGATATTGGACGGATCGTCCGGTCTGAATATCGGCAGAATCGCGAACCATCCGTTCATTGCCAGACAACAGCGTCTGACCTTCGCGCGGGCCGGCATCACGCAGCCGCTCGATCTGGATGAATATCGGGCGACGGGGGGCTGGCTCGGTCTGGAAAAGGCGCGCGCAGCCGGTGCCGATGCCGTGATCGAAACGGTTACCGATTCCGGTCTGCGCGGGCGCGGCGGTGCGGGCTTCCCGGCCGGGATCAAGTGGAAGACGGTCGCCAGCGCAGACGGACCTCAAAAATATATCGTCTGCAATGCCGATGAAGGCGACAGCGGCACCTTTGCTGACCGGATGCTGATGGAGGGCGACCCCTATTGCCTGATCGAGGGCATGGCGATTGCCGGTCTCGCCGTCGGGGCAGACAAGGGCTATATCTACGTCCGCAGCGAATATCCCCACGCGATTGCCAAGTTGAACGCCGCGATTCTGGCCAGCGCGCATATCGTCACGCCCTTTGACATCGAGGTCCGGGTTGGAGCCGGTGCCTATGTCTGTGGCGAGGAAACATCCTTGCTCGAAAGCCTCGAAGGCAAACGCGGCGAGGTGAGGGCGAAGCCGCCACTGCCGGCTCTGGAAGGATTGTTTGGTAAACCCACGGTGGTGAACAATGTTCTGACCCTCGCTGCTGTGCCTTATATCCTTGCCAATGGTGCCAAAGCTTATGCCGATTATGGCATGGGCCGTTCGCGGGGTACCATGCCGATCCAGCTGGCCGGCAATCTGAAACATGGCGGCCTGTTCGAGACTGCCTTCGGGATCACGCTCGGCGAGCTTGTCAACGATATTGGAGGCGGCACCGAAAGCGGTGAGCCGGTCAAGGCGGTACAGGTCGGCGGTCCGCTCGGTGCATTCCACCCGGCCAGCGATTTCCACCTTCCGTTCGACTATGAATCCTTCACCGCAGCCGACGGCCTCATTGGCCACGGCGGTATTGTCGTGTTTGACGAGAGCGCCGACATGCTGGCGCAGGCCCGCTTCGCGATGGAATTTTGCGCAGCCGAAAGCTGCGGCAAATGTACGCCCTGCCGGCTGGGTTCGGTGCGCGGGATGGAAGTGCTGGACCGGATCAAGACGGGCGGGCGCGCGGCAGCGGACTCTGTCGAGAGCCTGCCGCAGATGCACAATGCCCCGAAACAGGGCCGCAGCACGGACGAGGAACTGTCGCTCATTTCCGATCTCTGCGAGACGATGAAATTCGGATCGCTGTGCGCACTCGGCGGTTTTACGCCTTATCCGGTGATGAGCGCGATCAGACACTGGCCCGAGGATTTCGGAGCGAGCGCCGATATGGTAAAGGACATATCATGACCTATCAGCCGCAAAAGGATTTTGGCACACCGGCCTCCAAGGCCAGCGACATCGTGACGCTATCCATCGACGGCCGCGAAGTCAGCGTTCCGGCCGGCACCAGCGTGATGCGCGCGGCGGCGGAAATCGCCAATAATATTCCCAAGCTCTGCGCCACCGACAATGTCAAAAGCTTCGGCTCCTGCCGGCTATGCCTGATCGAGATCGAAGGCCGCAGGGGCACGCCGGCAAGCTGCACCACGCCGGCCGAAGACGGCATGGTCGTAAAAACCCAGACGCCGCATCTGCAGAAATTGCGCAAGGGCGTGATGGAGCTTTATATCTCCGATCACCCGCTCGACTGCCTGACCTGCAGCGCCAACAATGATTGCGAGCTCCAAGATCAGGCGGCCAATGTCGGGCTGCGCGATGTCCGCTATGGCTATGAAGGCGCCAACCATCTTGGCGAGGTCAAGGACACATCCAACCCCTATTTCGATTTTGATCCGTCCAAATGTATCGCTTGCTCGCGCTGCGTGCGGGCCTGTGATGAAGTGCAGGGGACATTCGCGCTGACCATGGATGGCCGCGGCTTTGCCTCGAAAATTTCCGCTGGTCTGCCGACCGACGATTTCCTGACCAGCGAATGCGTATCCTGCGGTGCCTGTGTCGAGGCCTGCCCGACGGCGACGCTGCAGGAAAAGGCGGTCACCGAAATCGGCAAGCCCGACCGCACCGAAATCACCACCTGCGCTTATTGCGGCGTTGGCTGCACCTTCCGCGCCGAAATGCGCGGCGAGCAATTGGTCCGCATGGTACCGTGGAAAGATGGCAAGGCCAATCGCGGCCATAGCTGCGTGAAGGGGCGCTTCGCCTGGGGCTATGCCAATCATCAGGACCGGATCACCAAGCCGATGATCCGCGAAAGCATCGACCAGCCCTGGCGGGAAGTCAGCTGGGACGAAGCGCTCGGCTATGCGGCGAGCGAAATCAAACGCATTCAGGAAAAATATGGCCGTCTCAGCGTCGGCGGTATTACCTCGTCGCGCTGCACCAACGAAGAGACATTTCTGGTGCAGAAGCTGATCCGTGCCGGTTTCGGCAATAACAACGTCGATACCTGCGCGCGCGTCTGTCACTCGCCCACCGGCTACGGTTTGAAAACCACATTCGGCACCAGCGCCGGCACGCAGGATTTCGACAGCATTGAGGATAGCGATGTCATCCTGGTGATCGGCGCCAATCCGACCGATGCGCACCCGGTCTTCGCCAGTCGGATGAAGAAACGTCTGCGCGGCATCGACGGCAAGCCTGCCGCAAAGCTGATCGTCATCGACCCGCGCCAGATCGCTTTGGTCAAATCCCCGCATATCAGGGCAACGCACCACCTGCCGCTGCAACCCGGCACCAATGTCGCGGTTCTCACCGCCATGGCCCATGTCATCGTCACCGAAGGACTGGCCGACGAAACCTTCATTCGCGAGCGCTGCGACTGGGACGAATATGCCGAATGGGCCGCTTTCGTTTCCGACGAGCGCCACGCGCCGGAAAGACTGGAACCGGTCACCCGTGTGCCCGCCGAAGAGCTTCGCGCTGCCGCCCGGCTGTTCGCTACCGGCGGCAACGGCGCAATCTATTACGGGCTCGGCGTGACCGAGCATAGTCAGGGCAGCTCGACGGTGATGGCCATTGCCAATCTTGCGATGGCAACCGGCAATATCGGGCGTCGCGGTGTCGGCGTAAACCCATTGCGCGGCCAGAATAATGTCCAGGGCGCCTGTGACATGGGCAGCTTCCCGCACGAACTGTCCGGCTATCGCCATGTTTCCGATGCCGATACCCGCGCCTTGTTCGAGGCCGACTGGGGCGTGTCGATCGACTCGGAACCCGGACTGCGGATTCCCAATATGCTCGATGCCGCCGTCGATGGCGAATTCAAGGCGCTCTATGTCCAGGGCGAGGATATTCTGCAATCCGACCCCAATACCAAACACGTCTCGGCAGGGCTCGCCGCGATGGAATGCGTGATCGTCCACGACCTGTTCCTCAACGAAACCGCGCATTACGCGCATATCTTCCTGCCCGGCTCGACCTTCCTCGAAAAAAGCGGCACCTTCACCAATGCCGAGCGCCGCATCCAGCTGGTCAACAAGGTGATGGCGCCGGTCAACGGCATGGAGGACTGGGAAGTTACCCAGGCTTTGGCCAATGCCATGGGGCTCGACTGGCACTACACCCACCCGTCCGAGATCATGGACGAGATCGCCCGCTTGACGCCGACTTTCGCCGGTGTGAATTTTGACCGGTTGAAGAAAGAAGGCTCGCTGCAATGGCCGGTCAACGAAGCCGCGCCCGATGGCTCGCCGATCATGCATGTCGATGGTTTCGTTCGTGGTAAAGGTCAATTTGTCGTCACCGATTATGTGCCGACCGACGAGAAGACCGGCCCGCGCTTCCCGCTGCTGCTGACGACCGGGCGGATATTGTCCCACTATAATGTTGGCGCGCAAACGCGGCGCACCGACAATACCGCCTGGCATCCGGAAGACCTGCTGGAAATGCACCCGACGGATGCGGAAAACCGCGGGTTGAAGGATGGCGACTGGACCAGATTGTCGAGCCGTTCGGGCGAGACAACCTTGCGCCTGGCGGTGACCGAACGGGTCGCACCGGGCGTCGTCTATACCACCTTCCACCATCCCGCGACCCAGGCCAATGTCGTGACCACCGAATATAGCGACTGGGCAACCAACTGCCCGGAATATAAGGTCACTGCCGTGCAGGTCGCCGCTTCCAACGGTCCGACCGATTGGCAGGCCGATTACGAGCAACTTTCGGATCAGGCGCGGCGCATCGAGATAGTTGAACCGGCGGAATGAACACGCTCGATCATCTCGTCCATATGGTCAACCAGATCGCGCGCAATTTCGGCACACTGGACCGCGACGCCGCTGCCGAAGCCGTGGCCAGCCATATTCTGCTCTATTGGGACCCGCGCATGAAGCGCCGGATCATCGCGGCCGTTGCCGACGGGGCAGGGAATGACCTTTCGGATGTCGCCGCTCTCGCTATCGGGATAATGGCGCAGAAGGCGCAGACACCCGCCGCTGATCCTGCCGCCACCGGCGCATAGATGGACGAATACACCGCCAAGGTCATTCGCCCCGGTGCTGCCGCAGCGGATAAAGAAGATCGACAGGTCGCGATCGAAGCGCCGGTTTCGATCGAGTTTAACGGTATCGGCTATGCGGTGATGATGGCGACGCCATCGGACCTCGAAGATTTTGTCACCGGCTTTGCCATATCCGAAAGGCTGGTCGAGCGGGCTGATCAACTGGGCGCGATCAATGTCCATCAACACGAAAAAGGCTGGATCATCCGCGCCAATGTAGCGTCGGAAAAAGCAGACGCGGTTTTCGAACGCGCGCGTATCCGTGTTGCCGAAAGCAGTTGCGGCCTCTGCGGGCTGGAAAATCTCGAACTGGTTGCCCAGCCCTTGCCAAAGGTCAGCGCGCACCAGCCAGTCGACAAAGAGCATATCTTCGGCGCGCTCGCCGCCTTGCATGACCACCAGCCGCTCAACAAGGCCACCGGCGGCGTCCACGCTGCGGCCTGGGTCGACGAGACCGGTGCCATTGTCTGCATCCGCGAAGATGTCGGTCGTCATAATGCGCTCGACAAGCTGATCGGCGCGATGGCCCGCGACAGCCGCTCGCTATCGACCGGCTTCGTCCTGACAACATCCCGCTGCAGCTACGAGATTGTCGAGAAATCGGTGATCGCCGGAGCCACCACCCTGGTGACGATCTCCGTCCCGACCAGCATCGCCATCGAACGCGCCCGATCCTGCGGTCTGACGCTGATCTCGCTGGCCCGTGACGACAGTTATCTCGACTATAGTGGTGGCTGAGGTCTAAAGGTCACATTATATCAGAGGCGAGCCGCCCCTTTTGGAGATTTGACCATGACCATAATATCGCGACCGCCATCGATCGGCAATGCCGAACGCGATCAGCGGCTGGACAGGTTGCGCAGCGCTATGGCGACAGGCGGCATTGATGCGACCCTCATCACGCCGGGCAGCAATATGCGCTATTTCTTCGCCGAGCCTTTTTACGAAAGTGAACGCTTCGTCGGCGTGCTGGTCACGGCAGACCGCAATATCTTCATCTGCCCGAAATTCGAGGAATCGGCGATCCGGGCGAAATTCCCGATGGCCTCGGAAATGGCCTTCTGGGAGGAGCATGAAAGCCCTTTCGCGCTGATCGCTTCTCTGTTGGCGGATCACGGCTGCCAGCGATGCGCGCTCGATCCGGAATGTTCCTACGGCCATGCCGCGCGCCTGTTCGATGCGGTGGCACAACTTGAGAAGCCGGTGATCCACGGCTCTGCCGCTTCGATCATCGCGCCGCTGCGCGCCAAAAAGTCACAAGCCGAAATCGACCTGATGATCGCGGCCATGCAGCTCACGCTCTCCGTCCATCAGACGGTCTTCGAGTGGATCAAGCCGGGCATGAAAGCCAGCGCAGTCATCGCCGAAATCGACCGCCTGCACCGCGCCGGTGGCGCCGATGGCGGCAACAGCTTTTGCGCCGTTCAATTTGGCGAAGTGACGTCCCATCCGCACGGCGTACCGGGCGACCCGGCGCTGCAGGAGGGCGAGTTAATCCTGATCGACACCGGCTGCACGATTGACGGCTATAATAGCGACATCACCCGCACCTATGCCCTTTCCAAACTGGACAGCGGGATCGAGAGGCTGTGGAACGTGGAAAAACAGGCCCAGCAAGCCGCCTTTGACCGCGCCGCCATCGGCACGCCCTGCGAAGATGTCGATCAGGCCGCCCGCGATGTCCTGATCAGCCATGGTCTGGGCCCCGACTATGACCTTCCGGGACTCCCTCATCGCACCGGCCACGGTATCGGCCTCGACATCCACGAAGGCCCCTATCTGGTGAAAGGCGATGCGACGCCGCTGGCGGCCGGCATGTGCTTTTCCAACGAACCGATGATCGTGGTGCCCGGCGTATATGGCATCCGGCTGGAAGATCATTTCTACATGACGGAAGCGGGGCCGGAGTGGTTTACCCGGCCGCAGGCGGATATTTACCGGCCGTTCGGCTAGAGTGACATTGTCATCAACTGCGCGTTCCGAAGCAACAGAGCCGTGGTGATCTGGCATAAATATGCGGGAGATATTCAACAATGCGCTATTTTCTTGATACGGAATTCAACGGTTTTTGCGGTGACCTGATTTCGATCGCACTGGTGCCCGAAGACGATGGGCGGGCGCCCTTTTATGCGGCGATCGAATGTTCCAGTCCGACGCCCTGGGTGATCGAGCATATCATGCCCGTGCTGGATATAGAGCCCATGTCGCGCAGCGATGTCGCCGACCGGTTTGCCGACTATCTGGGCGATGATCCGGAACCGCAACTGGTTGCGGACTGGCCGGAAGATATCGCCCATGCGGCGCGATTGCTGGTTATCGGTCCCGGCCTGATGAAGCCGGTGCGCAATATCCGTTTTCATCTGGTCGACGCCGAACTTGTCAGTTCCGGCGAAGGCAGCGCGGTACCGCATAATGCCTATCAGGATGCGCTCCGGCTGCGTGCCGATGTGCTTGCCTATGAAAAACGGTTGGCGGGCTAGATGATCGTCAACCCGTCAACTGACCATCATTCTCCAGATGCTTATATTGGCCGCCGCTCGCGCCCTCTGTAATATCGCTGGCCGGCCGGATGAATTTCTCGCAATTCGCGTCTTAATCCGCAGGCCGTCCTGCCGTAAATCTTCATGTAAAGGTCCGCTTCGGAAATATTTCATCTTCTGTTTACTCCGATCCGGTAAATTTGAACTGAGTCATTCCCGAGTAAAAAGGAAATCGCCGGTTGCTGCTGTTCCAAAACAAGATTCTCGAGATGATCGCTACGGGTGTCTCGCTGGATGTTACGGTGGAACGACTGTGTCTGGAGCTGGAGCTTTTGCTGCCCGATATCGCCTGTTCGGTATTGCGGGTCGAGGATAACGGAACCATCTATCCGCTGGCTGCACCCAGTCTCCCCGAGAAATTTTCCGAACTGATCCATGGTCTGATGATCGGCCCCAATGTCGGGTCCTGCGGCAGCGCGGCCTATCTGGGTGAGGCGGTGGTTGTTACCGATATCGAAAATGACGCGCGCTGGTCGGCGTTCAAGGAACATGTCCTGCCCTCCGGCTTCAAGGCCTGCTGGTCGGTGCCAATCTATAATTCGGAAGGCGTGGTATTCGGTACCTTCGCGCTATATTTCAAGCAAAAGCGGATGCCGCGGGCGCGCGAAAAACAGCTGGTCAGCGCCAGTATCCATCTTTGCGCAATTGCGCTGGAACGGCACGACCGGATGCTCCAGCGCGAACGCAGGGCCTCGATCGACGCGCTGACCGACCTGCCGAACAGGTCGGGCTTTGATGCGGCCTTGAGCCGTCTGTCCTGCGAGGAACCCGGAACATGGGCCCTGCTGGTGGTCGATGTCGACAATCTCAAGATGATCAACGACACATTCGGGCATCAGGCCGGAGACGAGCTACTGAAGAGTGTGGCGCAGCGGATCAGGTCCAGCGTGCTTCCCGACCATGCATTCCGGCTCGGCGGAGACGAATTTGCGATCATCCTGCAGGAAAGCGGGGCGGTCGCCGATCTCAGCGGAACGGCTTCTCGCATATTGGACGCGATCGGTGTGGTTACCAGCTGCTGCGGCCATATGATCCAGCCGCGCGCGACGATCGGCGGTGCAGCACTTTCGCCGGGCGAGCATGACGCCGAAACGGTCCACCGCCATGCCGATTTTGCGCTCTATCATGCCAAGGAAACCGGCCGTGGCGGCTTTGTCCGGTATTGGCCCGGCATCGGTACAGCAATCAAACGCCGGATCGAGGTGATTCAGGATGTCGATGTCGCGCTCGATGAAGGCCGGATAGAGGCCTATTACCAGCCGCTCGTCCGGCTTGATAGTGGCGAGATCGTTGGCATGGAAGCGCTTTGCCGGCTGCGCAAGCCGGGGGGCCATATTGTTTCGGCAGGGGCCTTCCACCAGGCCACTACCGACGTCGACGTTGCCGCCAAGCTGACCGAGGGCATGCTGGCGCTGGTTGCTGCCGATGTCCGGTCCTGGCTCGAATGCGGGATTCCCTTCCAGCATGTGGGGATCAATATCTCGTCCGCCGATTTTCACAGCGGTACGCTCTACGACCGGATCAAGACCGCCTTTGGCCGGGAAAATGTGCCGCTGAAACATGTCGTGCTGGAGGTGACGGAATCGGTCTATCTCGGGCAAAACGATCCGGTTGTCGCGCAGGAGATCAAGGCGCTGCGGGCCCATGGCCTGCGCGTGGCACTGGACGACTTCGGCACCGGCTTTGCTTCGCTTACCCATTTGCTGACGGTGCCGGTGGATATCATCAAGATCGACAGGTCTTTCGTCAGCCAGTTGCGCCCTGGCGACAGGGGGCTCGCAATTATCGAAGGCCTGCTCAGCATTGCGCGCAAGCTTGACATCCGGGTGATCGCCGAGGGTATCGAGACCGAAGATCAGGCCAGTCTGCTGGAAGCAATGGGCTGCAAACTGGGGCAGGGCTATCTCTATTCCGCCGCTGTTCCGCGCGAAAGCGCGACCGAACTGCTGCTCGAACACGCGCAACAGATTCAGGTGGGAAGGCGGGAGCCGATATTTGGCCTGCCGACGCGCACCGCTGCTGGCCGGGTCACGTCGGATGATGATCAACTGCCGAAAAAGGGCCTGAGGGCCGTGTCCTGAGATATTGGCCGCGGCGCAGCCACCGTGCGATAGATCTCGAACGCAGACGCTATAAGTCTGGCTATGATTTAAGAATGGCTTCCGGACTTGTAAATATCGCCCGCACCAACGCCAGTGGGTCGCATCCCTCCTGACTGAACCGCTTTCTCAACGATGAAATCAATGAAGACACGGATTCGGGAGGCCAGCTCGGTTTGTCGATAAAAGACCGCGCTCACCTCTTGCCAATCCGGGATCGTGTGTTCGTCCAAGACCGGAATCAACCGGCCCTGCCGCTGATCTTCGTGAGTCATGAAGTCGGCCAGACAGGCGATGCCCTGTCCGTGCAGGGCGAGTTGTCTGATCGTTTCACCGCTCGATGCTTTGGTCCGGGGATCAACCTTCCATTGGGCCCCCTTTGCCGATTTCAGCGGCCAGCTGTTCAGGCTCTCGGGTTGGGTGAAGCCGATCAGGTCATGCTGATCCAGTTCCTCGACCGTTTGCGGTGCATGTCTGCGAGACAGATAATCCGGACTGGCCAGCAACCGGAGTTGCGACACGCCGAGCAACCTCGCGTGAAGTCCGGAATCCTTCAGGGTGCCGATACGCAAAGCGACGTCGGTGCGCTGCTCGATCAGATCAATATTGCCTTCGCTGCTGGTCAGCTCGAGCTCGATCTGCGGATAGTTTTGGCAGAAAAGCGGAATGTGCGGCACAACGCAATGCAGAATGAACGGTGAGGCCGCATCGACGCGCAGACGCCCGGAGGGTGTTCCGTCACGATCCTTGAGGAGATCTTCCGACGATTTCATCTCGCTTAACACCAGCCGAGATTTCTCGAGGAAAAAGATACCTTCCTCCGTCAATTGCTGCCGTCTGGTCGTGCGGGCCAGCAAGGTTACGCCAAGCTTTTCCTCGAGCCTTGCCAATGTCCGGCTTATACTGGACGGGTTCTGGCCGAGCATTTGCGCAGCCAGGCCAACCTGACCGCAATCGACGACCGTGACAAACGTCAGGAGTTCGTGAGAGTTTATTTGCATAATTGCATGTAACGCAATTATCTAATGTTTATAAGCCTCTTTATCCGCAACAATCCATATTGCATATCCGATGCATCACCAGCGGGAACCCATTCCGCAAGAAACGGAAAAGAGATATAAGATGAACTTGGACCTCAATGATAAAACCGCCCTGGTCACGGCTTCAACCGGAGGGATCGGTCTGGAGATAGCGCGCTCGCTCGCCGCTGAAGGGGCGACCGTTATTGTCAACGGTCGAACGCAGGCGAGCGTCGACAGGGCGATCCAGTCGATAAGACAGGATGTTTCCGACGCCAAATTGAACGAACTTGTGGCCGACAACGGAACGCCCGACGGCTGTCAGACAACCATCACGAAATTTGCGGAAGTGGATATCCTGATCAACAATCTCGGCATTTACGAGGCGGTCGGCTTTTTCGACGAGTCCGACGAGTCCTGGCAACGCTTGTTTGAAGTGAATATCATGAGCGGCGTAAGACTTACCCGCCATTATCTGCAAGCCATGCTTGCCAGAAATGCTGGCAAAGTGCTTTTCATGTCCAGCGAATCCGCATTGAACCCGGCTCCGGAAATGGCCCATTACAGCGCGACGAAGACCATGCAATTGTCGCTATCCAGAAGCGTCGCCGAGCTTACCAAAGGCACGAATGTGACGGTCAATTCGGTGCTGCCGGGATCAACCCGGACAGAAGGCGTCGAAAAATTCGTTCAGGATGTTTTCCCGGACTTGCCATATGACCAGGCAGAGAAGAAGTTCATGCAGGAAAATCGGGCAACATCCTTGATCGAGCGCCTGATCGATCCTCAAGAAATCGCCTCCTTTGTTACCTATCTCTGCAGCCCCAAGTCCTCGGCCATAAATGGTGCGGCCTTGCGTGTAGATGGCGGCATTGTCCGGGCGATATCCTGACCGGCAAGGCTTGGAATATGACAAACAAGCGTTGTCATATTCCAAGCGTCTCCCGTAAAGACGGAAAAAAGCGCTGGCCTATCAAAAGCTCATGAAGGAGTCGCCGGCAAATGATCTAGCGCTTTGTCTCAAATCTGGCATGCCCCTCGATGACCGCAATATCGCAGTCGTTCTACATGCACTATTTGATCGATTCTGATTGGCAAATCCTGGGTGGCAAAGGGTCATCAAGATATGTCACCGAGAATGACGGCTTCATTCCGAAAGCGGCAGAAATTTGTTCATGATGCTCAAGGCGCGGCGGCAGGCATGTCACCGCCATTTTGGCCCTTCGAACCAGGCAACGAGCGATTTTCGAATGCCTTTGGTGACCGGCGTTACGCGGTGAGTCACATAGCTGGGAAATACCAGCACAGCCCCCTTCTGGCGGACGTTCGCCGGGTTTTGGCACTCGCTAAATTCAAAATCGCCGCCTTCATATTCGTGCGAATCGCTCAATTGCACGATGATGCTGATTTTGCGGTCAAAGGCTCGGTCAGTTTTGTAGATGACGTCCCTGTGCCATTCGTAACCGCCCTTCTTCTCGCCATGATATTCTGTAAACTGCAAGGCAGCGACGTTGCACACATCTACACCGAACGCGGCGCGATTGGCCTCCATGACGTACCAGTATAGCTGGTCCCGTAGCCAATATTGCTCGTTCAGCCAGCAGATCTTGCTCCTGCGATGCAAGCTCTGATCCTCGCCTGTGTTCAGGGAAATTCCGTCCTTAAGATCTTTTTCGGCAGCGAGTCTTTCGATCTGCGCGATGGACTTGTCTGGAAAGCCTTCTTGCCACATTTGCCACAATTGTCTCATTTCAAAGCCCTTTTGCGAAAAGGAGGTGGCTGCCTCCGGGCTACGGATATCATCATCCGTAGCCCGGAGACGCCTCGACTATCTCGCGAAACGGAACCGGACGGCACCGGTCGTTTTGCTGCCACCATGGCCTACGGTAAGGCCGACGCTCCAGTTTTCATCAGCCCGTATGGCAATGGCACCGCCAAAACCGACTTTTTCTCCGTAAAGACTAAAGCCGCCGCTGAGGGCAAAGCTTTCGTCCTTGCCAAGCGAGACATTGGGCAGGGCGACAACCGCTGCAAGGCCGCCATTCAGTTCCTCGATCGCTTTGGTATTGGCGGCCAAAACCGCGCCCATCTGGTCAATCTGCTGGCTCAGCGATTCCACCCGTTGCCGATTGTTCAATATCTCAACCGCGTTCTGGGTGATTGCCGTCCGGTTGATCTGGATGTCCGCACTATTCTGCGTGATCAGCTGGGTGTTGAGATTGATGCCGTCCACAATCGTCGGGCCGCTGACAACCACTGCGGCGAACGGACGGGCCACCCCACTGGCGGTGGTGAATGGTGCCGCATCCGTGCTCGGTGGACCGAATGCCAAAGCTGATCCAATCGCCTCAGCGGCATTCGGGTCCTGAAGAACCTGAATATCCGCGACATTGCCAACGCTGTTGTTTATGGCGCCGATGCTGCCCTGGACATTTGCGATGGCCTGCGTGTTCGCATCGATTGCCGATGTAATGACTTGCATCTGCGCCGGCGAAACTCCGCTGTCTCCGGGAGGACCAGCAGGGCCAGCCGGGCCGGTTGCACCGTCCTTGCCATCGGCACCATCTTTGCCATCGACGCCATCTTTGCCGTCAACGCCAGCGGGACCCTGTGGCCCCTCAGCACCGTCCTGACCGTCTTTGCCGTCGGCGCCGTCTTGGCCGTCCTCGCCATCTTCACCGTCAGAACCATCTTTGCCTGCTGGCCCCTCGGCACCGTCAGCGCCATCGGCCCCGGCAGGACCTGCGGGACCCGTTGCTCCGACCGGACCGGCTGGCCCGACGGCACCATCCGCGCCCGCCGGACCGGTCGCACCGGTTGCTCCGGTCGCACCATCGGCTCCAGGAGCACCGGTGTCGCCTTTTGGTCCGGCAGCGCCGGTAGCGCCTGCTGGCCCGGTAGCGCCGTCGGCTCCTGCGGGACCCGTTGCGCCGACAGGGCCGGCTGGTCCTACGGCACCATCTGCGCCCGCCGGACCAGTCGCACCAGTCGCCCCCGTTGCTCCATCGGCTCCGGGAGCACCAGTATCGCCTTTTGGTCCGGCAGCGCCGGTAGCGCCAGCAGGCCCGGTCGCGCCGTCGGCTCCTGCGGGGCCCGTTGCGCCGACAGGGCCGGCTGGTCCTACGGCACCATCTGCGCCTGGTTTACCGGTCAAACCGGTTGGCCCGGTCGCACCGGTGTCGCCTTTTGGTCCGGCAGCGCCGGTAGCGCCTACAGGGCCGGTCGCGCCGTCAGCTCCTGCGGGGCCCGTTGCGCCGACAGGGCCGGCTGGTCCTACGGCACCATCTGCGCCTGGTTTACCGGTCAAACCGGTTGGCCCGGTCGCACCGGTGTCGCCTTTTGGTCCGGCAGCCCCGGTAGCGCCAGCAGGCCCGGTCGCGCCGTCGGCTCCTGCGGGGCCCGTTGCGCCGACAGGGCCGGCTGGTCCGACGGCACCATCGGCACCAACGGGCCCAGTTGCACCAGTCTCACCTGTTGGACCTTTTGGACCAGGCACCCCCTGAGCACCAGTCTCACCGGTTTCACCTTTTGGCCCAGGTACCCCCTGAGCACCAGTCTCACCGGGGTCACCTTTTCGACCAGGCACCCCCTGAGCACCAGTCTCACCTGCTGGACCTTTTGGACCAGGCACCCCCTGAGCACCAGTCTCACCGGTTTCACCTTTTGGCCCAGGTACCCCCTGAGCACCAGTCTCACCTGCTGGACCTTTTGGCCCAGGTACCCCTTGAGCACCAGTCTCACCGGCTTCACCTTTTGGCCCAGGTACCCCTTGAGCACCAGTCTCACCGGCTTCACCTTTTGGACCAGGCACCCCCTGAGCACCAGTCTCACCGGGGTCACCTTTTCGACCAGGCACCCCCTGAGGCCCAGCCTCACCGGCTTCACCTTTTGGACCAGGTACCCCCTGAGCACCAGTCTCACCGGGGTCACCTTTTCGACCAGGCACCCCCTGAGGCCCAGCCTCACCTGCTTCACCTTTTGGCCCAGGCACCCCCTGAGCACCAGTCTCACCGGGGTCACCTTTTGGACCAGGCACCCCCTGAGCACCAGTCTCACCTGCTGGACCTTTTGGACCAGGTACCCCCTGAGCACCAGTCTCACCGGGGTCACCTTTTCGACCAGGCACCCCCTGAGGCCCAGTCTCACCGGCTTCACCTTTTGGCCCAGGTACCCCCTGAGCACCAGTCTCACCGGGGTCACCTTTTGGACCAGGCACCCCCTGAGCACCAGTCTCACCTGCTGGACCTTTTGGCCCAGGTACCCCCTGTGGACCAGTCGGTCCTGGGCCGCCGTCCGCACCGTCAGTGCCGGCGTCACCTTCCGGACCCTGTGGACCAGGCGGTCCGGGGCGGCCGGGCGCACCGTCAGCGCCGGCGTCACCTTCCGGACCCTGTGGGCCCTGTGGACCAACAGGACCTTCCGGACCCGGAGGCCCCGGAGGCCCCGGTTCACCGACCTGAGCCATGGCTTCCTGACTATGGACGGCAGAGCTGGCCAGTGCGACAAGTGCAATGGAAGAACTGTGGAGCAGGATTGCGAGCAATTGCTTGCGCCCCTTGCTGGCTATCGTTGCGTGATTGTTGATCTTCATTTTAATTTCCCCCCGCTGAATTGATGTTCGATTCGGATTGGAAACTAGCGTGGAGAAAAGGTCGTCGGTATCGCCCGAAAGGGTGGCTGGAAAAACCCGGGTCATCTGTGGGGGAAAGCCGGCAACTCTGACTGCGGTTCAATATCAGGCTGGACCTCTCGAGTGATGGTGACTATCGCTAGGTCAACCTCACTGCAAACGGAGGTAAAATATTATATTGGTAGAAAACCAACGGGGTTGCGCGAGTTGAATCCAGAGACGAAGGACCTGCTGAAGATCGCGGTAGTCGACGATCACCGTCTGTTTCTGGCCGGCTTCACATTGTTGCTGGAGCAGTTTGACAAACCCTTCGTCGTAACCCCTTTTGAAGAGCCCGTGTCGCTGCTCAAGGCCCTCGATGATGGCGCAAAATTCAATCTGATCATTTGCGATCTGGTCATGCCGAGCATGAACGGCCTCGCTTTTGCGCAGGCCTTGCGCGACCAATGTTCTGTTCCGCTTATGATATTGTCCGGCATCAACACTTATCCGCCAATTTCGGAAATGAAGCAGCTAGGGGTCAGCGGGTTCGTGCACAAATCGGCAGAGGATGCGGTTCTGCTGGCGGCGATACAGACGGTATTGGCGGGGAAAACCAGCTTTCCCGACACAGCAGACTCCCGAGCAGAAGCACAGGTTTCGCAATTTGGTGATGTCACCGAACCTTATGATTTAGAAAGCGTCCCCGTTCTGACCCAACGTCAGGTGGAAGTCCTGCATTTGATTTCCAACGGCGCCTCAAATGCCGAAATCGCAACCAGCCTGGGGATCAGCGCCAATACAGTGAAAAGCCATTTGCGCCAGATTTTCGATTTGCTGCAGGTCAACAAACGCACCGCCTGCGTCCGTGCCGCCCAGGCATTTGGGCTGATCTAGCTTACCGGTATATCGCGCTCCGGCGGTCGAGAAATGACCCGGTCGAGTATGGCCCATATCTCGTCCGGCTCCACCGGCTTGTGAAGAAACTCGATATCGGTTCCGGCTCGCTCGATGTCGATCTTGCCCATCTGTCCGCTCATCAATATTGCCGGCACGATCTGGTTTATTTCTTCCCGGAGCATTTCGATAAGGTCCAGGCCATGCTGGTCATAGTCCAGTTGCTTGTCGATAATCAGCAACGCCGGAATGGCCGATGTTCTGCTCACCAGTTGCACCGCATCTTTTTGAGTGGCTGCGGATATCACCTGGCAGTTCCAGGTCGACAGCAGTTGGGTCATCGATGTCAGGACCGCTAGATCATCGTCGACGACCACCACCAGCGGCGATTGTTCAAACCGCTGGATCGGGGATTGATAGGGACGTTCCGAAACCCGGCCGCTCGTCCTGATCGGAAGTGTGAATCTGAATCGCGTGCCGGTCCCTAGTTTGGAATCCATCGTCATTCTGATGGCCAACAAACTGCAGAGGCGTTTGACGATCGCCAGGCCCAGGCCCAGCCCTTTGGGGGTGTTGCTACCGTTGGCTTCCAGCTGCACATATTCGTCGAATATCCGCTCGAGATCCTTCTCGTGGATACCCGGACCGTTGTCAGAAATCTCTATGATCGCGTGATCTCCGGCATGACGCAGCGAAAATTCGACTTTTCCGCCAGCTGGCACAAATTTCTGGGCATTGGATAATATGTTCCGAATGATGCGGGAGAACAGGACCGGGTCGGTTACCGATTCAATATTTGCAAAATCCGTAACCAGCTCGATTTTGGCATTATTGTCTGAGAGGAATTCTCTCGCCAGTTTTTCGCAAAGATCCGCAATATTCACCGTTGTCGGCTTGGCTATGATCGCGCCGCTGTCGATGCGGGAAACATCGACAATGCCCTGCAACAATTCCTTCTGCGCTCGCCAGCTGTCCTGTACCTGGTCGAGCAACGCGATCTGGTCCGGACGATCCAGTTTATCCCGCAGCGCCTGCATGAAAAATCCTTGCGACTGCAAGGGCTGCGAAAGGTCATGACCGGTTGCTGCCAAAAAGCGCGTCTTCTCTTCGGTCGCTCTCTGAATGGTTCGGTTTTGCTGGATGACTCTCTCGGTCAGTTCCTCTTTCTGTCGTGCTGAAATCGTGTCCCTGGTTTCGATTTCGACCCGTGCGCTCAAAAACATGGCGAAAGCAAAATAGATCATCATCGCGAAGCCGACCAGACCGAATGGTGCGGGCGCGTTGATCATCAGGTAGGCGCTGAACGGCGGAACCGCGAACAAGGCCAACGCGATATATCCGGGTCGATAGGCCGAACTCGGCAATATGCCGCCCAGCGTTATGCTTGACACCAACAAACAGCCGGTGAAGACGGTATATTCCAGCTGGAAATCAGTCTGGTAAATCGCCACGCCCCCCCAGACTATACCCGTCAGAGCGGACACAATCGTATGCCCGACCAGATAAGCGTGGTGGTTTTCCCGGGTTATGCCACCGGGCGCCTTCAGCTTGGCATAGAGAAAGGTAACCACCACCATGGTGGTGCCGCTGGCGAGCCAGAGCGTAGCGGTGTCGGGGCCGCTGACAAAATACATGATCGCGGCGGTATAGGTAATCAGGAACTGGACGATCAGGCAGGAACCGCCGACCCGCTTTTTCAGCATCGTTGCCTGTTCGATCCTGAGCTCGACGAGATCGGCCGCCGATTTTTCGATCAGTTCAGGCAATGGCACTGTCCCGCTTTTGCTCCACTATAAAATCCGGTCCGATTCTTAGCACATATAATGCAGTCAGCCGCAACAAGATCGGCAAGGCCGAATAGAAGAACAGGAAGGTGAGCATCGCATTGGGACCGTCGGCCCCGGTTTTTTCGAAGCCGATATAGCCCAGCACTGGAAAGGCCAGCCCCATCGGCACGATGAAGGACAGTTTGGATACCGAGTTTTTGACCGCAAGATAGAGGCCGCCAAGGCGATTGTTCCCGTCGCGCTCTTTTTCGTAAACAATATCGGCCAGCATGGATGTCGGCATGATCGCATCAGCGCCGAAAGTGCTGCCTATGATCAGGCTGACGATGATCGCGGCCGTCACATCGCCGCGACCGACAAACGGCACTAGGGCGAGTGCTGTCGCGCACAGCAGAATGGCGGTCATCCAGGATGTTCTTTTGCTGTAACGCTTCGATAAATATATCCAGAGCGGCAGGAAAACTGCCGATGAAAATAACAATATGCCAAGGAACAGCCCGACCAGTTCGGTCGCGCCAACGATATGGATAACGTAGAGGACCATCAGGCCGGCGACCAGAGAATTGGCGGTCTGCACGATGAGAAAGCTGCCGAGCAGATAGCGGTAGCGCCGGTCGGACAGTACCGATTTCAAAGCCGCGATGGCGGTTAGTCGCGGGCTTTCGATGGCCCTGACCGGGGTCGGTACGAACGACAGAAACAATATCAGGCCGATGAAGCAGAGCGCGATTATCGACCATGCAATCGCGTTCAGCGCTTCGCCGACGGAATATCCAAGAATGAAAGGCAGCGCTGCAGCCAATACGGCCCCGACCACCTGGAATATCGCTTTCGACCCCGCCAGCAAGGAGCGTTCATCGACATGAGGTGACACTTCCAGTCCGATCGATGAATATGGAACGTCCAATATCGTATAGAATAAAAAATAAAGCCCGCTTGCCAGCAACAGATAAGCGGGACCGACGGCGTCCGGCGGCGCGAGGAACAGATAAACAGCGATGCTGAAGCCCAATACTCCGGCGACCATCCAGGGTTTGCGTGGCCCGTACCGGGAGTGCGTCTCGTCGCTCCAGTGGCCGATCAGCGGATCAGTGAAGATATCCAGAAGCCGGCCCAAGACGAATATTGCGCCGACGAGACCCAATCCAAGGCCCATATCGACGGCATAATAAGTTGGCAAATACATGGCCATTGCCAGACCGCCCATCGCCAACGGCGCGGTCAAAACACCGAAGCAGGTGAGCTGCCATCCATTGAACCTGCGGATATTGTCATCGCTTGTATGCATTGGCCGGATATATTTACCCCTTTCACGACGGAGCCACACCCGCCCGGATATCTGGAACCATCTCGGTCATTTAAAGGAGTGGCGCAACCGCCCTTTTGGGTGATGGTTCAGGATGAAGATATTAGCTGATAGTTTGTCGAGCTGTCCCAACACTGCTATTTCAGATCAAACTGATCATCACACTTTGCATAGGTTAAGCGTCTCTATCGCCTTTTATGTAACGTTCGTTTGCCTTTGGAGCCTCGTGCCATGCCACTTCCTGGGCATCTTGTAACGATCCGCCCGTCTTGCTCACAATCCGCGCCGAGCGCATAATAAACGGCCGGCATTTTGAGTGCGAAGAGCAGCCGGATAAATTTAGATCAGCATATTCTGTGGAACCAGTCGACTATGCTTAGTGTCGCTAAGCGTTCCCCCACGTTCAGTTCCAATGACTGGACCGAAACTCGATTTGTCCCACAAGCGGCGCTATATTCCGGAGCTTCTTTGTAGACAGCCGCGATCATTTTCGGATCAGAGCTTGTCGCTTGATTTGGGTATCTCACTGCGATCATTTCAAGCTCCATATCTAGGCTAGGTGCCATGCGCCTTGCTACGGATTTATCCGGAGTTTTTAGCGTTATACGGAGCATTATAGATAATTTTGCTGGATTTCCCAAACCGACGCGTCGGCGCCACCAGCAGGTTTGGCCGCGCCGATAGACACTCATGTCGGACTGGCCGATGCTGGGAAGCAGGGCGTGTGACTGGAAAATGTGCACATCAAGGTGCACAATTTGGGATTCTGGTTTCTCAACCGCATGTTGGGACGGCCTCAAAGTCGAGGAAAATTGCGGTTTCTGGTTGGGAAAGATAATCAATTGGTCGGGACGAGAGGATTCGAACCTCCGACCCCCACACCCCCAGTTGATAAATGCGTGATATTTACTGGGACGGTTTGGTATGATTTGGGACTATAATTGCAATAAAATCAAAAAGATAGCTTGATTTTGACGTTCCCGTTTTGTACTCATTGATCCCGGTAGATTTCATCATTTTGCACTTACATTGCACTTACAGAAAAAGTGCGTGTGTTGAGATAGAAAGGAAATGGCCGTGCAAACTGCACTTACACAGGCTGTCATAGACCGTGCCAAATTGGCTAAAAGACCTTATGAAATTAGAGATAGCCGTTTGAATGGTTTTCTGGTTCGGGTGCAACCTTCGGGCGTAAAATCATTCTACTGCGAATATGATCGCGGCAAGCGCTGGCGGCTAGGACGCGCAGACTCCATGGCCGTTGGACAAGCAAGAAATCAGGCTAAACGAATCATTTCTCAGTATCATTCCGGTATTGATCCGATGGATGAGAAAAAATCAAACGCCAGAGCAATCACGCTCGGTGAGTTTATCGATCTATTTTTCCAACCTTGGGCTCAATCTCATCAAAAGGCACATGAGCAAAATATCAAGCGGATCCGAACCGTGTTCAAAGATTTTCTGAAAAGTAAAATGGATGATATCAATGTTATTGATCTGGAGCGGTGGAGAGCTAGCCGAATTGCTGTGGGAAACAAAACAACAACCACCAATCGCGACATCGCATCCATAAAAGCAGTCTTTAACCGAGCTGTCGATTTTGAGATCATTGAACAAAATCCAATCGCCAAAGTGAAGAAGGCAAGAGAGGATACCAGGCCGCGTGTTCGCTATCTCAATGATGAAGAACTGAAGTTGCTGCTCGAATCGTTAGATCGCCGCGAGGAACGCAGGTGCGGTGAACGGGACAGTGCAAACCGGTGGCGAAGTGAACGCGGCTATCGCCGACTTCCTGACTTTAAGAAGTGCGCGTTCACAGATCACCTCAAGCCAATGATCATACTTTCGCTGCACACCGGTATGCGGCGAGGGGAGGTATTCGATCTTAAGTGGCAGCATGTCGATTTTACCGTGAGATCAATTGCTGTTGTTGGTGAAACGGCGAAGTCAGGAAAAACGAGACATATTCCCATGAACCGCACTTGCTTGGAAGTTCTTGGCCGTTGGCAGAAACAATGCGCAAAATCATCGGGCAGGGTATTTCAAAATGCTGATGGAATGCGTTTTAACAATGTGAAAAAATCGTGGACAGCAATCTTAGAACAAGCGGGAATTGTCAATTTTCGTTGGCATGACATGCGGCATCATTTTGCGTCCCGCTTGGCTATGGCGGGAGTGGATTTGAACGCTATCAGAGAGCTGTTGGGTCATAGCGATTACGAAATGACTTTGCGCTATGCGCATCTTGCTCCCGAGCATAAGAGAAAAGCTGTTGAACTGCTTGATTAGCAAATTCAATTATTCAATTTTTGACACCAATCCAGTCCACTTCAATCCCGTCAACACCGGATTGAACGCCTTCAATGATCACTTGGGTGCCGTCCTTTGGGGTTTTCACGTCCAAAAAGTTTAACCGCCAAACATTTTCATCTGCGCATTGAAGCAAATAGTGGCGTTCGCCTTTGATGAGTTTACCGGTTAGCCGAAGGCGGTTTGAGTTTGAATGGTTCATGATCAAGTGTTCTCTGTCCTACAGCCCCGATTCTGTCCAGCGCGCAAGGACCTTCTTTACGTAATTCCGTGTTTCCTGGTATCGGGGAATGCCATTGGCTTTCAGCACGGCGTTAGGTCCGGCATTATATGCCGCCAGCGCTAGGTGAATCCCCCCAAACTTATCCAGCATTTGCTTGAGATACCGTGCTCCCCCGTCAATATTGGCGGAAGGATCGAACCGGTTCTCAACCCCAAGGTCTAATGCGGTTCCAGGCATCAACTGCGTAAGACCGCCAGCACCAGCAGAACTAACAGCCATAGGATTGTACCGCGATTCCTGCCAAATTAGAGCGTCGAGCAACCCAAAGGGTAGGGCGTGTTTTTTTTCGGCTGCCCGGATGGAGGTTAGGTAAATAAACCGCCTTGACGAGGCTGATCGGCTTAGTCCTGTAAGCTTTCTTGGTTGTAGATTGGTTTTAGTACCTTCATGATTTGTCGGTGCTCCAGTCACGGGCTTTAGCTGATTTTCCGGTTGCCAAATTCCATGCTGGAACAACCGAAACGTGGGTTTTTCACTTGCGTGTTGATCCAGAGCTTCCCGTTCAGTGGGGGCATTGCTTTCTTGTAAACTCACATCCTGCGCCCATGTCACGCTTGAACACATCGCTATTGTAAGCAGTCCCATTGATAGCTTCTTTGCCAAAATTCATCTCCATCTTGTATCGAATCGGATGAGAACATAAATAGAACATATAGCTGTAGGAAAGTGTTTTCTTACGTGTTGAAGAGGGGAGGCTGCCGGGAAGGGGAGAACTGGCGCAGATGCAAGGAACTCCTCGATGTCCCGTAACGTCCTGACTAATCCCACATCATCCCTCGAGAATACTGCCAGACAGATTTGTGAAAAATTTTCAGGCTATTGGAAAAATGACAAAGGAATGTGCTGCTGCCCGGCACATGATGATAATACGCCGTCGCTTGGTGTCAGTATCGGCCGAAACGCGATTCTCTTTCACTGTTTTGCGGGGTGTCCGCAGAAAGAGGTGCTTGCGGGTTTTGAGCGCCAAGGTGTGCCCGCGCGCAGTCTGTTCAGCGGAAGCTCCATTCCAATTCCCGCAACAAGTCCCAAAGAGATAAAGCCGAGCGCCAATGCACAGCGACTCTGGCGGCAGGCTCAGCGCCTGCAAGGAACTATTGCCCGGACTTATCTCAAAAAGCGCCTGATTAGTATTACTTCTCCAGAATTGCGCTTCCTCGAACGCACGCCGCTTGGTCCCAAGAGCCATGTCCGCTTTCTACCAGCGATGCTGGCATCGGTGCGCACCGATGCGCATATTATGGCCATTCACCGTACATTCCTGCTTCCCGATGGTTCAGGCCAGTCTGATTTCATAAAACCCAAACGCGCACTCGGATCCCTCGGGACCGGGGCTGTGCGCCTTTTTCCACCCAAAGATGGTGTTCTGGGATTGGCAGAAGGCACAGAAAGCGCCATGTCCGCGACGCAGCTGACCGGCATCCCGACCTGGGCAACATTGGGCAATGAGCGCTTTGGGATCGTTACCATCCCGGAAAGCGTGAAGCAGCTTTATCTCTTCGTGGATCATGACGCTGGCGGCGACCTTGCCGAAGCCAAGGCCCGTGAACATTTTCAGATGCCCGGCCGGTCCATTATAGCGCGCCGGCCTAGCCGGCGCGGCGATGACTGGAATAATGAGTTGTTTCGAGCAAACGCAGCTTCCACCTAACCCGGTCCACCTGTGATCCAGAGGAAAGGGGGCTTTTCGCTGTTTGTGCACGAGAAGGCCGTCTGAGGTCTGTCCGTGCCTAACGGAGGAAAACCATCATGACTCTACAAAACGCACAGTTGCAACTTGACGATACACAGGATCTGGCCAGCGAAATAATAATCAAAGCCGCTCACGAAATAGCAGGTCGTCTAGAGACAAGTTCCCAAGTCACACGAAAAGACATTAATGCCATATTCAAGACCTTCACCGGAAGCAGCGACGCGACAGATGGTTGGTCGGTAAAAATGTCCGGCTGCGCTATCGAGCTGGCCGAACTGATGTGGCTTCGTGATCATTCCGGTATTTCACTCCATTCCGATTTTGCTGAAGCCGACAGATGCTTCGCAACTCTGGAGCAAGTTCTTCCGCCACAACATAACCGGCATGATGACCAGATTGCCCTCCAGCAGTTTTCGACCCCCGCCCGGCTTGCCTGGGCTATGGCTTTGGCAGCGGGCACAAAGCCCGAAGATATCGTACTCGAGCCATCCGCGGGAACGGGAATTCTCGCCATCTGGCCGCATCTTGTTGGCGCGAAGCTAATCCTCAATGAGATCGACGGCCTGCGCGGTGCGTGTCTAAACGAGCTGTTTCCGGGCGCTCCGCTCTCCTCACACGATGGCGAGCTGATCGACGAACTGCTTCCACCGCGCCACAATCCAAATCTTGTCATAATGAACCCGCCATTTGCCCGTAGCGCAGAACGGGGCAAAGACTACCGCTCAGCCCTGCGGCACTTGCGCTCTGCCTGGCGGCGTCTGGCGCCAGGCGGACGGCTTGTCGCGATCATGCCCGAAGGCTTTGACGCGACCATATTTGCTAAAAACGATCCTGCTCCCTGCGCTCTGCGTTTGGATGCGCGCATCATGCGATCTTTCGCCCGCCGGGGAACCGGCATCACCGTGCGCCTGGTGGTCTTCGATAAATTTGTTTCCGAGCAATGCGTAACACCAATCGACATCGCTGATTTTGAGGGTTTGTACAGAGCCTGCTGTGCTTTGCCCGCTCGCGCTACCTCCAAACCAACGGCGCAAACTTCCAGGTCCAATGCAAAGCCATTCGCGCTGGTATCGAACGATCGTTCGAAACGCCCTGTCGCGCCAGTTTCCAAATCCTCTCCAGACTCGCAAATATCCGAAAAACTCATCTTTGAAGTTCTCGGCGATGCGGCACCAACGCCGGAGCAAAAAGGCATTTATCTAGCCTATCGGCCAAGCCGGATATCAATCGCCAATGCTCCCGTTCACCCGACACCGCTGGTGGAATCGGTAGCGATGGGGTCTGTTGCTGCGCCAGTCCCGCAGCACCAGCCATTGGTTCCGGCAGACTGGCGGGAGAAACAGCTTCTTTCCGATGCACAATGCGAAACGCTTATTTATGCAGTAAACGCCTTCGCCCGCGATTTGCCCGGTACTTACAGGCCAATCAACAAAGGCTCTGGGCTGGAACCGTCCGAAGAGGGTTTCTGTTATCGGACTGGCTTCTTCCTAGGTGATGGAACTGGCGCGGGGAAGGGCCGAGAGATTGCTAGTGTCATCATGGACCGGTGGCTGCAGGGTCATTGCCGTCATATCTGGATTACCAAAAACGAGACCTTGCTTGAGGACGCCCGCCGGGACTGGTCCGCGCTCGGCGGCTTGCCGCTTGATATCCAGTCGCTTTCGAGCTGGAAGCTGGGAAGGCCGATTTCAATGTCAGGCGGGATTTTATTTGTCACCTATCCAACGCTGCGCTCGGGCAGGATGGATACGACTAGACTTGCTCAAATATTGGAATGGGCAGGGCAGGAATTTGATGGCGTCATAGCCTTTGATGAAGCTCATGCGATGGCGGGTGCGCTGGGGGGAACGGGAAGCCGCGGCAAAGTCAAAGGATCCGAACAGGGCATTGCAGGTCTGCGTCTTCAAAATCTTCTGCCCAGCGCGCGAGTATTATATGCATCAGCAACCGGCGCATCTGATATTGCCAACCTTGGTTATGCGGCGCGTCTTGGATTGTGGGGACCGGAAACCGCCTTTCCCAATTATGACACGTTCCTCACCGATATCCGAGCGGGCGGTATTTCTGCGATGGAACTGGTCGTGCGCGACCTTAAATCCCAAGGTCTCTATCTGGCCCGCGCCTTGTCCTTCGCGGGCGTTGAATATGAGCTTCTCGAACATGAACTGACCAAGGAACAAATATCGGTTTACGATAGTTATGCCGGGGCTTGGGCGATTATTCACAAGAATCTCGAGGCGGCCCTTGAAGCCACGCGGATCGTTGATGAGGATAGCGGCGATACGCTTAACCGAAATGCAAAAGCAGCGGCGCTTTCGATATTCGAGGGTACCAAGCAGCGTTTCTTCGCGCAGCTGCTGCTATCGATGAAACTTCCCAGCCTGCTCCCGGCGATCGAACAGGCATTGGAAGAGGGACATTCCGCCGTTGTGCAGCTTGTCTCGACCGCCGAGGCAATGCTCAACCGCAGACTTGCCGATCTCAGTGCTGAAGAACGCGAGCAGCTTGATATCGACCTGTCCCCGCGCGAATATGTCATTGATTATCTGGCCAAAAGTTTTCCGGTCCGTTTGATGCAGGTGTTCCTCGATGATGACGGCAACTTGCGATCAGAGCCTATGTCCACTTCGGAAGGCCATCCAGTCCTCTGCCCGCGCGCCGTTCAGGCAAGAGACGCGATGATCGAAAAGCTGTGCGCGCTTCCGCCCATTTGGGCGGCGCTTGATGCGGTAATCGAACGTTTTGGAACAGATCATGTTGCCGAAGTGACGGGCCGGACCCGCAGGCTTGTAAATGGCAGCGACGGACGTCAACGTCTCGAACGCCGCACGGCGCGGTCGAATTTAATCGAAGCTCAGAGCTTTATGGACGGCGAGAAGCGCGTGCTTATATTTTCTGACGCAGGCGGGACAGGCCGGTCCTATCATGCCGATCTGGACGTACAAAACCAGCAGCGGCGCGTGCATTTCTTGCTCGAGCCGGGCTGGCGGGCCGACAATGCCATACAGGGTTTGGGCCGCACCAATCGTACCAACCAGGCATCCGCGCCGCTCTTTCGGCCCGTAACCACTGATGTCAAAGGTGAACGGCGTTTTATCTCCACCATCGCCCGGCGCCTCGACAGCCTTGGCGCTTTGACTCGCGGCCAAAGACAAACAGGCGGTCAAAACCTGTTTAACCCGGCTGATAATCTTGAAAGCGAATATGCTCGCGACGCGCTCACTAGCTGGTTCCACCTGCTTTATGCAGGTAAATTGGATGCCGTATCACTGGACCGCTTTCAGGATGTCACGGGCCTTAAGCTTGAAACACCCGATGGTGATCTGGCTGAAAAACTGCCAACCATCCAGCGCTGGCTAAACCGGATATTGGCGCTGCCCATCGCTCTGCAGAATGCAATATTTGATGAATATCTGTCGCTGATCGAAGCCCGCGTCGAAGCGGCGCGTGAAGCGGGAACTTTGGATATGGGCGTTGAAACCATTGCGGTTGATACATTTGAAATTATGTCAGACAAGCTTCTGCGAACGGATGGTATTTCTGGCGCAACCACGCATCTTGTGACCTTGGAAACACAGCGCCCGCTTAAACCGCTCCGTTTCAAGCGACTGTACCAACTATATGATTTCAGCTTGCCAAATATCCATCTGCTGCAAAACGCGCGCTCGGGCGGTGTCGCCTTATCTATTCCGACCCGGCGTATGATCACCGATGAGGGAGAGACAATCGAACGCCGCCGCCTGATCAGGCCGCTAAAATCGGTAAATTGGACACTCGAAGCTTTGTCGGAAAGCCTTTGGGAGCAGGTCGATTTCAAAAGCTTCCGAAAAGGCTGGATGGATGAGGAAGAACAAGCGGCGATGGAAACGGCCCATGAACGCGTACATCTCGCCACCGGATTACTGCTGCCAGTCTGGAATAAAATCCCCGGAGAGTTTGTTCGTGTCACCCGCATTGCAGCGAGCGACGGGCGTTCGATCATTGGCCGCGAAATTTCCGAACTCGATATGGCTGATCTCGCACGGGCCTTTGGTCTCGACATGAACCAGACTATCAATCCCTCCCGGATTGCAGAAATGGTGATGCAAAGCGGCAAGCCGTTTTCAGTTCAAAGCCATGATGACCTTATGGCCAAACGCTCACTGGTCAATGGCAGCCAGCGACTGGAACTGACGGGCTTTTCAGCCGAGCGGCTCGTCTGGTATAAATCCAAAGGCTGTTTCACCGAGATTATCCGCTACCGCACGCGTCTATTCGTGCCGGTCAATGAAGCAGCGCAGATACTGGAAAAACTGACTGCCTAAGCGCTTCCGCTCTCCCTCAATCTCAAACCACCAGAAAGCGAACGCGTGATCCCTAAAAATGAGAGGGGAGGAGGCTTGGCTCTTTTGAACCCGGTTTTGGCGATGGTCGCCGAAAAACGTTGGTTCGATCAATCAGGAGTTAAAAAATGTTCAAATCCATTCCACTTAACAAGCTTGTAGAATCCAGGAAAAACGTCCGCAAGCGGTCTGATCCCGTAGCCGATGCATGGCTGAAGGCGGACATTGCAGCGCGAGGATTGTTACAAAACCTCGTCGTTAACGCGATTGCGCGCGGCAAATTTGAGGTCACAGCAGGTGGTCGGCGTCTCAAACAGTTGAAGGCACTTGCCAAGGATAAGGCGATTAAGAAGACCGAGCCGATTACGTGCTTGGTCAAAAACGGCGAGGCGCATGAAATCCGAGAAATCAGTCTGGCCGAAAATTTCCAGCGCGTAAAACTCAACCCAGCCGATGAAGCCGAAGCGTTTCAGGATATTGTGAATGAGGGCGCAAGTGTCGAAGACGTCGCCATTCGCTTTGGTCAGACGGTTCGCTTTGTCGAAGGGCGTTTGCGGCTCGCCAAACTTGCACCAGTGGTTTTTGAGGCGTTGGCAAGCGGTGACATCACGCTTGATATTGCAAAAGCTTACGGCGCGACCTCGGATGTCGAACGTCAGGCCCAGGTGTTCGAGGAAGTCTCTGGAGGATATTACAGCGTAAATTCCGACAGCATCCGGCGCATGGTTCTGGACGCCAGTGTCCAGGCCAGCGATCCCCGCGCCGTTCTGGTCGGACGCGATGCTTATCTCGAGGCAGGCGGCAAGATCGACCGGGAGCTCTTCGATGATGATGAAACTGAAAGCTGGGTTGACGTTGCTCTTCTTGAACGTCTCGCTGCTGAGAAAATGGAATGGCGATCCGACGAGATCAAAGATCAGCATGGTCTTGCTTGGGTAAAGCCGACGCTCGACTGTTATGTCTCGCATGAACTTGTCGAAGGCTTGAACCGGCTTCCTACCGAGCTTGAACCGCTTAGCGAGGAGGCAATCGCGCGTCTGTCTGAATTGGAAATCGAATATGACGGCGAAGCTGTCATCCTCGAAAATGAAGACAGCAGCGAAGATGACGTTTTCGCAGCCGAGAAACGCGTGTCGGAAATCGAACAGGAAATGCGCTCGCTGGATGATCGCAAACCAGTTCTGGCCGATGCGCTTCGCAGCGAAGCAGGCGCTTTTCTGGCACTTGGTAACGACGGGATACCGACATTGGTTCCGCAATATTATACGGACAAGGTTGATGTCGAGCATGAAGATGAAGGCGTTGAACTAGTCGAGGAAGGCGAGGCCGCCCAACCCAAGCGCACGGCGCTTTCCAAACGCCTTGTCGATGAACTGGCGATGCAGCGGCGCGATATTTTGTCGCTTCATGTGGCAAGCGATCCGGCGCTCGCGCTCGATTTTATGATCTTTACGCTTGCGGATAGCGACAGCCATGACTGGCGGGCACAGGAGGCATCGACGCTGAAAGGCCCTGTTGCAAATGGTCCGGCGCATAATTTCGAGGCAAAGGATGCACCGGCAAGTGCAAGCCTAGCGGAATTGCGCGGATCGCTGGATGAAAGTTGGAAAGCTAGCACTACCGATGTCGAGCGTTTCGTGGCATTTCGGGAGCTCAGCGATGACGCGCGCAGCGCGTGGCTCGGCCATGTTGTCTCGCGAACGCTGATTGCGAGCCTGAATGTTGAAGGCGACCGGCAAGTGCCGCTGCATGATTATCTCGGACGCGTGCTGGAAATCGATATGGCAGCTTGGTGGCGCCCGACTGCGGCCAATTATTTTGACCGTGTACCCAAGGCCAAAACGCTTGGCGGCATGCAAGAGGTTGGCGGTCTGGAACTTTCAAACCGCTACGGCGCATCCAAAAAGGCCGATCTTGCAGCAACGGCCGAACGCATCTTCTCCGGAAACTTCATTGCAGAGGCCGAGGTCAAGCAGCAAGCTGCGCGTTGGGTTCCTGACGCGATGCGCTTTGCTGATCCGCTAGCGGTTGATGAAGTTTTCGAAGATGATGTTTCGGAACACGAGGTATCGGAAGATGTACCTGAGATAGCTGATAAGGCTGCCTGATCCTCCTCCTGACAGGTGGTCTTTTGGCTGAAGCGGCTTGCCTTTCGAGGCAAGCCGCTTCTTTTTGTGTAAATCATAATAGTTGGGGATTATCGGATTGCGGCCAGTTGACGGGCTACTTCCGGAAGTGATCCAATTTCAATATCCTCGGAATGGGGATAGCTTTCGGAACCTGGATATATGACAAGCTTGCGATCCGGACGTATGTCGTCGCAGGCGTTGTAAAAGCCTCTTTCCAATTTTGGCGTCAAGCTTCGCTTGATCTCAATCGCCCATCGTTTGCCTGTGGGCAGCGTCAAAAGGAGATCGATTTCCGCTCCTGCCGATGTCCTGTAAAAATTAGCCAGCGTAGCTTCGGGTGCGGCAGCGATCAGGCTTTCGATGACAAATCCTTCCCAGCTCGCTCCGGCGACCGGGTGACCAAGCAGGGCTTCGAGATTGTCTATTCCCAGTAGCGCGTGAACAATGCCGCTATCACGTACATAAACACGCGGAGATTTGACCAGTCTTTTGCCGGTATTATTGTGCCAGGGTTCAAGACGACGAACGAGCAACAGATCAACCATCAAGTCGAGATAGGATGCAACCGTTTTTCCATCGACTCCCAATGACCTTGCGAAGTCGGCAGCATTTAACAGGCCGGACTGATGATGCGCGAGCATGACCCAGAAACGCCTTAGTGTCTCAGCGGCAATTCTCGGCCCCAGTTGCGGGATGTCACGCTCCAGATAACTTCGGACAAAATCCCTGCGCCAGCGCAGGCTCGTCTGATTGTTTTTGGCAAGATAACTGTCCGGGAATCCGCCCCTTACCCAAAGTGCGTTCAAATCATCCGGATTAACTTCCAGCGGGTCAAGTGGACGCATTTCCAGATAGGAAATACGGCCGGCCAGGCTTTCACCCGACTGGCGCATCAGATCCAGAGATGCTGACCCTAACAGGAGGAACCGGCCTGTGCGCCTTCCTTTTTTACGTCCTTTGTCAATCAATCCGCGCAAGTTTTGGAAAAGATCCGGAACACGGTGAACTTCGTCGAGGATTACAAGCTTGTCTTCATGATTGCCGAGATAAAGCTCCGGTTCTCTTAATCGGGACCGGTCAGCATCCGATTCCAGATCGAGATAGAGGGAAGGACCGCTTTCACCAATTTCTTGCGCAAGCGTCGTTTTGCCCACCTGACGCGGCCCAAGCAAGGCTACCGCTGGACTTTCATCCAGTCTTTCGAGCAAAATATCGTGGATTCGGCGGTTAATCATCCTTGCATTTATGGAGTACAGTTCCAGAATTGCAAGTTATATTGATAGTCTGACTTCCTGATGAGAGAGGAGAGGGGGCTTGGGCCTGTCTGATCCGGCAATTTTGCTGGATATATTCAGGAGAATACACATGCCCAAAAGATCATATCGCTCACCGAAGATATCGCCAGCCGCAAGGATCACCGCCGCGATCATTGAAAAACTGGAAGCTGGAACAAAACCCTGGATCCAGCCTTGGAGAGGACTTCCAGTCTCACGGCCCTTGCGCAGTTGCGGTACGCCCTATCGCGGAATGAATGTATTCTGGCTCTGGATGATGGCTCAGGAAAGTGGCTTTAATTCTCCTTACTGGATGACTTACCGGCAATGCGCATCGCTTGGCGGTCAGGTTCGCAAGGGCGAAAAATCGTCCATCGCCATATTCTACAAAAGCTATACCAAAGAAGTCGAAGCTGCGGATCATGGTGAAGCGCAGGAGGAAACCCGCCGCGTGCTCAAATCCTATGCTATATTCAATGCCGATCAATGCGACGGTCTGCCCGAACGCTACCATCCCACGGCTGAAGTATTGGATATCGAACCGGAGGGACGAGCGGAAGAGTTGGATCAATTCTTTGCGCGAATTGGTGCCAATACCCGCGAGCATGGCAGCAGCGCCTACTATGAACCGGTAGCTGACCGTATTACGATGCCGCCCATCAGTCTGTTTGATGGCTATGACCAATTTTGTGCGACCCTTTCTCATGAACTTGGTCACTGGTCAGGCCATAAGTCGCGCCTGAATCGTGATCTCAAGAACCGTTTTGGCAGTGCTGCTTATGCCGCCGAAGAGCTGGTAGCAGAGCTTTCCAGTGCCATATTGGGCGCGGAGCTTGGCCTTCCGGTCGGACATCTGGATAATCATGCAAGCTATATCGCCAGTTGGCTAAAGCTGCTCAAAAAGGATGATCGCGCTATACTGACAGCGGCGGCGCGCGCGGAAGAGGCGTCAAATCTGCTGTTGAGCCTTGGCGGTTATGTGCAACAAGAGTCTGGTGAATTATCCGATGCCGCATGATTGAGCAAAAAACTTGCAATCTTGCAAATGAAAGATTATTGTAAAATACATTCATTAGAAAGAAATGAAAATGACTAAACGGGCACTCAAAATAGAACGGAGCGATGATAGGTTGCTAAGTTCTGCAATTGGTAGAATTGCAAAATTCTGGAACCTGAGCAATGTCAAATTAAGTGCGGTGCTGGGCCTGTCGGAAGCAACCATTTCCCGGCTTCGTTCGGGAAAAACATTTCTGGATCCTGCATCCAAATCTTTTGAAGCTGGGCAGTTTCTCCTGCGGCTGTTCCGCAGTCTGGACGCGCTTATGGGCAGTGATGATGATGCAGCCAAATCCTGGCTGACATCGCATAACCTTGATCTCGAGGCGCGGCCGATTGATCTCATCGACAGTTTCAAGGGACTTTTGACGGTATGTGACTATGTGGACGCCCACCGCGCTCGCGTCTGAATTTCGCCGCTACCGCAAAACCGTTTGGCGGGTGGTCGAAGCGCAGCACCGTATATCGACCAATCGCTTGGCGGAAACCTTCGAAGATCAGGCACGCCTTGAAGAGCTTGCCGAAGCAGCAAAACCCGACCTTCCGAAGTCTGCTCAGGGTCTGCATTATCTTCTCGCTTCACCCTTTCGATACGGTCATAAAAGTCTGAGCCGGTTCCGGCGGGCGAATGAGCGTCCCGGCATTTTCTATGCCAGTGAGGCCGAAGCCACAGCGATTGCAGAGACTGCCTATTGGCGACTGCGTTTTTTCAGCCGATCACCGGATTTTGTGCCGGGGAACCGGACCAGCGAGCATCTGAGTTTTTCCGTTGCTGTTTCGACCTTACGCGCGGTTGATCTTTCCAGGCCGCCATTTGACGCGCAAGCATCAGACTGGGTGCATCCCAACGAATACAAAACCTGTCAGGAATTTGCTGATGTAGCTCGCAAAGCAGATGCGCAGCTTATTCGCACAGTCTCGGTGCGAGATCCGGATGCTGGATATAATAGCGCGATATTTGACCCGTCCATATTCGCCGGGAAGACACCGGATTATCGCCAGACCTGGCATTTCCGTTTTGAGCAGGGGCGACTGAACGCCATTGCGGCTTTTCCGGGCGGGGGAAGCTACGCCTTTGAACCGAAGATTTTCGGACTACCAAGTTCGCCTGGACACTGATCCCATAATCTCCTGATGGTAGACTGAGCATCCAGCCGTTTTTTCTCCCCGCAAGAGAGGCCCTGGACCATCAGGGCTTTGACGCAACCCCGCGAGGACTGCGGCCCGTGTGGCCCGCGCCAGCCTTGTCTCGCGAGGTTCCCCGCTTGGGCAAGCGGTGCGTCATGCGCCCTGACGTTCCTTTCGGGCTCTTGCGGGATAAAGCGGCAAGGTGCCGAACATCTCCCGCATATCAGGAGAACATCATGGACAATTTATTCAAACAGCAACTTGCTGGTCTTGACCTTTCCGGTCTCACGATCAGCAGTTCCCCATTTATATCATCGGATTTTCCAGCTCAGGATGCTATCTCGCAGACACTTGCAGCTGTTTGGTCGGATTTATTCGCTGTCTTTACCGATACCGCTCTTGAAGCCGACGTTGAAGATCTCGGATGGGGCTTCGTCAATCTCTTCCACCGCGCTGCGCAGCGTAAATCAAAGCAGCTTGACCGTGCATCGGATGAGGTCCGGGCACTCATCGCATCTGCTGATGGATCGGAAGTTCATACCAGCAACCTGGAAGAGCAGATAGAACGCGCGCAAGCCGCAGAAGCCTCCATGGTCGCCTTTGAAGAAATGCGCGAGGTTGCAGCAGCGCTCTATCTCGATGAAACGCACAGCTCCTGGAAACCAGTTTCCAGTTCCCGCGCCAGCCACGGGGGGATGCTGACCTCTGCCGTCATTCAGGGGCGGGATTTTCTCAAAGCTCGCAGCCAGTCCAGACGCAAAGCGCTGATGCCCGAGGGTGCGCCAATAATCTTTGCTGGTGGCCGCAACAAGCAAGACAGTACTGAAGATGCGAAGACTTTTGCCAACAATGTCTGGGCCACGCTCGACAAGGTGCATAATTCCGTTGGTGACATGGTGTTGGTCCATGGCGGAGATGGCAAGGGTGCCGACCGTTTAGCTGCCTCTTGGGCTGAGCGTCGCGGCGTTGCGCAGCTTACCTTTTCGCTGGATCGCCATTTGGGCGCACGAGCAGGCTTCAAACGCAATGAACAGATGCTGGGGCTCGCTCCTCGCTACGTCATTGCATTTCCCGGGAATGGCGTATTGGAACGTTTGGTCATCGAAGCCAAGAGACGGCGTATCACGGTCGTTGATCGGCGCGGGCCTCTTGGCGTCAGTCCCAAGACAAAGCCAGCCGATACAGGCAGCTAGGCTGTCCGAGTCAGCACCGCTTTGGCGGCGCTGACTTTTCTCGCTGAGAGGAAAGGAGGCTCGGGTTTCCCTGAGCCGGACACACGGTGTGATCGGCTGAAACAGAACCGGAGGTATTTATCATGGAAACGAGGGAATGGATGACGGACTATTTCGACAAACAGAAAACCCGCAATGCGCGTTTGATCCAGTCTTTTCAGCGCAACAAGTCAGCTATTCTTGATGGGCTGCGAGAAGCAAATGTAGCGAGCGTTGAGCTCAACTATGACGGTATGGGCGATAGTGGTTGTCTGGAAGGTGCTACCTATTATTCGAACGATAACAAACCAATCGACTGTTCCGATACCAAAGTTGCAATTGAAATTTTTGAGATTGGTTCGACCATGATCATGCGTAAATCCATGCCACTGGCAGAAGCGCTTGAAACTCTCGCTTATGATGCGCTGGAAGTTCATCATCCGGGATGGGAAATCAATGAAGGAGCCTATGGCATCTTCAGGATCGAGGTTGAAGAGGGTACGATGGCACTGTGCTGTAGTCTTCGGAGCACCGACTATACCGAAACAGAAATCGGCGGAGAGGAATAATGTCGCATTGTCATTATCATGCGCTTTCTTCGGTCCGTAAATGGGGCGGGGAGGCAAGCGATTATCTGCCCCTGCAACAATGGTTTGATAAATCGAAGGAAATATTGGCGGACCCGCGTCACCGGGCGCTCCGGCATCATGCCGAAGGTATATTCATGCTGGAATCACTCTTCGGTACGACCATTGTTAACGCCGATGGCCGCGAGGTTCCTGTCCGCCTGATCGGCGAACAGCATGTCATGGAAGATTTGGGAACCATCCCCTCGTTTGCGGATTGGGCGCGGCTGATCGAACCACAGGCCTGGATGATGCGAGGGCAACCAAAGCTCGTCGCCGTTGAAGCGAATATGGCGGCGTAAGGCTTTTTCACGCGCAGCCTGTTCCGTACTACGTGTGCCGGTGTTGCAGGCGGGTTCCCAATATATAACCACTAAGCCAGCCGTTAAACATGCTTGCTTCAATCGTGATTGACGGATCCAAAACACGCGCTGTCAGCGTCTCCTGAAGATCAAATCAACCGTGACCAATTCGGCTTTTTCGCGAACCTTCCTGAACCAGGTCAGCCGCATTGCAACCAGCTTTGTTACCGGCCGTGTTGCACCTTTCAGGTGCTGCCCGCACCACCCGGACAAAGCTGGTTTCCCTTCGGTGCAATCCCGCTTCTCCCTGTTTCTAACGGATGTTCGCAAGCCGGAATGGTCCGGTTTGAAGATTAATATCAGGAGAATAACAATGACAAATATCGTAGTTTTGGTTGGACGTGTCACTCGCGATCCAGAAAGCCGGGAAACAAACGGTGGTACAACGGTTACAAATCTTTCGGTCGTAACCGATCGGCCAGCCCGCAACAGTGAAGGCAAGACCTACAAGGATGAAAAAGGCTTTACGGTCAAAGATGCAGAATTCCACCGTATCACTTGCTTCAACGGTCTTGGCAAAAACGTTGCCCAATATTGTACCAAGGGCCAGATGGTTTCGATCGAAGGGCGCCTGCATTATACGCAATGGGAAGATGCCGATAAAATCAAACGCTATGGCTGCGAAATTCTTGCCGATAAGGTGGATTTTCTCACCCGCGGTGCTTCCCAGGATAACAAGGATGCACCCGATATCGGTGAATAATCCTTGATCTTCATGCTTAATCAATCAGGCCTCGCCGGTTTCCCGGCGGGGCCTTTTTTATGTTCACATGCGTGTTTAGGGAGTTAGCGCGCTGAAGTAGAATTTCCAATTTTGAGTGTGGCTAGCGCCTGCTCTTCGTTCATTTTTCCAAGAACTGTTCCCATGCGCTTGAGACTTTTTGCGCTGAACGTTTCGACGCCGGTTCCCAAGAACATCCGTCCAAGTTCGATTGCCGCTTTGGTCTCCAGCTCTTGCTGTTTTGTGTCGAGTTTTGCGCGTTCGCTTTCAAGCTTTTTGAGCGCTGCCAGCGCACCTGTTTTTCTGGTCATGAGATTTCCTTTTTCTCAGTGTTGACCCCTTGAAACTCCGTAATTGCATATTGTCCCACCTGTAGGAAAATGATTTTTGCGAATGTAATCTGGATGTGGAATACGAATTTGGGGAGGGGTTGCTCACTTGAAGTCCAAGTATGATGCGCGAAGGGCCACCGCGTAAAGGACGACGGGGCCCCACCATTTTACCGCTCCGGCGGCTGGGCCGCCTTACGCGATAAAATCGTTTCCCCCATCGCCGCTTCGCGGCCGCCTGTTCCAGCCGGTCCTGTGACCCGGTAACCCTTCACGCATCACGAGACTTGTCGTCATTTTGACAAATTTCAGGAGGTAGTATGACACAGGTTATAGATACGGTATTTGATGCACAAAGCTATTTTGCGGCAGTAGAAACAGCGGAACGGAGGGCTCTACACAGCTTCTTTGATCAGCATGTCGTTGAGGACGACGACCAGGGTTATGTAGCACTGGATGAAGGAGATTATAACGCGCTACCGACATGGGCAATGAACCGGGTTGTCCATACTGTCCATGGGGCGCTGCTGGATGAATTCTAAGGACGGCACACAGGGCAGGGGCCGGAAACGGTCTCTGCCACTATTTTTGTTCGCTTCAGAAAGTGGTAGCGCCGAAAATGTCTTTCAAACCTAGCCCCCCGACCGTCGGCCTGAAAGACATTTTCTGCACTGTCGGTTGGCTTAAACCTAACAGGGAGAAATACAAGGTACTTTGCCGAAAGGCGATTCCATACAATCATTCCGGGAATCGAGTTGCTAACTATCAGGAATAAAGATTATTCAGAATTTCCGTATCGATTCTGGCCATTTGCGACCCGGGCTGGCGTTGATATGGAAAACACCCAAATCGGGTGACATAGGGGCAGCGGAATCCCCATTCTGCTGCCCTTATTTTTTGCTCGTGCTTTAGTTTGTAATTCTAGCCATGGGGTAATTGTGGAACGCCGATGTCAAGCATCAGCGCGCGTTTTTATCCATGCTATCCACGTGGCATAACGCCACATGATGTAATCGAGAAAATTCCTAGAAATTTACTGCCGAGCTGGGAACAAAAGAGCGCACACCGTACGCAACTATAGTTGCAGTATGGAAAGAAAATCGCAGAAAACAAGCAAACATAATTCCTCAAATGACCATCAGTTAGATGGGTCACAATTACAGAGGGTCGCCCGTCCCAAAAAGACGGTACGCCTAAAGCTGGACGGAAACGTTGCCCGCCGCGCCTCGCTGAAAGTAGGTGTGACATGGGATATTGAACTTCCCGGATTTGGATTGCGGAAGCGGGCAAACGGGAAAGTTACTTGGGTCCTTAAATACCGGTATCGCGGACAACAGCGGATGAAGACGTTGGGCGAGGCAAGGGTGGTGACTGCCCAGATCGCAAGAACCAAAGCACGGAAGCTGATCGCGGAGGCAGCGCTTGTTGGATTGCCTACAAAACCCAAGCAAAAATATGTTCCCCGATTTGATGAATATGTCCACGAGTTCTGGCGCGACTATGCACAGCACTGGAAACCAACAACCCAAAAAGCTTGTCAGGGATATATTACGCGGGAGCTAGTGCCAGTATTTGGAAAAATGCAGATCGACCAGATCGTGCGCACCGATATCAACAGGTGGCGTGATGCACTGTCCAAGCGCACCGGCGTTTTCAATCGTACCATCCCGCTAATGTCTGTGATGATACGCTATGCCGAGCAATTGGGTTATCGGCGCAAGGCAACAAATCCGTGTCGCGGTATATCCCGTTACAAGCGCGATCTTCCCAAACACTATCTGTCACCCATTGAATATAAACGATTGGGTAGGGTGCTGGCAGAATTTGATCTTCCCAATCCCGATGTTGTTCCGGCAATCCTGATGTTGCTCTATACCGGAGCCAGAGCCTCCGAAATCGAAATGCTGCGCTGGCGTTATATTCAGATACCGCGCCTCGTATTGCCGGATAGCAAAACTGGCCCCAAGACAATCTACCTGAACGGCCAAGCCATTGATGTGCTTGGCGCGCTTGAACAAGGCAAGCCGGATGATTTTGTCTTTCAGGCGATCCGGTCGGACGGCCCGATCAAGTTAAGTCAGTATTGGTATAAAATCAGGAAACGAGCCGCGCTTCCAGATGTCCGGCTGCACGACCTACGCCATAGCTTTGCCTCGACTGCCATTGCAGATGGCATTCCGCTTGCGATCATTGGAAAATTGTTAGGTCATGCGCTTCCAGAATCTACCGCCCGCTATGCGCACCTAGCAGATGATGTGATCTGCGAATCTGCCGAGCGTGTTTGTTCCGGCCTCGCGTCTCAAATGGGGTTGTCTCATGACCAGTTATGATTTGAGGCGCGTCATTGGCGAAGAGCTTGCCCGCGTCGAAAATCGTTTTGACAAATTTGGCAAGCCGGAGCGCAAAACCATCTTTGACAAAGTTGTTCCTGGCTTTGGTGTGCGCAAACATGTTTCAGGCCGGAGGGTCTATATCCTGCAAATGCGTATTGGCGGACGCCAGCGCACGGTGACGATTGCAAATGCTGCCGTCATAAGCGAAGCGGTGGCAAAGGGCGTTGCGCGGCGTCTGATCTTGCGCATTGAGCTTGGAATGAACCCGGCAGATGAAAAGAAACGCTCGCGTAACATGCCCAGCTATGAGCAGTTTCTGGAATATTATTGGGAAACCGCTTCGCCCAACTGGAAGCCATCGACCCGCAAAACGCAGAGCTTCTATCGACGCAAGCATCTGAACAAAGCCTTTGAAGGCAAATTTCTGGATGAGATCGAACCCGCCGATGCCATTCGTTGGCATGCACAGCTTACCCGAGCAGCAGGACCGGGAGCGGCCAACCGCGCTAGTGAAATCCTGCGCGCTATGTTCAACAAGGCCGAGCAATGGGGATATCTTTCAGAGAACAGCAATCCGATTAACGCAATAAAACGCAATCGTGGACGAAAGATCGAGCGCTTTCTAACTCCAGAAGAAGCCTCGACATTGGGAAAGGCGCTTATCAAAACCCGCAAAGATCAACCGATCATCGCGACGATTATCATGTTGCTGGCACTTACAGGTTGCAGGCGCGGGGAGATCGTCAATCTCAAATGGTCAGAGGTTCATGGACGCCGCCTGAAACTGAGCGATAGCAAAACCGGACCTCGTATAGTCTGGCTTGGAAAAGATGCACAGGTGCTTATTGCCAGCATTCCGCGCCAGAAGGGAGAGGCGCGGGTGTTTCCCATGGAACACAAAAGGCCGGGTAACGCGGTCGGGTGTTTTTGGGCAAAGTTTAGGGTGGAAATTGATCTGGAGGATGTGCGGATTCATGATTTGCGGCATAACTATGCCAGTTTTGCTGCGCGGAAATCAGAGACATTGCCGATGATTGGGAAGCTGCTGGGGCATTCAAATGTCGGTTCCACTCATCGCTATGCGCATCTCGATGATGCTGTTCTGCTGGAGGCGACAGGTAGAGTTGGAACTAAAATACACACAACTATGGGACGATTGTCGCAATACGGTTAGAAACCAACAAAAACTAAATAGGACTAAAGGACACTAACTCAGTTTTCGAAACGATAGCGGCCGGTTATGTGTTTGGAATACTTTCCATAATGCAATTTAAGTTTGTGTTTCAAATGATCTTAGTTCCTAAGTGCAGTTGGTGGTATACTGGCATCTAAAGTAATTGAATCAAAAGAATTGGTGCTGGAATGGGTGCAAAAAAAGTAACCGTAGGCGAGACTGAAGCAGATATAGAAGTACGAATTTCTCAGGCATTGAATTTGGTTTTTCCATGGCTGGCTCCAAACTCTCTCAAGCATCAATTAACTTGGAAATTTGTTCTCGGTCACAAGCAACATCCAGTCGATGGCGGCACAGTTTCGCTTGCTCAAGGCCGACTTGATATTTTGATTACCCAAGACGACAGACCTATTGCGATTCTGGAACTTAAGCGCCCTAACTTATCGCTCACTGAAGCTGATGTCGAACAAGGCTTGTCCTACGCAAGGGTAATGCATCCCCAACCGCCACTTGTAGTGGTGACAAATGGCAAAGATGTAGAATTATATGAAACGCACTCAGGCGATATTTGGAAGCCTGAAGTCAAGAATGAGCAAACTATCAAGCAGCTATTTAACGCCGCTGGTCATGCGTCTTCAGCCGACCTCAATAAAGCCGTGGAAACGCTTCTTGGTCCAGATTCCACATTATGGATAAATGCTATTCGCGAAGCAACTTCTGCCACAATCTCCGATATGACAGGCGATTGGAATGATCCGACCGCTATTTTCGTTGATGGCTTCCATATCCCACGTACCGTCGAATCCGAAATTACAAAAAATCTGATGGATGAACCACGCGTCATTTTCATTGAGGGACCACCTCTGGTCGGAAAGACTCATGTACTAAAGCAATTGGCTGATGTGGCGGAACCACATGAAGACTTTGTGGTGTTGCTAGTCGAAGCTGGGGGCGGGGCGGCTACGGGAATAATTCGCGCAATAACTGATTTGCTCTCGTCCGCTCTTGGATGGGGAGTTAAAGAAGGCGACGTTCGCCGTTGGTTGAAACGTCATTCACATGGGGAAGGCCCGGTATTGGTATTGGCAGTCGATGGCCTTAGTTTAGAACATGCTACAGTTCAGCAAGAGCTTGCTCAACTTAGCTCAAATAGTTTTGGTGATCGGCTAAAATTGCTGATTGAGGCTGATGAATCTCTGATGGAAAACCTGTGGTATTCTAAGGGTCGACACAAATTAACTCCACTCGCGCGACGATCAATCAGAATTGATGTTGGACCGCTTTCGAACGATGAGTTTGATGATGCGCGAAACCAGTTCGCGACAAATGGCATGTATTTTTTTGATGGTGCTGAGAATGCAGAAGAATATCGTTTGCCATGGGTTCTCCGAGCAATGGGCAATGACGTAGTCGGTGCGCCCGAGCAAAAATCGGGCCTAATTGCAATGCTACCACCGATGCTAAGTCTTGAGCTGATTCATCGCGTTCGTGAAAAATTTGATAATCCACATCTAAATAACCTCGCTGAGCGCATAGCTCAGGTAGCAATGTTAGAATACGAATCGGGCAATCGAAGTTCCGAACTTGTACTTCGTGGGATACACAATTTTATCATTCGTCGAGCGTTTTTTCGCACTCATATTGAACATTCAGAGTTCAAGGAAATGCTCGATTGCAACTTGGTGAAAGTTATTGTCGATGAGAATGGCGGGCAACTCATTGTCGGGAGACTACCCGAATTGATTGCTTCCGAACTTAGCCGAATTCTAGCGGATCGGTTATCTGATCATATGGATCAAAATGCGCATTCAGAAACTGTGAATTGGTTCGCCGGCATCACGTCAAACCTTCCGATGGGCGACGTTATCGGCGCTTTTGCGATGATCGACACCTTATCACTCCGGAAGGGGCTGCCGTTTGAATTCATTTCTAACATGCTTCAACAAGCGCCTGAAATCCAGAAATTGAAATCCGGAACAAAGATGGTGACCATGTTTCCCGGCATCGGAGAAATTGAACTCGAAGTTGGCGAAAATGGGAGGGTCACATTTGGACGAAATGGTCATAAGGAATTTCATATCGAGGATGAAAGTATAAATTCCACATATGGCAACTTACAGTCATGGCAAATTCTATCCCATCTTGGCGGTTACCCAATTGAGGTTCCGGTAAATGACGATTCACACCCCAATCCTCGACTTGATCCGGCTATTTTAGCTACGGTTGGCACAAGCCGCGTACTTCTCCGGCGACCACAAGAAGATCCATCAAAAACGGGCATGCTGGTTCACGATCTGGAGGAAGGAGGAGAAACAGCATGCGATCATGCTGGTTTTATAGAACCAATTACATTTTCAATTTTCAAGTTTTTAAAGCGCGACGCGGACACCAAGCATCTCGACGACTGGTTAATGGAATGTTGCGACGAACGTGACCAATCGTTGTTATCCCGATTGGCGCTTGCGCTTCGCTATGTTGCACTTGGTAAAGATTCCAAGTTGACTAAATGGGCTACGACCTGGCGCAATGATCATGTTTTACCTGCTCTGAAATTATCCCGTGATCTAAATTCAAAAACAGAAGTTTCAAACGAAGATGGTTGAAGCAGTAAAAATATGAATGCATGATCTTGATACAGAAAAATCAAAACATTGCTGACTATTACCTTGTGATTACTCAATTCATATTCCAAGTTAGGTAATAAGAATGAGAGGAAAAATGAGTTCAGATATTGAAGCAGCAACGCAGCTAGATCGGCATTTGCGAGCACCAAGGCAAGTTTGGCTCACTGGCGCTGGTATAAGTTTTGGAGCGGGGTTACCATTAATGTACCCGCTAACTGATCGAATTCTAGGCTTGTTAGCAAATGACGCTGATCATGCCGAGGCGTATCGCCTAATTGGCAGTGTCAAAAAAGACCTTCCTGAAACGCTACATATTGAGCATATATTGAGCCACTTGGGTGATCTCATTGCCTTGTCCGAACGGGCAAATGACCAGTCTACTGCGCTGGATGGAGAAAGAGTTCATAAAGACGCTTTGATATCAGCTCACCACCTTATTCTTCGGCACATACGAGATATCTTGAAGTGGGGATACCGACCCGCAAATGGCGACCAAGAGGAAAAAGTAGGAAAGTTTGGAGAACCTATTGTCACGGTGGATGAGCATAGGAAGTTTGTGCGCGCATTGTATAAAATTAATAGAGCTGGGTTGGACGATCAGCGGGAAGCCATTCAGTTCGTAACCACAAATTATGATACACTAATTGAAGACGCTCTGGCGCTTGAGTTAATTCCCTATGTGGATGGCTTTGAAGGTGGCGCAATCGCTGCATGGGATGAAAGGATATTTGACGCGCAAAGGGAAGATTTAAAAGCCAAGGCAGTTCTGACAAAATTGCATGGATCAATTGACTGGTTTCGCAGTAGTTCTGAAAATGGCCGACTTTTTCGTGTGAGGCATGATGATCAATTCCCAGATCGTTCCGACGCTTCCGGTAATGTGGTTATCTATCCGCAGTCTACAAAATATATGGCAACTCGCGAAGACCCTTTCGGTTACCTATTTCAGCGACTTAGAGGTCTGCTATCCCAAAACCGCCAACAAGTACTGTTCGTTTGCGGATATTCATTCGGAGACGAGCACATTGATGCCATTATCGCTGAACATCTTTTGCATAAAGATAACAAGACAACGCTTGTGGCCTTTTCTGATGAAAGGCAGGAGAAGCTTGAAGAGTGGGGTAATTCTTCCGCTGGAGAACGAATTTTTGTCCTGAGCAAGGCGGGGCTTTATCGCGGTAATAGTGGTCCATTTTTTCCGAACCCCGATGTTGAAAATGATAGAACTTGGTGGACATTCAGCGGCGCAACAAATCTATTGGAGAATGGCCTTCCAGATGATGTGGCGGAGGCAATTGCATGAACGATTTTGATCTAAATCCCGATCTACAAATAGGTACAGTGTTCGAGGTGTCAGGAACCACGGTAAAGATTGCCTTACGTCGCAGTTTAACCGAGCTAGTACAAACGCATGGCGGTACAGTTTACTCGGTTGGTCAGATTGGAAGTTTGATAAAGCTACATATGGGCCGAAATATTTTGTTTGCTATGGTTCGCTTGCTGCGTTTGCAGACTGACGAAGAATTCGCAGCCAAAGAAATTACAGAAAGCCAAGATCATAGAGTCATTGAAGCCGACTTGTTTGGCGAAGCAAGATTGCAAAAGTCCACTACAACCTTGAACTTTGATCGAGGAGTTCGAAACTCGCCATTGCCCTTGCAGGCCGTATATTTGGTCAAATCATCTGAAACCAGAAAACTATACACGGCTATAGAGAAGCAGGCGGATGGAGGCCTGAACAAATTCATCACATTTGGCTCCTACGTTGGAGCCGATAACGTAGCTTGTCACGCGGACATGGATAAGCTGTTTGGGCAACATTTTGCCGTTTTGGGATCAACGGGATCGGGAAAGTCGACTGCGGTCGCGGCGATATTGAAGGCCTCATTGAACCATAAGCCTTTTCCAGAAAGCGAAGATTCTAAACCCAGAATAATCATAATAGACCCTCACGGCGAATATGGGCACGCGTTTGGAGACAAGGCAACTGTTTATCGAGGCTTTAGCGAGGACAACAATGACGCCGCAGCGGCATCAACTGTCCAACTTCCATACTGGCTTATGTCAAGTGACGAGTTTCGTCAGTTGGTCATTGGCAAAACTGAATTTGAGGCCACATCACAAGCAAACGTAGTGTATAAGGCGCTCGCTCACGCCAGAATGCACTCGGAAGGATTAGTCATTTCTGCCGACGATCCTGTACGCAAATCAGATGGTTTGGGTCACCCGGATTTACCCCGACCAACTCCACAGACCGACGCATCTCAAATCGCACAGTTCAATCGCGACAGCCCGATACCTTTTGATCTAGATGAGTTTGAGCGTCATATCATTTTGGCTCAGAATAATCGCCAGATGCGAAATGGATGGGAACCGTTAACTGATGGTGATTATGAAAAGAAGTTCGCCTCGATACTTGATAAGTTAAAGACTTTGCGGCTCGATAGTCGCATCGCATTTTTGATGAAAAACTATCAAGTTGGCCAATCTGGGTTGGCCGATATTTTGGCCCAGTTTGTAGGTTTGCAGGCGGACCAACCTAATTCACCTATAAGAATACTCGATATTTCAGGTCTTCCAACGGAAGTTGCAGGTCCGTTGACAGCCGTAATGTCCAGACTTCTTTTTTCGTATAAAGTCGCGCAAACTCGCGAAGAACGCGAAGGTGATCCAATCTTGCTAGTCTGTGAAGAAGCGCATCGATACGTTCCTGATAGGGGCGAGGCTCAATATGCTGCCGCCCAAGACGCGGTGCGTCGTATCGCGCGAGAAGGGCGAAAATATGGAATAGCTTTAATGCTAGTTTCGCAGAGACCGTCGGACGTTGAAAGTACGGTTTTATCGCAATGCAATTCTTGGTTGGTACTTCGCCTAACCAATGGCCGTGATCAGGAGCACGTTAGTCGTTTTCTGCCGGATACTATGGCAGGTTTAACAAAGCTTCTCCCTTCATTGCCGAGACGCGAGGCGTTATTTGTTGGAGAAGCGGCTGCGCTTCCTTCTAGGATAAAATTAACCTTTCTTCCAGAGGACGAGCGACCTGCATCGAACGATATATCTTTTGCCAACGGATGGTCACACGACTTTCCAAATAGCGCTGCTTTACAAGCAGTAGCGGCTCGCATGAGATGAAAGCAATGTCGCGTTAATTCACTTTGGACGTTATATCTTTTGTTCTCTGATTCCTCAATATTACTTGGTATTTCAAATCATTGGTGTTGATGGCATGCGCGGCGGAGCGGAACGCCACATTAGTGCAACCTCTTCTTCAGTTAGCCCGTAAGCACGGTCAACCATAGTGGCAAGAGCGCGCTCATGCCCGATCTGCACGTTCCGTGCGTTGCGCGCAGGTTCGGCGATTTCAGTAAATGCGTCACGCAGTTGACGTAACGCCCCGGGGGTAAGTTCGTGACGACGTGGCAAGGCAGCTCGAACAGAACTTATAAAATTGTCACTATCCAATTTACTTGATTGTCGAAGCATTGCCGGAAATGCTCTCGTTTCAAAAGTTTGCTCCAACCAATCGAAAAGAGTCTCGTCTGCAATTCGAATTTCGCGGAGAGCTTCTCTGACCGCCAACGAGCGCTCAGTCGATTCTCCAAGCTCCGACTCTACCGGTGCGACAACGGGAAATGGGCTGATGTAAGACTCCATAAACCGAAGGGCTTCATCCTTTCCATGTTGTGCCTTTCGCCAAGAATACCACCACATAATCGGAGAATTCAGTAAAGTTGGAAGCCAAGGGTCAGTGGAATTAAGAAAATAGGCCGTGTTATTGATGTAGCGGCTATCGTCGTCAAAGGCGAAACTGTTTGACCAAGTAATTTCTGTATATACAATCTTGGGCTGCTCCATGGCAGCGTAGTAAGCACATGGGCGAAGTTCCCACCAATATCGACCTTGATCTCCACGGTGACGCAATCCTTTAAGTTTACCATCCCTTCTTACGCTTTCGAGCGCCTTGAAATGGCGATGGATAGATGGATACGTCTGTTCCAAAATAGATTCTGCATCTGCCTCATTAGGTGCGTCTGCCCACGGCCAATCATGGTCGCTGCTTGATTTCATTACAATCATCCAGAGTCCATTCCAGTCTGGCAGCCAACGATTGATGTCCTGACCGCGCAAATATGGCTTGATGAGATCGTTTGCTGCTGGGTCCTCTTGGATTAATCGTTCACGCGTAGGTCCATCAATTAGGAATGCCTCATTAAATCCAGTTTTAATTCCATATTGTGGACTGACTCCTGAATACTCTAGAAGAGGAACGCCGCGTTCCTTGATTTTTCGGAGCAATGAAGCAATTTCTGGTGGTTCAAGAACCCAAGAATCCGCATTAAGGTCACTCCTTGGAGCTTGATAGGTAGCAGCCTCGACCGCGTCAGCTAATCCTTCTCGCGGTACATCGTCGCGCGGGATGACAGCAAGATCGAATTCTTCGGGAACGGCTGTTGGTAGTGGTTTACGAACGCTTATTACACATGGAAAGACATCTGCGTCTGGAAAAAGATGGCGCGCATGGCCGAAGTCTACAAGAAATTCGACCCACACTTGTTCCGAAAACATTTGGCGCAGCTTTTTGGCATAACCAGCCTTAAGCCATTTGTTAGTGACCACGTAGCCCATTCGACCTCCAGGTCGCAACAAGTTGACTCCTTGTTCGTAAAAATAAACGTAGAGATCGGCAGTTCCTGAGAAGGTTGAATAGCTTTTTTTGAGTGCAGGTTTTACAGAACTAATTTCCTCATGCCGGACATATGGCGGGTTGCCGATAACGGCATCAAAGCCTCCCTCACGATCAACTGATGACAGTTCACTCCAGACGCCCGGGAAAGCAATCTCCCAATTAAAAAAACGTTGTTCCTCTATCAGTTCACGTGCTTCACGAACCAAGTCATGGGCAAGACTTCGGCGGCGCTCGTCCGGTCGAACTTCTGGCATCAGACTGCCTTGCAGCCTTTCATCATCGCCAGCTTCAAGGGCGACCTGTCCTTCAACTACTAGAACAGAAGTGTCCCCACTAGCGATTTTACTCGGATCGCCGAAGCTGCCTTCATACACTAGTTTCATAACCTCTGCGCGATCAAACCGGCGTCTAGCTTCATCAGCGCGAGCGACGGCTCGTTCAATTCTGAGAGCTTCTTTGGCTTTAGCAGTTCTTTCCGTTTGGGTATCTTCTGGCATAGAATCCAGCCGTCGGTCGCCGTCAGCACGGATTTCGGATGCCCCTTCGCGTGGGCGACGAACATTGGTTCCCAACACTCCCATAAGTTCGTCAGATTTCGCCATGCAAAGCAATGCATTGAGAGGGCGGCTTGATTGCCCAACAGTCTCAAACAGTTCTTTTGACCGATGAACTTCTGTTAGATCAGTGTCCGTCAAGCCTTCGATAGTCTCCATATCCCTTACTACGTTGGCAAGGGGTGCCAAATGTTGATTGGCTAAAAGCGCGCCGCGCTCTTCAAGCCAATCCATCGTAGGTCGAACCCATGCTCCAAGCACACTGTTGCCACATCTCAAATGATGGTCGAGAAATGATAGCGGTGCGCCAACCGTAAAACTGTGCAACCATAGGGCGACTTTCGCCAATTCTACAGCCATCGGATTTAAATCAACACCATGCACACAGCGCTTCAGGACCATCCGTCTCACAATGTGTCGATCGTCCAACTGATCTTCGACGATTGGCCAACCATGTTCGCGAGCGTTAACGACTATCCCCTCGCGAAGTTTCGCAATTTGTTCAATTAATGGAGAAGCATAATCTGGGCCAGCGATAGCTTCGGCATCACCGATAGAAGTAAGTACCTTGTCAGATAGCCAGTCGACGAGGCTAACAAGGAAATGCCCGCTACCCATAGCGGGATCAACAATCCGAAGCGATAACAACGCTATCGCAGGATCCAATGCGATCAACTCTTCGCCCGTTGCTTCGTTGCCTACAGCCTCTTCAAATAAACTGCGGCGCTCATCAACCAGAGGCCCCACGGTTTTGTCTATAATTAATGAGACGAGTGGTTCGGGGGTATAGTACGAACCGGAGCGATGCCGAGCTTCATTGTCTTCGCGCGGACGCACATTGCCATGGCCGTCAACCTCAACGCCGTATTCTAATATGGATTCATAGATTGAACCCAATTGTTGTACAGAAAGGTCCCGATAATTAATGTACCTTTGCCGACCATCTTCTTCGCGATGAGAAAGCGACAGGATTGCTTGAGCCAAAACTTCGTCGGACAACCGTATGCGGGAGAGAAGCGGTATCTCCAATGGGTCGAACAATCCGCCGTTATAGGGAGGTATTCCAAGTTCATCATCACCTTCTGAGATCGCAGAAAAAATGGTCTCTAGTCTTGACCAATACGCAGTACTACGAGAAAGCTCTGCCTGTCCTTTCGTCCGACGGTCTGCGATATCCTGCCGTAAGCGGGTGAGACAATAGTTCGAATAAGGGCCACGTTCATCAGGCAATAGGTTACGATCTTCCGCATAAAGAACGAACAGAAGTCGATAAAGAAGGAACAATGCTGCTTGCCGTACCGTCTCGGCATATTCACTATCGATTTCAGCTGGACGCTCCGTGTCTGCCTCTGGAATAGAACTGATAAGCAGCGGAAAGACTTCCTCAAAGACAGTTTCAGCAAGGTCTTTCCTGACCTTTTCTTCCCAACGTTTCGCTTCCGCCAACGCGATAAGATGAAAGCTACGTCCTTGCTCTACCGGCAAGAAAGCACTCTTCCCAAAAATCAATAAGAAGAGGCGGAACCCATGATCTTGTGATAAATCTTGATCAGATGTTTCCTCTGATGAGCCTGCGAATTCGAATATCTTGCCAAGGTCAATTTCGAAGAATTCTTCTGCGACGGAAAGAGCATTCTGATAGTACAATCGCCATTGCCGTCCGTTGGTCAGTATACCCCACGGCATGTTACCTTCGGAAACGACTTCTGCTCGTCGTAAATAGTGCATTATCTGTGTAGAGGGTATGCCCGGTTCTCCTTGTCCCTCGCGGTCAAGTTGGCGGCCCCATCGTTTTGCTTCTACCAATGCCGCTCCGTGGCGGAATCGTTGCCATGGCTCTAGGTCTTTAGCGCGTTCGTCGGCTGCCGCCTCTGCAAAAAGTAGAGCATCTGGAACATCCTTACGCCCGCGCGCAGTCATATTTTGTTGTACTGATATGAACTCCCAACCAAGCATTTCGATTAACGGATAAACTAATTTTTCTTCTGTTTCGGCTTCGTTTGGATTTCGCCTCTGTGCAAGATCATTGAGCAAGGCGGAAGCCTTTTCTGCGGCCAATTTTACAGTCACATCATCAAGGTTTTTCCACTCAGGTGTTTCAGTAATGCCCTCGACCAACCAATCCTTTGTAAACAACGCACCTTGGAACACTAATTTTCTCCCTGATCTGGAAGAAATAAACGCTTTTGACAAAGAAGCCACAGGTTCTTTTCATTATTCACCGCTGCAATTCCATTTCAAAGAATCATCCCCTTTCATGACGTAAACTAGCCCCTGTCCGGATGGTGCCTGGACAGCAACCCGCGCATCTTCAGGGCCGTGTTGCACCGCTTTGCGCTGCTTCCCGTACCACCCCTTCGAGCGGCGTTGCCCTCATTATCATTCGGTGCAGTCCAGACCCCAGCCGGACTTTTCGGGGCTTAGTCAAAGGGATGGTCCCTTGGACGAACAAAATAGCTTCGAAAGGCAAAATGATGAAAAACACAGTCACTCTCGTCGGCTTCGTAGGCAATAATCCAGAGGTTCGCGAAACCAAGTCAGATGCGACAATTGCAAACTTATCTGGTTGCTGCGGTTAATGCGTCCGCGCAAGATAGCGTTGATCATGCGAGACACCTAGTTCAAACGACCTATAACATTTTCTGATAACCTCTTCGTAAAACGTGATGGCATTCAATTTATCATAGAATGCTTGTGGCCCCTGCGCTAGCAGATTGTAGCGGATAAGGGAGTCGCGCTTGGGAAACCAATCGCGACGCACCATTAAGAGGGGAAATATCATGAAGGCGCAAAATCAACAATTGATCAGAACGTCGTATCTGGCGCTCGCGATGGGCTTAGCCGGTCTGTCTTTGGCCACACCGGCCATGGCACAGGACGAAGCGACTGGAAGGCAGTCGACTTCTGCTGACACAACGAACGGCGGAGGCATAATCATTGTCACCGGTACCCGCCGCAACGACCTCACGGCAGCAGATTCTCCCACGCCCATCGACATTATTTCATCAGAGCAACTGCTCAGCCAGAGCTCGTCCGATGTCAACGACATCCTGCGCACGCAGGTACCCTCTCTCAACATCCAGCGCCTGGTTAGCAACGATGGTGCGGTGTTTACAAGGCCCTTCTCGCTGCGCGGACTGCCGCCTGACCAGACGCTGGTTCTGGTCAACGGCAAGCGTCGGCATCGCGGCGCGACGGTGCAGTTCACCAACGTTCCCTATATTCGCGGTTCGCAGGGTCCCGATCTGTCGGCAATCCCGTCGATCGCCATCGGTCAACTCGAAGTGCTGCGCGACGGTGCCTCGGCTCTTTACGGTTCGGATGCGATAGCTGGTGTACTCAATTTTCGGCTGCGGGATGACCGCGAAGGAGGAAACCTAACCGCGCGCTACGGCCAGTATTACGCTGGCGACGGCGAAGACATGCTCGTCCAGGGCAATATTGGCCTGCCGTTTACAGCCGATGGCTTTATCAATATCAGTGGCGAATACGTCAACACCAATACCACTTCGCGCGGGCTGCAGCGTCCTGACGCACAGGCGCTGATCGACGCCGGCGTTTCAGGTGTGCCAGTGCCGGCGCAGCGCTGGGGCAATCCCGAAACCGAGGCGGCACGGCTGTTCGTCAACGCCGGACTTGACCTCAATGATTCGATGGAGGCTTACGTCTTCGGCAATTACAGCTGGAGCAGCGGCGTGACCGGTTTTTTCTACCGCAATCCGAACACGAGCTTTCTCAACACCAGCGTTCCGCTAACGACGATGCCGGGCGGCCCACGTTTTTCTTTCCGTGATATTTTCCCCGGCGGTTATACACCCAATTTTGGTGCCACGATCCGCGATCTGTCGTTGGTTGGCGGTACGCGCGGTGAACTGAGTAGCGGCCTTACCTATGATCTGAGCGCCAGCTATGGCCAGAATTCAGCCCGATACAATATCACCAATACCGTTAATCCATCACTCGGCTCGAATTCACCGACTGAGTTCAACATTGGTAAGCTCGAACAGAGCGAACTCAACTTCAACGCCGATATGACCTATCCGATTGATATCGGACTCGCCGAACCGCTCAACCTTGCCGGCGGACTTGAATATCGTCGTGAAACATATGAAATTACGGCCGGTGATGTGGCATCTTATCAGGTGGGGCCGTTCGCGTTACTCACAGATCCCGATACCGGTCTGAACGTTGGACTTCCGGTCGGTTCGAACGGCTTTCCGGGGTTTAGCCCAAGTCAGGCGGGTGTTTTTTCGCGCAACAATTGGGCGGCCTATACTGCGCTCGAAGGCGATCTAACCCCATGGCTGTCAGGCGGCGTTGCGCTGCGCTACGAGGATTTCTCCGATTTTGGCTCGACGTTCAACTGGAAAGTGAACGCCCGCGCGGAATTTTCAGACGCGATCGCAATCCGTGGATCAGTTAACACCGGCTTTCGCGCGCCGACGCCCGGCCAGGCGAACGCTTCCAACGTCAGTACCAACATCGATTCGGCAACTGGTGCACCGCTGACATCGGGCATTGTCGGTCCCAATAATCCAGTCGCCCAGTTCCTGGGTGCCGCGCCGCTCAAACCAGAGGATTCGTTCAATATCGCCGCTGGTATCGTGCTCACACCGCTTTCCCAGTTGACCTTCACGCTCGATTATTTCAACATCAAGGTCGATGATCGCATCGCACTTTCTGGCAATTTCGCGCTCTCTCAAGCACAGCGTGACCAACTCGCTGCGCTCGGCATCCCCGGCGGCGGCAGTTTCCAGCAACTGGCGTTCTTTACCAATGCATTCGACAGTCGAACGCAGGGCGTCGATGCGGTTCTGACCTATCGCTTCGATTTGGCTGATGGCAAGGCGACTTTGAGCACGAACGCCAACTATACCAAGACCAAAGTCACTCGCGCCAGCCCGGTCATCGCTGCAGACCGCGAACGGCTCCTCGAACTCGAGGACTTTGTACCCGAGTGGAAGGGCAATGTAGCGTTCAACTATCAAGGCGATCGACTCGGCTTTCTAGCGCGCGCCACCTATTACGGCAAGTGGACTGACTATGGGAGCACGCCGGCGAGTGATCAAACCGGCGGTGCGGAAATCCTCACCGATGTCGAAGTATCGTATCGTCTCAACGATATCGTTAGGCTGGCGGTTGGCGGCGAGAACATTTTCGACAATTTTCCTGACCGCGAAGCGCGCCAGTCGCAGATCAACAACGGTATCCAGTATATGCGCTTCGCACCCTCCGGCTTCAACGGCGGATTCTGGTACGTTCGCGCAACGACAACGTTCTAGAACATTGGCGATGGGGTCGATGCTTTCGTCGACCCCCGCTTCAGGATACGGTCCACTATATGATTAGTTCAAACCTCCGGCAGGCCTTGAGTCGGCACAAATACATTTGCTGCCAGCCCGGCGTGGCTCATGGACTTCATCAATTCGGCAGTTCGAATTGTCGCCTACAATACCAGTCTCAGTGCCGGAGTTACGAGTATAAATTCAAAATTATGCCGAATTCGTCTTCAATCTCTGGCTATAGCGGCTCGCTTCGTGTGTGCGGGACGGGTGGGAGTGTTGATGGCAGGCTCTCCAAAGGCTCCATCCGCGATCTTTTCGTCTCTGATCCGCATCATGATCTCAATAAAGCTAAGCGCTGCCTGCGACAGGGGGCGCAGCGAAGGTGTGTACAAGAGATATTCGAATTCGATACGCGGCAGAAATGGCAAGACGACAAGGCCTTGGGCAACAAAATCGATCGCAGTGGCAGGATTTATGATCGAACAACCGACGCCTTGAGCCACCAGATTGCAATGGGTAATAGCATATTGCGTTTCCACAACCAGGTCGCGTTCGACACCAGCGTCTTCGAAGATGCGATCAATGCGTCGACGCGTTTTGTCACCGTGCATCAGCGATATAAAGGGCTCACCCGCGAGATCGGTCGGCTCGATATGGGCTCGTCCTGCGAGCCGGTGTCCGGGAGACAGGATACAGGCCCCGACCGACCGCAGAAATCTGCTCGTAGATACACCAGGGATATCGTGGCCCCGTGTCGCGAGCCCAACGTCAAACTGCTGGTTCTCGATCAACTGACGGACAGTCGACGAACTATGCGTGTCAAGATGGATCGAAACACCAGGGTGATCTTTCTGGAACGCACGAATTACCTGAGGCAAGAAGCTGAAAGACAGCGCCGGCAGCGACGCAATGTGAAGATTGCCGGTCGAGAGGTTTCGGATGTCACTCGCCGTTTTTTTCAGAGCGTCGATGCCAATGAAGCTGCGCTCGACCTCATGGAAAAAATACCCAGCTTCAGGCGTAACGGTGAGCGCACTACCCTTCGAGCGAACGAAGAGCTTAAAGCCGATGGCATATTCGAGATCGGCGATGAGTTTGCTGACCGCCGGCTGAGACAAATGCATGGACTGAGCGGCTTGCGTAACCGATCCGGCTAGCATGACCGCCCGAAATGCTTCCAACTGTCGTAGGTTCATCCGTCACTCTCCAAAGTTATTACAAATCAATATAGACCAAAGTAAAAAGGAAGACGCAAGGAATGACTTTAGCAACATCCGACAGCGGTATTTCTCTAGGCCTCGTCGAAGCCTGGTTTACCTCTGCATTTTATTTCCTGCTTCCAACAACATTTCAGGAGGATAGAGAATGTCCTGACTTCAGAAGGTATTTAGTGTGAATGACGAGACTGCTAACCGCGGTAAAGACGGTAGCCGAACGTCTGCGATGACGAAGCTTGTTCGTTCGAGCTCACCCTCGGCGAAAGCGGCGGGTCTGCTCAACCCTCCGGTCCACCGCGCCTCAACGATCACTTTTGACAACGTCGAAGCCTATACGGGTCGGCATAGCCGTATCTATGACGATGTCATCTATGGTCTGTACGGGACCGAAACGACTTTCGCCCTCGAAGCGGCCATCGCGGCGCTCGAAGGGGGGCACCGGACGGTGGTTACCTCCTCCGGGACGGCAGCAATTTCGCTCAGTTTGTCGGCATTTTTGTCGGCGGGCGATCACCTACTGGTCATCGATACCGTGTATCGTTCGACGCGTAGATTCTGTGACGATGTCTTGACCGCAATGGGGGTCGAGGTCTCTTATTTCGACCCTGGCGTGGGAAGCGACATCGTCGCCCAGTTCCGGCCGAACACGCGCGCCATCTTCCTCGAGACTCCGGGCTCGCTAACCTTTGAGATGCCCGATATTGCCGCGATTACAGCCGTGGCGCGCGCGCGAGAGATTGTAACGATGATCGATAACACTTGGGCCACCCCGCTCTATTTCCGCCCGATCAAGCATGGCGTCGATGTGTCGATAGCCGCGGCGACCAAATATCTGTCGGGACATTCCGATGTAATGCTCGGCGCGATGACCGCAGCGAATTCCGATATCTTCCGAAAGTTGAAGGACGCCGCGCGCTACTGGGGAAACTGTGTAGGGCCGGACGATTGCTACCTCGTGCATCGCGGGTTGCGGACCCTCGACGTGCGTCTGGAGCGACACCAGCGCAACGCCTTGAAACTCATCGGTTGGTTCCAGCAGCAGCCCGAGGTCCGCCATGTGCTCTATCCCGGCATCGCTTCGGACCCGGGGCACGCAATCTGGCGGCGCGATTTTGATGGGGCAACGGGTCTGTTCGGCGTTTTGCTTGATGATATGACACCGCAAGAAACTTCGGTTTTCTTCAATCAATTCCAGTTGTTTCAGTTGGGTGCCAGTTGGGGTGGGTTCGAAAGTCTGATTGTTCCCGCCTGGCCCGCGCCAGAGCGCAGTTGCACACCGGTCGAAAAGGGGAGTTTGATACGTGTCCACGCGGGGCTTGAAGCATGCGACGATCTGATCGCCGACCTTTCGGCTGCCTTCGATCAGCTTCGGTCCTTCAGGAGCGGGACGGGATCGTGACACAATCAATGCCGCCTTTGCCGGAAAGCCGTGGCGATATCTTTGATGGACGTCGTCTTGCGTTGAACCCGATGCTGGCGGGGTTTTCCTGCATCCGGTGCCAGATGGAACTACCAGTCGGGGACTATTTTGAAGGATGCCCCGACTGTCTCGCACGCGGTAAACCTTCGACGTTGCGGTCGATATATCGCGACCTGCCGCCCGTGCTGAGCAACGGCCGCGCCCATGGGATGCGGCGATTTGCAGCGTGGATGCCTTATATATCTTGGGTTTCGCTCGGCGAAGGTGGGACGTCCTGCGCGCGCTTTTCTTCCTTGGCCAATGAGCTTGGGGTAGCTGATATCCATATCAAGAACGAGGGCCAGAACCCCAGCGGCTCACACAAGGACAGGATGAGTTGCATGGCGGTTGCCCGCGCACTTGACATAGGGGCTACAACAATAGTTGCAGCTTCGAGCGGCAATGGCGGGGCGTCACTGGCGCTCTATGCAGCGGCGGCGGGGTTGAAATGCTGCATCGTCACGACGCCCGCTTTGTCGCGGGTTTTTCAGCGAGCAATCACAATGACCGGAGCCCAAATTGTCACCGCTTCGGAAAGCCTTGAGCGTTGGGATCATATTGCCAAAATGGTGAAGGAGCAGGGCGCGTTTTCGGCGACAAACTATCTTGATCCGCCCGTAGGCAGCAATCATTTTGGATTGGATGGCCTCAAGACCATTGCCTATGAGATGCTCGAAGAGCTGGGACCAGACCTGGTCGATGTCGTGTTGGTTCCGACATCGCGAGGCGACCTGATCTGGGGTCTCGCGGAGGGTTTTGATCAGCTCAAGGCCGCCGGCTTGATCAAATCAGTTCCCCGGCTATATGCGGTCGAGCCGTTTGCGCGGATCAGCGCGGTGCTCGGTGGGGAGTCGATCACGGGCTCGTTTCCCGGAACGACTCGGCTGGCATCAATCGGCGGCTCGACGGTCACCTATCAGGCGATGGAGGCGATCCGTGCGTCGGGCGGTGGCGCGGTGATCGTGAAGGATGAAATGGTCTCTCGCGATCAGATCCGTCTCGCTCGCCATGGCTGCTATGCCGAACTGTCTTCGGCCGCGACGCTCACCGGACTCGAGCTTCTTTTAAAAAACGGGGTGATTTCACCTGACGCAACGGTTGCGCTGATTGCGACGTCGAATGGCTATAAGGAAGACGCAAACGGGGGGAGCGGCCAATGAAAAAGGCGGCGGCTTCTGACTCGCTCCTGCGGCGCGAAATTGGGAAAATCGGCGTCGCGACGATAGCGATGAATGGTGTAATAGGTTCTGGCATTTTTGCGTTACCGGCCATCGCGATAGCACAGACAGGCTATTTCAGTCCGTGGGTCTTTGTTCTGTGCGGGCTCCTGATCCTTTCGGTTGCACTCACACTGGCGCGAACCGCCGGCTTTTTCGATATCACAGGCGGGCCGGTCGCATACACCACCCATGCTTTCGGTCGATATGTCGGATGCCAGACGGGTTTGCTGATCTATGTGAGCCGCGTCGCCGCAATTGCAGCCAGCGCTAATCTCATAGTTAGCTATGCCGCCGCCCTGTGGGAACCGCTGGCATCTGGCTCTCCGAAAATCGCGGCGATCATAGGCTATATTTCGCTTGCCACGATGTTGAATGTGGTCGGCGTGCGAGCGGGAATGGCGATGGTTTACTTAATCAGCATCTTGAAGCTGCTGCCGTTGCTCCTTCTGATCTTTGTCGGGCTTCCGACAATTGAATGGGTCGGCGTGATCGGCACGGATATACCGGGTACTGAGACACTTGGACAATCGATGCTAGTTCTGATGTATGCGTTCATCGGCTTCGAGTTTAGCCTGATCGCGGCGGGTGAAACGCGTAATGCGAGAAAGGCCATACCGCGAACCCTTGTTGGAACGGTTGTCGCCATTTCCTTCTGCTATGCTCTTATCCAGCTCGTCGTCGTGTCGGTCGGATCCGATCTTGGGAAGAGCGACGCACCGCTTGTCGAAGTCGCTGGAAGACTCATGGGGCCGGCTGGCGCGCTTGCGCTTGGGCTTGGCGTGGTGTTTTCGGTTGGCGGGGGGAGCTTGACCTCTTTGCTTACGGCGCCGCGACTGACATTTGCTCTATCGCGCGATGGCAGCCTGCCGGCCTGGTTTGGCAAGGTGAGCGAAAAGAGCCATGTTCCCGTTAACTCAATCCTGTTCTGCGGTCTTTTCAGCATGACGCTCGCGGTCAGTGAGGGCTTTGTGTGGCTCGTTACTCTCAGCACTTTGGTTCGTCTACTGAGCTATGCTCTTTGCATCGCCTCACTGCCGAATATTGAAAAGACGATCCCAGCCGAAGAGGGGCAGTTCAGATTGCGCGGAGGACTCGCAATCCCGGGAATAGGGTTTTTGCTCACACTTTGGTTGATTAGCCACTCGACAATACAACATTTTCTAATAGCCGGGTTGATCGTTATACTTGGTTCAATCATTTTCTTCGCCTCCTCATTGAGCCGAAAGGGTAGCATGGACAATTGAGCTCGAAGCTCGCCATACGGCAATCTATTGATCGACCCCATTCTGCTTCGAACGTGAATTCGACAAGTTACCAGACTCAATGTCAAGGTTGGTTTGGCAACGAAACGCACCAATATTCTTAAAGGATAAAATTTTGAATTTTCACAACATTTTACAGATTGGCGCTTATGTCATTGCTATAGCGGTTACGTCCATTCCTTTAACCTCGCAAGCTCACACGCGGATAACAGCGTCGACACCGGCAGAAGGCGCGGCAGTCTCCAAGCCAAAAACTGTGACAATGTCCTTCAGCGAAGCTTTGCATCCGCCAAATGTCGCGGCCAGCATTGTCATGTCCGCAATGCCCGACATGAAAAATCATCAGCCAATGGTCATTCGCAATTTCACCTCCGCTTGGTCAAATGGCAACAAAACGCTCACATTAAATCTCCGCAAGCCGCTCCAAGCAGGAACATATGAAGTGCGGTGGCAAGCTGCTTTCACAGTCAGACTGACCTGATTGAATTTCCGGTCGAAAAACCAATTTTTTTTTTGAGGGCCACGTCTGCTGCAAGCGTAAAAGTCATATCGGACTGTATTTGAAAGATGGAAATGACTAAACTGAACCGAAGAAATTTTCTCACCGCTGGCGCTGGTGCGGCTGGTCTGGGCTACATGGCAGCCGCTATGCCTGCATGGGCACGTGGCCACAGCGTGCATGGCGGCGGTGACACTCTCATCCCGGCTGGATTTGACGAGGTTAGCGGCGAAATTATTGATCTTTCGATTGGGAGCGGTCACCGGATCGTCGAAGGGCGGCGCGGTCCCGGTATAGCGGTAAATGGCAGTGTACCTGGCCCTCTGATACGGTTGACAGAGGGGCAGAATGTAAGGCTCAATGTTACCAATAATCTAGGCGTGGACAGCTCGATTCATTGGCACGGTTTACTGTTACCATTTCAGTTTGATGGCGTTCCTGGAATAAGCTTTCCGGGCATAAAGCCAAAGGAAACATTTGTTTATGAGTTCCCGATCCGGCAGGCTGGCACCTATTGGTATCACAGCCATTCGGGCTTGCAGGAGCAAAGCGGCCATTATGGTCCCATGATTATCGAGCCGCGCGGCGGCGATCCTATCAAAGTCGATCGTGATTATATTCTCCTGCTCAGCGACTTCACAACGCTCGACCCGCATTTCGTTATGAACCGCCTGCGCACTGGCGAAGGGTATTTCAATCGCCAGCAAAATACTTGGACCGATGATTACGAGATGACGGGTGAGGAACGGCGGATGTGGGCCAAAATGCGGATGATGCCGACCGACATCGCCGACATTGGCGCGCCGACCTATACATTCCTCGCCAATGGGAGCGGAGCGAATGAGGGACTGGAATATCTGTTCAAAGCTGGCGAACGCGTCCGGATACGGGTGATCAATGGATCGGCGCAGAGTTTCTTCAATTTTCGTATTCCTGGCCTTGCAATGAGCGTGGTCGCAACTGACGGGCAAGCTGTGCGTCCGGTTGAAGTCGATGAGTTTCAGATCGGCACCGCCGAAACCTATGACGTGATTGTCGAGCCCGGTAATGCCGAAGCTTACAGCATTGTCGCAGAATCTATGGACCGTTCGGGCATGGCGCTGGCTACTCTGGTGAGTGCGCCTGGTGCGCGTGCCTCACTGCCCGCTTTGCGCGATCCACCGCTGCTGACCATGGCGGACATGGGCATGAACCATGGCGGCGGGGATATGGACAGCAGTAGCGTCGACCATGCCGCTTTGGGCCACGGTGCAATGCCCGTAGATAAAATGGCTTCTGGCGAAATGCCCGATATGGATATGGAAGGCATGAGCATGGACGGCATGAATATGCGCGATACTTCGCTCCTGCCGCCCGATGTAGCAATTGGTCCGGGTATCGACATGGTATCAATGGCACCCGTGGACAAAATGGATGATCCGGGCCTTGGGCTGCGCGATGTCAGTCACCGCGTTCTAAATTACCGGATGCTGGTTGCCCGCGATGCTAACGCGGACACCCGTGAGCCCTCACGCTTGCTTGAATTGCATCTGACCGGAAATATGGAACGCTACATGTGGTCCTTCGACGGCCGCATGTATAGCGCGGTAAGCGACGTGCCAATCGGCTTCGCGTGGAACGAACGGGTCCGTGTCAAGCTGATCAACAACACGATGATGGCGCATCCGATCCATTTGCACGGCATGTTCTTTGAAATGGTCAACGGGCAGTCACCCGCATTGCAACCGCGCAAAAACACTATGATCGTCCAGCCTGGAGCCAGCGCTCAGTTTGATTTGACAGCAAACGAGCCGGGCGATTGGGCTTTTCACTGCCATCTCCTTTACCATATGCATGGCGGAATGATGCAGACAGTGACGGTCGCCGGTCCTGGAGCAGCATCATGAGCCGAACTTCAGTCATCATTTTGCCCGCTTTGGCAGCGGCGATGCTACCTGTATCGGCGCAAGCCCAGGATCATGATGCGCATCAGGGCCACGCTACCCCAAAGACTTCACCCGAGACCGCCCCGTCATCTGCCCCGCAAGCAATTCCCGTCGACCCGCACGCTGGCCACGTCATGCCAGCTTCCGCTGAACCAAACCAACCTTCCGAAATGGAAGATATGGATCATGCGGCCGTGGATCACGCCTCGATGGACCATAGCAAGATGAATCATGAGACACTGGAGCAGGACAAGGCGGACCAGTCTGCAATGGATCATGGCGCTATGGGTCATGATATGATGGAAGGCGCGGCTTCGCCCGGTCCCGAAATAGAAACGCCGCCCCCTCCGGGAGCGCCCAGCAGCCCGCCGCGCGCTGCCGACGCAATCTGGGGCGCAGATGCCATGCGCGCATCGCGCCGCGACTTGCAACAAACTCACGGCGACTACCCGCTATTCTGGTTTCAGGCAGACCGTGCTGAAGTGCAGGTCCGGGAGAGCTCGGACGGATATCTATGGGACGTTCAAGGCTATTATGGCGGAACCACCAGCAAATTCTGGTTCAAGAGCGAAGGCGAAGGCAGTTTCGGAGAGAAGGTCGAAGATGCAGAATTTCAGGCGCTTTATTCGCGCGCCATCGCACCGTTCTTCGATCTCCAAGCCGGGGTACGACAGGATATTGGCGGGCCGGACACAACCCATTTGGCCCTCGGCATTCAAGGCCTTGCACCCTATGCGTTTGAATTGGACGGAGCCGTATTTGTCTCGCATCGCGGCGACATAACGGCCCGTTTCGAAGCCGAACTTGACCAGAAAATCACTCAAAGCCTGATCCTGCAGCCGCGCGGCGAAGTCAATCTTTCCGCTCAGGATATTCCGCAGCTTGGGATCGGAGCGGGCATAGACCAACTCGAACTGGGCCTGCGTTTGCGGTATGAAATCAAACGCGAATTCGCCCCTTATATCGGGATTGAACAAAGCTGGCGTCTCGGCGGCAGCGCCGACTTTGCAAGGGCTCAAGGTGAGGACCCCAGCGTTACCAATTATGTCGTCGGCATTCGTTTCTGGTTTTAGAATTTTTGGGGAGATTATGATGAACAACTATAAACTGGCATTGGGAAGCGCACTTGGTTTCGCGGCAATATCATCGCCCGCATTCGCTCAGACCATGGACCATTCAGGTCACTCGATGGATCATGGGGACCACCAGGCTTTAGACAAAGACGCAAACACAGATGCGAGCGGTGCCGTGGCTTCACTGGCTGCCTATCGCAACGCCCTGGTTAGCGGTGACGCGGATGCTATGACCGCCTTGTTTGCCGAAGAATCTTACATCTACGAAAACGGCAAAGATGAAGGCAGCTTTGCACATTATATGGAACATCATCTCGGCCCTGAGCTAGGTTCCATCAAAAGCTTCACCTTCACCGATCCGACAATTGCCGTAACCCGCATGGGCCACATGGCCTTTGCGCGCGAAACCTATGATTATCGCATCGAACTGGCTGACGGACGCGTGATCGAGCGCGAAGGCGCAGCAACCTCAGTCCTCAGCCATGATGCGGCAGGCTGGAAGATTGTTCAGTATCACTCGTCTTCACGCGCTCCGCGAAAACCATGATGGAATATATATCAGCCATGATTGCCGGTTCACCGGAAATATCCGGCTTGGCCGTTTTCGTGAGACGAACTTTTTACTTTTCTGGAAAGATAAACTTATGACTTTTAGTAATGTTTTGAAAGCAGGCGCATATGCGCTTGCTGTTGCAACGGCCTCAGTACCAGCAATTTCGATGGCGCACACAAAAGTTGTTGCATCGAACCCCGCACAAGGCGCGTCAGTCTCCAAACCAAAAAACGTGACTATGACCTTCAGCGAAGCTTTGCTCCCGCCAACTGTCGCGGCCAGCATTGTCATGACCGCAATGCCCGGTATGAAAAATCATCAGCCAATGGTCATTCGCAATTTCACCGCCGCCTGGTCAAATGGTAACAAAACGCTCACGTTAAACCTGCGCAAGCCGCTCCAAGCAGGAACATATGAAGTGCGGTGGCAAGCAGCTGGTGCTGACGGCCATCGCATGAAAGGCACTGTGAACTTCACGGTACGCTAAGCCAGCGAGATGGACGACTGGCCCTACCTTCTGCTGCGGTTTCTGCACTATGCCGTGTTGCTCGGCCTGTTCGGACTGACCGCTTACCGGCTAATCGGGCTAAGTTGGCTGTCTAGCGACGTCCAATCTCTAAGGTTTGATAGATATCTGATTGGCCTTGCAACGCTTGCGCCGCTTCTTTCCGCTGCGTTGATGGTCCAAAGCATCGCCGCGATGATGGGGCAGCCCTTATGGTTGACTGAGTGGGCTACGATAGAAGCCATGATTGCTTCAACGAGCATGGGCTGGGCATTTGCCGCGCGCATGGCGCTGCTCTCAGGAGCTTTGATTGCATTATTACTCAGGCACCGCTTAGCTGCCGGTTTGCCTATTACAGTCGCCCTATACGGCTTGGCTGTAGCCAGCCTGGCATGGAACGGTCATGCTGCGGCTCTTGAAGGCGGTATTGGCCTATTTCACAGAGTTAACGATGCAGTTCACTTACTCGCTGCGGGGCTGTGGCTCGGAGCGATTGGTTGGTTTCTGCATCTCACCATCGGGGCACACCGCTCTCCGGACAAGACAATTGCCGGACCTTTGTTAAACGCAATGCATAAGTTTGCTCCGCTTGGAATGGCGCTTGTCGCCATGGTTGCAATCACCGGGCTCGTTAACGCGCAAATGATATTCGGTCTGCATAATAGCGGCACGGTGCTTACGACGGGTTATGGGCAGTTGCTCGCCACAAAGATGGCGATTGTGGCACTCATGCTGCTGTGCGGGGGGCGCAACGCGCTTATCGGCAAGCGCCGTGCAGGTGCAGTAAGTGCCGGCTTGGACACAGACCCAACCGCCAGTTTGGCGGCCCTACGCATCAGTTTATCAATTGAAATAGCTCTGGCAATCGCGGTCATTGGACTTGTAGCGATCGTGGGCCTGATGTCGCCGATGAGTTGAAGTCGCCGGAATATATGCGAAACGCACCATATGGGAAGAATTAAGAATGAGACAGAGACTTATAGAGCCATCAAAAATAAGGACAAGATCAGGGAAACTGATACTATTGGCCGGTGCGGCGCTCGTTCTAACCGCGGCAGCCCATCCCGCTGGCCTGCCCCATTAGGGTAGTCCAGCGGCTATGTTAGAGTTCCGGCGGTTTGACGGTCCCCCGGTTTCGTGTCCGGGTTCAATGTTAGCCTCTGGCCTTCATCGCTCGGGGTTAACCCCGAGCGATGAAGAAAATTCGGCTGGTGTCATCCAGCCCAGAGAGGTGTGAGGACGGCACTCGTTATAGTCCCGTCTCCACGCTTCTATTTTGCCCCTGGCGTCGGCCAAAGACAAGAACCAATGTGTGTTGAGACATTCGTCGCGCAGACGACCATTGAACGATTCAACAAAGGCGTTGTCCGTCGGTTTGCCAGGTGGCTAGAAGTCTAACGTTACCTTATTTTCGTAGGCCCATCGATCCAAAGCGTTCGAGATGAACTCGGGGCCGTTGTCCACACGAATGGCGCGTGGCGTGCCGCGAACTGCGCTGATCCTGGTCATGGCCTCGACGACCTGTTCGCCCTTTATTCCTTGATCCACGTCAATAGCCAATGCTTCGCGAGTGTCCGCAAGACCGATAAGGGGTTCCATTTCGAGGCCATTGGCTGACGTGGCGATGATCACCTACGCTCAAGCACGGTCGGCATTCCTAGGCGCCGCACGACTGGCAGATGCAACGCTGAACGAATATCCAAATCCCGAGCGAGGGCCGGAGGGCGAAGCGCTCGCTATCGACGTTGCGTGTCTTGGCGATCCTAATACTGCACAAAAACTTGTCCTGATATCGGGCGTGCACGGCGTCGAGGGTTACGCTGGATCGATGATCCCGACCGATCTCATCGGTCGACTGCTGCCGTCTGAGGGTCTTGAGATTGTCTTGATCCATGCGGTCAATCCACATGGAATGGCTTGGTTTCGTCGCGTGACGGAGGAAGGCGTCGATCTCAACCGAAACTTTGTCGATTTCGATCAACCACTGCCGGCCAATCCTGCATTCGACGAACAGCTTGCCAAATGGCTTACACCCAGCGCCGCACAAAAGAGTACAGCAGATGCCGCACTCATGCGATGGATGAAGTCAGATATGCCGACTATGCGCGCGGCAGTCGCAGGTGGCCAATATCGCTTCCCGGCAGCACCTTTTTTCGGCGGTTTTGCGCCGACATGGGCGCGGGCCAATTTTGAAACCATCCTTGCCAAGCATGTCGGTGCGGCAAGGACGGTTTGCATCATCGCCTTTCATACCGGGCTGGGCGATGGTGGCATCGGCCAATTCATCGGATCGCATACCGCACGAGCGAAGGAGCGAGAGATCGAACGCTTCATATGGGGAGAGGAATATGTCGAAAGCGGTGAGGCCGGAACAATTTCCTATATTATCTCGGGCGACCTACCAGACGGAGTAAGGCGACAGTTGAGCGGAGCATCGGTCATTGCGGTTGCCCATGAATTCGGCACTTTGCCCGAGATGTCCGTACTTGAGGCGTTGCGGATCGACCACGCAGCTGCAGTCGCGAAGGCACGTGACTTTGCGTGCATGAAAAGCATCTACGACGCCTTTTTCGTTTGCGACGAGCGCTGGAAAACAACGGTGATCAAGCAAGCACGCGAGGGCGTGGAACGCGCACTTACATGGTTCGAAAGGCAACCGTAGCTTTAGGTACGACCGCTCTTCTTCTCTGCCAGCCAAAACCGGACAGGCAGCAATCCACCCAATAATTGCCATTCGACTGGACAATTTTTGATTTCCGCTGAGACAATTCGATTATACTCTCAGCATCGATTTCAGAATTCCGAATGGCCATCCAAAAACACCACAATTGCAATTTGTATCGGGAAACCAATCGATAGCTGGCAATAGTCCAAAAACACATCCCCTCTCATGACATAAACCGCCCCTGTCCGGATGGTGCCTGGACAGCAACCCGCGCATCTTCAGGGCCGTGTTGCATCGCTATGCGCTGCTGCCCGCTCCACCCCTTCGAGCGGAGTTTCCCTCATTGTCATTCGGTGCAGTCCAGACCCCAGCCGGACCTTTCGGGCTTAGTCAAAGGGATGGTCCCTTGGACGAACAAAATAGCTTCGAAAGGTAATCAATCATGAAAAACACAGTCACACTCGTCGGCTTCGTAGGGAACGATCCAGAGGTTCGCGAAACCAAGTCAGATGCAACAATTACAAACATCTCTTTGGCGACAACACGCAGCTTCAAAGACAGCGAAGGCGAACGTCAGAAAGATACCGAGTGGCACCGGATTACCTGCTTCAATGGCATCGGCAAATGCGTTGCCGACCATGTCACCAAAGGAGCCATGATCATGGTCACGGGACGTATCCATTATACCAAGTGGACAGACGATAAAAACAACACTCGTTATGGCTGTGAAATCATCGCCGAGCAGGTTGATTTTCTTTCCAAAGCGAAAGCCAAATCTACCGACTAAACGCAACCGACATTACAATATTCCGAGGCTCGGTAGTATCCGCTACCGGGCCTTTCTTTTTGCTACAATTCTAACTTCTAATTGACGATAGGGCGTATGTCAGTTTGCTCTTCCAATGCATTTACAACCGCACCAACGAATGCTTCAATCCAGCAGAAAATTGACAAAAACCGGTCGGCAGTTTTTGGCTTTTGCATGCTATTTGGTTGCCAAACGGCCCTTTCGGACCTTTTCTCTCTTAATCCCATAATGGCCCATATTATCCTCTTGAAGGAAAGTTGTTTCAAATTAGTTATTTAAGGGTCAAGAAACGAGCTGGAGCAGGTCTGCCGAGCTGGGAACTTGACTGCACACCGTACGCAGCTCGCTGCCTTGGGTATATTGTTTTATATCAATTGTTTAAGTTCCAAAATGGCCCGATGTAACAGACAAATCCTCTAAGACTTGGTGGGTTTTGGGCAAGTCTTACCCCAATCACGTCAGCATAACATATTGATAAAAAGCGATATATAACCGATTGACTTAGACTTGTTCACGATTTATTCTTATTGGGCTTTTCGAAGGGTGAACCAGGTTCTTGAACGTCAAGGAACCTGAGTATGACCAACCATATTTGCTTACAAACCTATCTTTCTTATCCGCTGGCGCAGTGGGTCAGGTCGGAGGCTGACGATCACGGGGAATGTGTCAGCGTCTTCATTCGTGATCTTGTGATGGCGGCGTATATTGCGCAGGATGAAGGTAATAGCGACGCTTTAAAAGGCCTCGACAAAGCCCGCGAGATTGTATTTTCGTCCGTAGCGCTTGATGCCATTTTGACTGCCCATCCAGATAGTTCGCTTCGGCAAAAAACCCATGATGCCTATGCCCGCCGCCTGCAGCGATTGGGGCTTGCTCCTGCCTCTTCGAATGGAGGTCGTGATGAAGCGTAATCTGGTCAATTTCACGCGCGGTAGCCAGCTTCTCGGGCACTTTGGATTCATGTTCGCAAGTGGGCTCAAAGCCCCTCTCATTATCGCTGCTATTCTCCTGTTAGGGATGTGCTATTGGCAGGTAACATCTGGCCTCACCGACCATCAGCGCTACCTTGCCGGCATGAACCTTTATGCATCGCTCTACGGGTTCATGGAGTTTGATCCTACCAAGCCGGTTAATCTTGATCTTGCCGGTGGCGCGAGCACTGAAATGGCGATTTCAACGGTTCAGAACTTCCCTCCTGTCGTGCGCGCAATGGAAGCATTATGGACTGCGCTCCGGACGGCTTTGGCCATCTCCGTATTGCTGTTTCTGCCTGCCTTTATACTATTTTATTGGGTGGCTGAATATTTTGGTGGACGGTCGAAAGAAAGTAAACATGAACGCGGAGCGCAGCTTGCAACATTGCCCCAGCTGCAAGCGGAAATAACCCGCCATAATGCTAGCGAGCAGGTAAGGGAAATGCGCGCCGAATTAGGCCGGCGTTGGCGACTGGCAGGGCAGCATGGGCTCGATGCGGCGGGCTATTATACTCCCTCTGCAATTACAGGTGTTCGTTATCCCTGGCGGCTTGAACAGAGCCATGCGATGCTGATCGGAACCACCGGAACCGGTAAAACCGTTGCCCTGCTGGAGATGATAGACGAGGCCCGCAGAAAGGGACAGCGCGCCGTCATATTCGATCTGACCGGCGCTTTTATCGAACATTTCTATGACCCTTCGCGTGATGTCATATTGAACCCGCTTGATGCCCGCTGTCCGCAATGGAGTGTGTTCAATGATTGCAGCACCATTGCCGAATTTCACAGCGCTGCTGAAGCAATAGTACCCCAGGATGGCGGCGGCGATGACCAGTTCTGGGTTATTGGTGCCCGCTCGGTATTTGTGCAATCCTGCATGCAACTGATGAAGGCGGGAACGCCAACCAACGAGGCGCTCGCAAACAAGCTGATTACGGCCGATCTCACAGATGTTCATAAGCTCCTAAAGGGTACTGTCGCGGAGCAACTGACCGCGCCCAAAGCGGCCCGGATGGCAACCTCAATCCGGGCTGTGCTTAATGCAAATGCCGAGGCTTTGATGTTGCTGCCCAAACATGGTCCGCACTTTTCAATCCGCGACTGGGTGCAGGGTGAATGCGAACGCGGCGGGATCATATTTATATCCGCGCGCTATGTGGACATGAGTATCTGTTCCAAGCTGCTAACATTGTGGATGGACACTGCGATGAATACCCTCATGTCGATGAGCCGGACATCCGATTTGCGGGTGTGGTTCATGATTGATGAGCTGGGCGCATTGCACCGGTTGCCAGCGCTGGAAAAAGGTTTGCAAACGGCCCGCAATTTTGGCGGCGCTATCGTGACTGGTATTCATGCATTTGCCAAACTCAAGGAGGTGTATGGTGAAAATATGGCGATGACATTGTCTTCGCTTGCGCGCACCAAATTAATACTGGCTACAGCCGACCGGGAAACGGCAACATGGTGCTCAGACTTTATCGGTCACCGGCAGATACGCGACATGGAAGAAGGCTATAGTTACGGCTATAATAATGCCCGTGATGCCGTCAGTCTAACCCCCAGAAGGCAGATCGAACCGCTGCTGCTGCCCGATCAATTTATGAACTTGCCGCGGCTCAACGGCTACATCAAGTTCCCCGATGGCTTCCCCGCTGCGCCGGTTAAACTGGTCCCGCAATCCTGGCCCAGTCTGGCAGAAGGATTTATTGCGCGGGCATTTGATGAGCCCGATGAACTGTATAAACCTCGCGCACCCAGCAAAGAACCACTGCCGTCTTCCAAGTCTGAAGGGACGGCTAAAAATAGCCACAGCGGGGAGGAGGAGCCAGCAGCGGACTCCGATGACAATGACGAAGGCGTCAAACAATCTGCGGCCGATCAGAAGGAGTTTGCCTTTCGGGAGCCCGAAGAAATCACCGACGTCCAGTTGTCCGATGAGCCTCAAGATAAAATACTGAAGGGCAACACAGCGGATCCCGCTACCGATGGTCCGATTAAATCGCTCGGCAAGGATGAGCAGGCGCCATCACCGTCTCCCGAAGATGACAAACAGCAGCGCTCTGATCTGCCTGATCCATCCGATCCAGCGAACAAGGCCCGGTCGCTGAGCGGTCTGCCGCGTGATGCTGGCCGGGATCTCCGTGAGGGCGCTGTGCGTGATGAGCCGGACCGCGATATCGGCGAATATGACATGTGAAACCTGCGCGGTGGAGGGCGCGTTCAATGATAGGAATGGACTATGCTCTCCGCTTCCAATGTTCGCTCTGCGGGCGGCGCTGCAACTTATTTTGCGGCGGATAACTATTATACCAAAGCCGATGCCGACCGGTCCGGTCAGTGGATCGGAGAAGGAGCGGAGCGGTTAGGTTTAAAGGGCCAGGTGGACGCGAGCGGCTTTGAAGCTTTGCTGCGCGGTGAATTGCCAAATGGCGAGCGTGTTGGCAGCGATAAACAATATCACCGCGCCGGAACCGATCTTACTTTCTCGCTGCCCAAAAGCTGGTCGTTAATCGCTCTGGTGGGCGGCGATAAACGGATCATCGAAGCTTACCGGACGGCGGTGATCGAGACGCTGCAATGGGCCGAGAAAAATATCGCCGAAACACGGGTTTTTTCTCGCGGCAAGATCAAGGCCATTGGTTCCGGCAATCTCACCATTGGACTGTTCCAGCATGATACCAATCGCAATTCTGAACCCAATGTTCATTTTCACGCGGTTGTCGCCAATATCACCCAAGGCCCGGACGCCAAATGGCGGGCGCTGCATAATGACAAGCTCTGGTCGAACAACACGCTTCTGAACAGCATGACGATGGCGCGCTTTCGTCTTGAAATCGAAAAGCTTGGCTATCAGCCTGCCCATCAAGGCAAGCACGGTAATTTTGAAGCCGCAGGTATATCGCGCGAAGCGGTCATGGCCTTTTCGACCCGCCGACAGGAGGTGCTTGATGCGCGCCGGGGACCAGGACTGGAAGCTGGCAAGATTGCCGCTCTGGCCACCCGTGCGCCCAAAGAAGCCATAAAGGACAGGGATGCCTTGTCTACAACATGGCAGGAAGCAGCACGGGCGATGGATCTCGATCTTGGCGGATTGATCGACAAAGCGAACATTCGCGCAGCTGGTTTGGAGGTTGATAAAAATCCCAATCTGTCGCTGGCGCAAAAAGGGATGATTTTCCTGCGCGCGTTTGCAGAAAAAATTCAGGGATTTGGTCCAAAGCCTTCCGCCGATCCTTTGGTGCCAGTGCATATCCTGAACAAACCCCGCGAAGAGATAGCTGCAGCGCAGGCGACCGCTTCAGCCATTCGCCATCTGGCGCAGCGCGAAGCAGCCTTTGGGGTTCATGATGTTTACAAGACAGCTTTGGATTTTGGCCTACCGACATCCATTGCCCATGTCGAACGCCGTGTACGGGCGCTGGTCAGGGAAGGTGAGCTCGTCCGGGGCAAAGGACGCGACCGTGATTTTGTCACCACGCGTGATGCTTTGCAGACCGAGCAGCGGATAATTGGACAGGTTGAAGCGGGCAGGGGCAAGTCAGAGCCTTTTTTGTCATCGGGCATGGCAGGCGATCAGCTGCAAGCGGTCGCGGGTCTTAACTTTGGGATGACACTTAACGAAGGACAAGAGTCCGCAGGCCGGATGATATTATCATCGTCCAACCGCATTATCGCGGTGCAGGGCATTGCCGGGGCAGGCAAGAGCAGCCTTCTTAAACCCGTCTCGCAGCTTTTTGGCGAGAATGGTAAAACGGTTCTGGGTCTCGCCGTCCAGAATACGCTCGTCCAGATGCTCGAACGCGATACCGGGATTGCGTCGATGACCCTGGCGCGCTTCATCGGAAGTCACAAAAACCTCCTACAGGAGGGAGCGGATAAAAATGCTCTCACAGAAGCCAAAGCCGCCATGAAAGACCATGTGCTGGTGCTCGACGAGGCCTCGATGGTATCCAATGTCGAAAAAGAAAAGCTGGTCCGGCTCGCAAACCTGCTCGAGGTAGACCGTCTGGTGATGATCGGGGACAAGAAGCAGCTTGGCGCTGTCGATGCCGGCAAGCCCTTCGCGCTTGTGCAGGCCTCGGGCATTGATACCGCAAAAATGATCACCAATTTGCGCGCGCGTGATAAAATATTACGCCGCGCACAATATTCAGCCCAGGCCGGAAATATCGGCGAGGCCATGTCCTATTTGAAGGACCATATTATCGAAACCAAAGAGGGCAGCGCCCTGATCGCTGCCGAACGCTGGCTCGCGCTCTCTCCGCACGAACGGCAATCCACGGCCATTTATGCATCTGGACGGGCACTGCGCACCGCAGTCAATGAAGCGGTGCAAACCGGGCTTAAACAAAATGATGAACTGGGAAAACGCGGGCTAAAACTGGACACCTTCTCCCGCGTCAACAACACCCGTGAGGAACTGCGCTATGTTCACAGCTACAAGCCGGGCATGATGATCGAACTTAAAGCGCCGGATAGAAGTCAGCGTCTTGGCAAGGGTCAATATGATGTCATCTCGGTAGATGAACGCGCAAAGCAGCTTGTTCTTAAAGATCGCAAGGGCAGGGAGCGGAGCTTCCAGGTTGGCAAACTTCGCGCCAATGCATCTGAAGATCAGATCGCTTTATTTGAAAAGAAGCAGCTCGATATTTATGCCGGTGATAAAATTCGCTGGACCGATAGCGATCACAAACGCGGTTTATTCAATGCGGATCAGGCAAATATTACGGCAATAGATAATGATCATGTTCACTTACGAACATCTTCCGGCATGGAGCATCGACTGCCCCATAAAGACCCTATGCTAAAGCGCATTGATCTAGCTTACGCGCTCAATGCCCATATGGCGCAGGGGCTGACTTCTGATCGCGGGATTGCGGTCATGGATAGCCGCGAGCGTAATCTTTCCAACAAGCAGACATTTCTGGTCACGATTACCAGATTGCGGGATGGTTTAACGCTGATCGTTGATAACCGCGAGAAACTGGAAACCGCAGTCGAGAAAAATGAAGGCGTAAAAACATCAGCGCTCGAAGTGACTAAGCGACTTGGTAAAGCCGCAGCCACGGGTCTTGCTAAAGGAATTGAAACCGCGCCCAAAGAACCGCAAAAGGAGCAGCGAGAACTGGAGAAAGAGCATAGCAAACCATTGGATATGGGGATTTAGTTTAGTTCAGAGTGACATATTTCTCAAAGCGCGCGACCAAACCAAAGTACCCGGCCTGCGATATGGACGGTGCTGCGATCAATATCCTCCCAGGTCGGATAAGTCGGGTTATCACTGGCGATGGTAATGAAGGGACTATCGGGTCTTAGCGCAATGCGCTTGACCACCAATGTATCATCGATCCGCATAACATAGATCCCATCGCGGAGCCGGGAACCATGGTCGGAAGCATCTACGAGAACGTCATCTCCGTCCGACAATGTTGGTTCCATGGAATCGCCCATGACGCGGACGACCGAAAGGCTGACGCCTCTAGCCGGTGTCAGTTTGCGCAGCCAGCGTTCATCAAAAGAGAAACGCGTTTTCCTATCCTCGCTTGTCGCCAGCGCGCCATGCCCTGCAGAGACATTGACATCGAGCACAGGGACTTCGACCATTCCGTCACTGCCAGTTGGCGGCGGCCCGCCCAACAGTTGTTCGTCAATACCGTAAAAGCTCGCTAGCCTAAGTCTGTCCTCCGGGTCCAGCTTGCGCGGCGAACCGCGCTTTATGAACTGCTGGATATAGGCAGCATTACGGCCAAGCATTTTTGAGAGGCCGGAATAATCATCCCCGTTTTGGCGGATCAGCCGATCCAGAGTTTCTCGTACATCATCCATGTTTTGTGCCTTTCGACCCCTCAATAGGATTTATCCTAGACAATATGCAATCTTCCTACTAGGAACATAACAAGAACACAAGTAATTTATGATTCGAGGAGGCCTCATTTGAAACTGTTGGATCGTATCGAAAAGCATCTGAAGCGGACGCATATGTCGCCGACGCGGTTTGGCAGACGTGCTGTCGGTGACCCGAGATTTGTATTGGATTTAAGGGAAGGGCGTAGGCCGCGGGCTAGGACGTTGATGAGAGTGGAGGATTATTTGCAGAAACAAGAATAGTCTAGTTTTGATGATATCAGCTGACATTGTTGACTCTTTTGAAGTAAGCGGCACCTATATAAACTCATCAATGAAAAATATTAGCAAATCTCCAGACATGTGCGCGTTCTGCGCATATTGCTCAAGTTACGGCAAGTTGAGCATGTCTCATGCCATTCCAAAGGCAGCGTTCAAGACAATGCTTAGAGCGGGCAGTGGAAAGGCCATTGGTATTCCCAAAGGAGACGGGGACGTGCATTTGACGAGTGACACCGGCGAGGCGCCTTTACTTTGTGAAAAATGCGAAAATGATTTTAATCGCAATTTTGACGGACCGTTGACCAACGCATTAAAAGTGCTGGAAAATGAGATTAAAAGGCAAGGTCTTCGGACTACTATAGATTTTCCAGCCAATCAAATGGCCCATGCTGTTGGTTCAGTGGCGTGGAGAATAGCCCGGTCGGATGCCCTGATGTTCAGTGAAGTCGTGTTAAGCTCAAAGCATATGGAAGAACTGGACGCGTTGATACGTTTGCCTTCGGATGAAGTTTTGAAACACTGTACGGTCCGAATTGGACGCCTTATTGACAAAACGCCTCGAAAATCTGGCGGATTTGGTGACGAATGGATGGGGCAATTCATGAAAGGACCGGAAGTTTTCTCTACACAAAAGAAGCGAAATGGAAAATTTGGTCATTTTATGATGGATTGGACCATGTTCGGCTTTATTGTCCACATTATCGTACCCCGGCTTCCTTATCCCAAGAGCAAAAAATTCGGAGGGCTTAAACGCGGGGCGACCCAGATCAGAGCAGTTCCCGTTGATATGCTGGAATATCCTCCAATGAGGGATGCGCTTGTCGCCGGCTTTGCAGCGCAGGAAGAGGATAGACTAAGTCCAGCTCTAAAGAAAAGAGCCGACAAACGATCGAAAAATTAATCATGTTTGATTCAAGGTTCGGCATACATTTCTTCCGGTCTCAAATCACAACTTACGCTTTTGGCAATCCCACAAGGTGTCTGCGAGTGTTGCTTTTGCATGAGTAAATCTGCGCTTCATATTCACCGGCTAACAGAAGTTAGTAATATGTTTGACGATGGGAAAGAAAGCCCGATGGATTGAATAGAATGCTGATGTAGAGAGTGCATGCATGTGAAATTGGTAAAAATAGTCATGGGCTCAAAGGCTTCAGCAATCATTAAACCGACGGCAAATCGTTCTATGATTAGCAAAAATAACCGGATATTTGGAGCCTAAACATGCGAGATACGAGTTTTGGATCATGAGGATTGGAATAGTACGCTGTCGACGATGCTTAATCGCTTGACTGTGGATTAGCCGGATCACACATTCTAGTTATGGCAGAGCAAAAAAACGGCGAGAGCGGATCCAGCCCAGCCTCCAGAGGTGGTGCAGGAGTTTATATCGAGGGAGAACTTGGTGCATACTACCTCTTAGCCTTGCTCGCCGGAACGGAACCGCGCGGAATGCCCGGGACAAAGCTCACCATTGTCCGATTCCAAGGGACCGAACAGGGCTATGCGATGGATGATCTAATCCTTGAAGGTAAAAGCCGCGCTGGCGACGCGCTACTTGAGATTCAATCAAAGCGGAATATCGCCTTCACTCGAAAAGATGCGACCTTCGCAGAGGTGGCAATGCAGATTGCTCGTACCCAAAAGCGGGATTTGCCAGATGAACGACACCTTCTAGCGGTTGCAACTCAGCGACAAAGTAAATCCATCTCCGGACCGTACCAAGACGTCCTCCTCTGGGCTAAGACGGCGGAGAGTGGTCGCCAGTTTTTCGATAGGGTTGCGGCTAAAGGCGTCGCAAGCGACGCGATGCGCTCTTTCGTCGCCACCTTTAGGTCAAATTTGCTCGCTGCAGGAGTGGTCGATGACGACGATGTCATTTGGAAACTTATGCGCCGCTTCGCAATCTTGGTCTTTGATTTTGAGTCGATAGCGCCACTTGCTCGCCTGCATGCACTAGCGTTGGCTCAGCAGGTGCTCGCAGATAAGGATATCTCACGGGCTGAAAGTCTCTGGAGTGAACTCATTGAGATTTCGATCTCTATCGCGAAAGTTGGGGGTGCGATCAGCCGGGATGAACTTCGCGCGAAGCTGGTTGATCGCGGCTTTAGTCTCGCTGGCGACCGGGACTATAGGCCAGCGCGCGCTCGTTTAGCTGATCTGGCCCGAATGACGTTAGCCGGGATAGGCACAACGGTTGGAGGTGTTACACTCACGCGCCACGAGGCCGTGGACAGCCTAAACACGGCGCTTGAAGAACACCGCTTCATCGAGCTACGTGGCGGACCGGGTGTCGGCAAGTCGGGTGTCCTGAAGCTGGTGGCGGAGCGTATCGGACGCGAGGCACGGGTGATCGTTCTCGATCAAATTTCGACGCCCGCTGGCGGATGGCTGTCGTTCTCCCAGGCGATCGGTGTTCCTGGAACCGTCAGCGAATTCTTCAATGATCTCGCGGCGAGCGGCGGCGGTCTCATAGTGATCGATGGCCTGGAGATGTTCTCAGACCCGGGTAGCCAGCGGACAGTCAACGAGTTGCTGCGGGAGGCGTCGGCCGTCACCGGCTTTTCTGTCGTAGTAACGGCGCGCGCCACCGCAGATCCTAACACCAACCGGTGGATCGCCGACGACGTTATTGATGCCTTTGATGGAATTCGCTCCGTTTCGGTTGGAGAGTTGACCGATGAGGAAGTCGAAACTCTTTCGGAAGGTGCGCCAGAACTTCGTGCAATCCTAGCTTCTGGACATCCGGCTGCCAACATCTCCCGTAATCTTTACCGTCTATCGCGTCTGATCAAAGTACCGTTGTCCGCCGACATCCGAACAGAGGCAGCTTTGGCCAGCCAGTGGTGGGCAACGGCAGACAATGCGCCCGACGACGCGATAAGAGCGGGGCAGCGTATCATCGCCGAGCTGGCGGAGATAAGCCTAAATGGCGGAAACACGATGGAGTTGCGCGATGACTCCGCTGCTCGCACTCATCTAATCGGATCGCTAACTCTAACCGAGTCCCATCGCGATCAACTCGCGTTCTATCACGATGTGCTCCGCGACTGGGGGATTGGGAACTACGTCCACGAGAATCACAAGAGACTTGCCGAAACCGATTTCACGGTGCCCGCATCTCCGCGGGTCGCACGCGGCGTCGAATTGGCTGCTCGCCTCTCACTGGAGATGTCTGATGACTGTACTCAATGGCTGAGCCTTCTCGACATACTTTCCCCGGCGGGAGCCCATAGCTCTTGGCGACGAAATGCTTTGCTGGCGATTGTGCGTTCAGAAGTTGCCGAAGACTTACTCGAACGCTGTAGTATGGCATTGCTTGCTCGGGGCGGAAGCCTCTTCACAGAGCTCGTAACGGTAATTGCGGCGGTTGATACGATCTCTACGGCAGAACTTTATGCGTCAATGAAAATAAAAACCGGCAACCCTGTCCCGAAATCGTTCCGTACCAATATGACCGGCACTGGTTACAGGTTGTTAAAATGGGTGCTAGCTCATCGGGTTGAAATTCCGATCCATGCGATCAGTGCGGTCATCGACCTCGTTAAGTTGCAAATATTGACCCTTCAGGCGCTCACCAATCTCGGTTCGTCAACCGCAACGATGCTCTTCGGTTGGTTGGGTCAGCTCGACGTGCGGGAGGCGGACATCACTATTCCAACAGATTCTACGATAGAGCGGATGGAAAGCGGTACTCGACGGAGAATGATTGAAGATCTTCGATCTATCACGCTCATGCTATCCGCACTCTCGCCGAATTCTGCCAAAGCATATCTAAAGAAAATCAATGCGGATCGTGACACCCATAAGGTGAAGGCTATACGTCAGTTCAGCGCGGTCGTGGCGTCGGTCGCCCCGGTCGAGTTGGTCAATCTTGTTGCAAACAGCCTCATTGAGCCGAGCCGCCGCAAAAGCTCGCTCCACGGGGGGAAGAGAGGCCGTGTTTTTAGTTTTGCCGACAGTGACTATCTCCCTGCATCGCCCGCGCAACCTCCGTTTCTCGATCTGCTAACCGCATCACCGGAGAACGGGCTGGCGCTAGTGCGTCGCCTCGTTAGCTCGGCGGGCGAGGCTTACAGCGAAGGAGCGGACCCTGGAGAAAACGGATTCACCCTCGTGTTTGACGACGGGCCGCGCTTTTTTCCCTGGACAGAGACCTACTTCTGGTCCCGCGACCAAGCCCGAGAATATTCTGTCGCTTCCGGGCTAAAGGCACTTGAGGCATGGAGCCACAGGCGGCTCGATGACGGCGAACCAGTTGATGCAGTAGTGGCCGATATTCTGGGTCCAGAAGGGAGCTGTTCTGCCTATCTTTTGGTTGCGATTGATGTGCTACTCTCGCATTTTGATGAAGGCCGTGAAGCGCTGGTACCATTTCTTGCCTGTCCCGAGCTTCTTGCCATCGATAAAACCCGAGCCGTGCACGATCAAGTAGGCAATGATCTGTTGTTATTTGGCGAGAAGGAACCCGCAGGGCTTGTAACGCTTGCTGACCTCAGAGCACGTCCGTCGCGTGAAACTCCGCTTTCCGATGCGTTATTCGCCTATCTTCGGGACGATGAGGTAGGAAACACGTTGCGCAAGCGCTTAGCTCACGCAGCTTCGACACTCGAACCATATGCGACATATTCGGATTTTTCTGATGCTCGTTTTGCCGGACGGCATGCGCTCAACTATCTCGATCTCTCGAACTGGAAGGAAATCAAGAACGGTCAGCTGATGTACCAGTCGCCGTCAAACGAAGCGGCGCATCTCGCGCAGATGCAGGCACATGGCAGCCAGTTGGCTCAGACTTCCGAGAAGGCAGCGCGTATCGATCTCGCGATCGATGGCGGTGAATATGCGACCACCGAAACCGCGCGCTTGGCGGTAGAGTACGCAGCCGGCGATTTGCCCGATGAGAGTGATACCGATGTGCTGAAGTCGCGCTCGACACGCCTCACAGTGACTGCGTTACTAGTCGCGCGCGACGGCGAAGACGATCTGCTTGAATCGCACGAAGATTGGGTGCGGGAGGTCATCCGGCGCGCCCTCGAGGAGGAGAAAGATCACTATTCCGGTTCTCAGAAAACATTGCGCTTCAACAGACCTGCAATCGGTGCGCTTGCGCTTCTGCATCTTTGGAGGAGACGTGGATTAAAAAAGGATCGGGACAAACTAGTCTCAATCGCCGCGCAGAGGAATCGAGCTAATCTTCCTGCATTTGCAGCAGCTCTCTCCATGATCGCGGAAAAAGACCCCCGGTTGTTTAAAGCAGCCATGCGAGCGGCGTTCGCAGGCTTTGTCTGGCGATGGCACCCGCACAATGAGGACGATGCGGTTCAAAAATGCTTCGAGAAGGACCGCGATGCTACTGTGCAGGAGGCTGTGGCTGCCGAGGTCGCTTGGCTTGACGGTGCCGAGGAACCGGCTTGGCCGACCTTCCCGGATGAGAATCCTATCCTGCTAAACTCGCACCGGCCCCGGACTTTACTAGGGAAACAGGCAGAACTAGATAAAGATTTGCCCGAGGAATCGGACAACGCTGACGCAGGACTACATGTTGAGAGCCAGTCAGCCGCACGGTGGCTTAGTTTACTTAGCCATGCTGATCGCGAGTATTTTGATTGGGGCGGCGAAATAGTTTCGGCTTATGCGAGATGGAGCGCCAGAATAAACGGCGCAAATTTGCCGACAGACGCCGACATTGACCGTTCCGCAAACGAATGGAATACCCAGTTCTATTCCTTGTTCGCGGAGACGCTGATGGATGCGGAGCCTGAGCAATTTGAAGAACTTGTCGGTCAGATTACCGATCTGCCGGATAAGTGTTTTGCGGATGTAGCTGAAACCGTGCTTCATAGGGCCGATGTGCTTTACTTTAATGACGCCACACGATTACCTGATCGAGCCGTCGAGTTGCGGCGGCGCATGGTGACCCGCGTAATGGCGTTGCAACGCTGGCGATACAATTATTCTCCAGGCGATCTCTCGATTGACTACGACACTGGCGGGGTAGTTGCGAAGATACTGTTCAATACACACGACCCTTTCAATGGTACAAGCAGTTACTTGGTTCCTGCGGTTGCAGACAGGCTGGACCCGTTGCTCATTCCAATTCGTGTCCTTCAGTCTGGAGGGCCGACGAGCTTCGTAGCTCTATGCACAATGAATGTGGTTCTTATCGCTCCACGCGCGCGGCATCTGGATTTCCTCCTTACGGCGACCGAGGCATGGATGGTGCGATTGCCTTCTGACCAAGGTCTGTGGGTTACGATGGGAATTGGCGGCAAGATCGTCGAATGGTTTGAGGCCGCAATCGCTGAGGAGCCAAACCTCATCAGGCCCGATCATCCGCAACGAGCTCGTATGGATTATGTCTTAGGATGTCTGATTTCGGTGGGGATTGCAGAAGCTCATAAGTTAGAGAAACAGGTCGAGGATGCCGCTAAAACCGATTCTCACGTTCTAGGTTAGAAGACACATGTTGAATAAATGCAATTGTAGGAACTTCGATAGCATGATAGAAATTTTCATATGACTAAATTGCTACTCAAGAAACCTGAGCCTTTTCTTTTCCGCTTTGCACAGCCCAGATCTGCTGATGCGGAGATGCCGGGTCATTATTGCGATGAGCAAAAAGTCTGGGTTTTGGAAACGGTGACTGGCGAACGTCCGATAATTGAAATCGACGGAGGGTCACTGATTGCCACACAAAGTAAAACTATGACGCAGGTTGAAACCGATGACGATGATTATGACAACGCTGCAATGGTGGAAACTTCGACATACACCAAAGTCAGACAAGAAGCAGATGATCAAGACGCGCAATCTGGCCTGCTTGAGCTCCAAACCAAGACTGAGGTTGTTCAAGAAAGAGACGATGAAGTTGACCCTGTCATTTGAGTTTTAGGGCTGACATCTCTTGATCCTGCTCGCGACCAACAAGCGTGATGTTACGACGGATTTTGTAGTCCAAGAAATGCGCCGCCGGGAGATCGCCTTCTTTCGATTAAACACTGAGGATATTGGTGATTTTCAGATCGATATGATTGATGGCAACCCTGCCATAATGCGCTTAACTAGGGCTTCGGAGGCGCTTGACCTATGTAAGATAACAGCGGCCTATTACCGAAGGCCAGGACGCCCTGAATTTGCAGAAACCGATGAAGCAATCGTATCTTATCTAACGGCCGAATGGTCTGCAGTTCTCCGCAGTATGTGGAATGCGCTAGAAGGTCGTTGGCTTAATTCGCCTTTCTCGATCCTCCGAGCTGAGGACAAACCCAGACAGTTAAAACTCGCGCGACAAGCCGGACTGTCCGTTCCTGCTACTCTCGTGTCCAATAATTTCTCAACTTTACATGAATTCTCATCAAGTGACTCCACCGTAGTCAAGCCACTGCGCCATGCACTGATCGAGAAAGGTAATAGAGGCAGTGTCGTATTTACTAGCCAGCTCGTAGGACTGGATGAAACAGATTGTGAGGCGATTAATCGGGCACCAATTATTGCTCAAACAGAAATACGCAAGCGTTGCGATATTCGAGTAATCGTAGTTGATGACAATTTGTTCGCCACAGCCATAGGTTCACAGGATCACGAAGAAACGCAAACCGATTGGCGCCGTGGAGTTAGAACTGACCTGTCCCACGACTCAATCAAACTTCCAAAAAACATAGAGTTATCCTGTCTCTCGGTTGTAAAATTGCTCGGCTTAAGGTTTGCTGCCATTGATCTTATAGAAGATCTGGAAGGGCATTATTGGTTTCTGGAGGCTAATCCCAATGTGTCCGTCGTCAGAACATTTGGCACAGATGGCTGCGTAAATTAGCGGAGCATCGGCCTCGTCTTATTGGTTGATATTAGGCGGCTAGCTTGCGGTGTTGCAAGCGCCGATGTTCAATGGTCTTTCGTTTGATCCTTTCCCGTTGTTTGATGATGGCTTCTGCGCGGCCAAAGTAGGCGTCTGCGGGCGTCACATTTTTTAGGCTCTCATGATAGCGCTGGTGATTGTAATGCTGCACGAACGCCTCGATCTGGGTTTCGAGATCGCCAGGCAGGAAGTAGTTTTCCAGCAGGATGCGGTTTTTCAAAGTTTGGTGCCAGCGCTCGATCTTGCCCTGCGTCTGCGGATGGAACGGAGCACCGCGAACGTGGCTCATGCGCTGGGCTTCGATGTATTCCGCCAGCTCGCTAGCGATGTAACTCGGGCCATTGTCACTAAGCAACCGGGGCCTGTGATGGACGCGGGCCTGGTCGCAGCCTGACGCTGCCAGCGCCAGATCCAGCGTGTCGGTGACGTCTTCAGCCCGCATCGTGCTGCACAGCTTCCAGGCGATGATGTAGCGAGAGTAATCATCCAGCACCGTCGATAGATACATCCACCCCCAGCCAATGATCTTGAAGTAGGTAAAATCCGTCTGCCACATCTCGTTGATCCGGGTTGTCTGGGTATGGAAGCGGTCCGCCGCTTTGATCACCACATAAGCCGGGCTGGTGATCAGGTCATGAGCCTTCAGCAGGCGGTAAACCGTGGCTTCCGACACGAAGTAGCGCTTCTCATCGGTAAACCGCACAGCCAGTTCGCGCGGGCTGAGTTCGGATTGTTCCAACGCCAGTTCGATAATCTGGTCATGGATATGTGCCGGGATCCTATTCCATACCCTGCTTGGCGAAGACGGCCGATCCTCCAGCGCTTCAGGCCCGCCCTCCAGATGCTTGTCATACCAGCGGTAAAAGGTCCGGCGCGCGATGCCCAGCCTGTCCAGCGTTTGCTTGGCAGGCAGATGCGACTGCTCGACGATCCTGATGATCTCCAGCTTTTCGGATGCAGGATATCTCATTCCTCGTCTCCCCCATGCCCGCTCATGCTTATGGAATGGCCCGCCTCAAACGAAGCTGTCATTATGGGCTGAGGTACAAAATGAGGAGATTGTCATGAACAACACTAACATTGCTGTTTTGGGCGTGGATCTAGGCAAGAACATTTGCAGCCTCGCCGGTTTCGATATCAGCGGACAGTTAATATTCCGCAAGCGCATGCGGCCCGATACGATTCCAAAATTTACAGAGCGACTCTCAACATGCATCGTTGCAATGGAGGCCTGTTGCGGTGCTCATCATCTGGGCCGTTTAATTGCCCGGCAAGGACACGAGATCCGACTGATGTCGCCGGAATACGTGCGGCCATATGTTAAAGCTCAGAAGAACGATGAACGCGATGCCGAAGCTATTGCTGAAGCTGCTTCGCGCCCGACAATGCGCTTTGTTGAACTTAAGAGCGCCGAACAGCTCGACATGCAGACGCTGCACCGTTCGCGTTCACGGCTTGTGGGTACACGCACGATGCTAATAAATCAGATGCGAGCCATTCTGTTAGAGCGGGGGCTCAGATTTCCGCAAGGCAGGCGCAAGCTTGAGCTGGCGATTGATGCGATGCTGGGCGAACCGGCTACCGGCATCAGTCAAAGAATATTCGAACTAATAGCGGATATGCGAGATGAATGGAGAGAACTCGATGGCCGTATTGCCATTCTGGACCGTGAGTTTGCTCAATGTGTCCGGTCAGATCCGGATACTCAGCGCCTGACTTCTGTTCCGGGTATCGGACCGTTGACAGCAACAGCACTGGTTGCAGCGATTGGCAATGCCAGTTCTTTTACGCGTGCCCGTGATCTTAGCGCATGGCTTGGCCTCGTTCCAAAACAACGAACCACCGGCGGCAAGCCTAAGCTTCTGGGCATAAGCAGGCGGGGTAACATCTATTTGCGAACACTGTTTATCCACGGTGCGCGAGCTGCTTTACCGTGGCTGGCGAAAAGCGAGACCCAATTGGGCTTTTGGTTGCGCGGGCTGCTTGCCCGGTCTCACCGCAACACTGCAGTTGTAGCGCTTGCCAACAAACTGGTGCGTATCGCGTGGGCAACCTTGCGTCACCAAGAAGCATATCGGAATGCGCCCGCCAAATCTGTGGCATAAATATCAAGGAGTTACAATCTATCGAGAGATACGCTTTTGCGAGTGGAAAGTGAGATGGCCGAACGGTTGATCGGCGGACCGGACACCTGGTTAAAAAAATGGCTCTTCGAAGCCGACATGCTTATGAGGACCGGGCCGCGCGAATATCCATCTTGGCGACGATCAGATGATCGATATGCCGCATACGTTTACGCAGACCGTGCGATTGCTATCAAAAAATCTACTATTGCAAAGAGGCGGGCCATACGTTTTTTTAAGCAGACGGTTCTCGAGAGTAAGATCGGCTACGCATTCCTTCAGGTCGCGCGCCTGGTGCCGCAGGTCCTTCACCTCGTCACTGGTAGCAGCACGCGCAGTGTCACCGGCCAATCGGCGCTTGCCAGCCTCCATGAACTCCTTCGACCAGACGTAATATAGGCTCTGTGCGATGCCTTCCTTGCGGCACAGTTCGGCAATGCTGTCATCGCCGCGCAGACCTTCCAGCACGATCCTGATCTTGTCCTCTGCTGAAAAGTGCCGGCGAGTTGCCCGCCGAATGTCTTTTACTACCCGCTCAGCACTCGCTTTGGGTTTTGAGGATTTGGGTCTCATCTTCGTTCCTTCGTCACTACGACGAGACCCAAATCCTCCTTAACTTACAACATCAAATTTGTGCCACAGGTGCTGACGGGGAACAATCCCAATGGTCAATGGGCTTGGATTGAACAGAAGACCGCGGCGCCAATCTCCGCTGCTATAGTGGATGGATTAGCGCGATGAATTGGCGGAAATTAATTGATATAATATTTCCATATATTGAAACACTACCGGACGATCAGGTTGAGAAGGATAAAGAAAGACTGGCTGAGGATCTCGCATCCATAAATTCTGCCAAATTTCGGCAGAACGAGGAACATGCACTGGACGAAGCCCGCCGCGTTGCTGCGTCTGAAGATCAGCGAGTGAAGACCGCAGAGAGTAAAGCGACCACGTATCTTGCAGTTCTCGCGGCACTAGTGCCTCTCCTGATTACGCTACAATCAACCTATTGGGAGAGCAAAGCTGGCCCAGCTCCTAGCGGATTGAAGTTTGTGGTGCTGATAACAGCTATGGTTTACGTTATGGCCGCTGGATATCATTCTTTTAAGGCGCTCCAAGTATCTGGTTTCCAGCGGGTTGGCGAAGCTGATGTAGCTTCAGCGTGGGGGTCCAGTCGGCCATTGGCACGTTTGACGCGCAATATTTTGTTAGCATCAAGGCGATCTCGTGATGTTGTGAACTCAAAGGTGACACGCATACGAGTCATTCATCACCATCTGCTGCGAGCATTTGTCGCGTTTATTCTTTTACTCCTGCTGGACCCATTATTCTATTCCTTGGGGTATAGAGTCCAAAAAACGACCGATGATGAGCGCGGCCAAACAGTCGTTATTGAAAGCAATGCGTATTTAAATGAAAAACCAGGCGCCTATTTGTATCCTGGCAAGGATGAAATCAAACAATCAGGCAGGAAATCAGAAGAATCTGTCAAAAGTATATTAGTTAAGCCTGCTGACAAAACAAAAAATAAATGAGTTCCGAATCCAGCCACATGCAGCTTGGAGAAATAGCCGAAATTGACCAGGAAGCGGACTGACACGTTGTTAAAAGTTGCTATTTATTGCATTATTTCAATTGGTATTACCAGCTATAGGTCGCGCCAAACAATACGTCTTTGTCCTTACAAATTATAGCTCGAAGAAACCAATGTATAAGGTAGGAATTGCAGGATTCGCTGTTTCTCTCGATTGCTTTTTGGCGGGAAGTGCCCAAAGTTCAGACCGTCCACTGGGAGTGCGCGGCGAGGAGGTCTTTCAATGTTACTTTCCGACGCAAGCTTTTTGCTAGATGCAGGGTAGAGCGGGTGGCGAAACTGGTCCTAACGATCAGTTCGCCAAATGCGAGATGGAAGGCTTCTGCGCATTTATACTTGGTCGCGACATGTTTGGGCCTAGCTGGCCTAGTCTAACGTCTCTCTAACTGGTATTGAAAACACGGATGAAGGCACGTCAATGAACGAAGACCAACGGGCGACTCTAAAACTGCTCCCTGAGCCGGGCGCGCCCCGCATTTGGCGAAACTGGCTCGCTTCAAAAGGTAGTGAGAATCCTTATTGGATAAGTGAATACCCCCTCTACTCGGATGCATGGTTCACCGCCGAGGCCCGCGATCGCGGACCATTCAACATTCTCAATGCCTTGGCGCAGACTACCCATTCAGGCGGGAAGCATGAATGGAAGCCAGCGCTCATTCTTCGTGTCGCCCACCACCTTCCTGGTGAAATGCCCGACATGAGCGTGACATCAGCGAAACATTATCATGGTGGCTGGCTTCCCGACGAAGTTGCTGCTCTCCTCTCGCTTGAGTTGGGCCTTCGAATAGTAGCAGGACCAGAAGTGCGCGAGTTTGGCGCCGATAATGATCCGCTCGGACGACCGAGGACGTATGCCTCGGCGCTCCTTCCATCGCTTCCACCGCGCTTGGGCCCGCCCCAGATGCAAAGTCTGTTCGGCACACGCAGCCTCACCGACGTTACCTTATTTGACACGCTGCCGACGCTCTCGGCTGCTGCAGCGACTACACTCGTTAAGAGCGCCCGGACATATCAGCAGGCACTGTGGATCGCAGACACGACCCCAGAGACCGCTTGGCTCTTGCTCGTTTCCGCGATCGAGATTGCTGCGGGCTTCTGGGATGCTTCCCGTATGTCACCGGCAGAAAAGCTCAAGCACAGCAAACCTGGCCTCGTTGCAATTCTTCAAGACAATACGGACTCTGACCTCGTAAGCAAGGTCGCTGAAGAACTGCATCAGGTCATTGGCTCCACGGGAAAATTCATAAGCTTTAGCACTACATTTATGCCCGAACCTCCTCCTACTCGTCCGACAATGGAACGGTTCGATTTTGGAAAGCGCTCCTATAGGGACGCCATCACCAAGATATACGACCACCGCTCTAAAGCCCTTCACGACGGAACCCCGTTCCCATCGCCTATGTGCCATCCACCTCGGGATTATGGCAAGGGCGAGGCTCCTTGGGAGAAGCCAGGCGGTCTGGGAGCTGCATCGCATGGTGCAAGCTGGCGTGAAGAGGAGTTCCCCATGCATCTCCATCTCTTTGCCTACATTGTGCGAGGAGCTCTGATTAACTGGTGGCAATCCCTGATTTCAGATTAAGCTCGAGATAGATCCGAGCAACAATTTCGCTATGATTTTGCGAAAAACCAGCCGTTGTTTCAGCTCACCGCTATACGGATAAGACGAAGCCTTGTGACCATCGCCCAGCAGTCGGCAAACACCAAGCCTGCTTATTGGAATAAAGACACGCGAAACATAGTAGGAGAATGAGCGCAAAATATGAACTATGTCCGAATTTAATTTGCAGAATGACTAGGGTCAGGACTCATTAACTGAGCCAGAAGATGACGGTAGCTGCGATTGCGATGGCGGACATGAAGGTATGTGCGCATCGGTCATAGCGGGTGTGGATACGCCTCCAGTCCTTGATGCGTCCGAACATATTCTCGATTTTGTGACGTTGCCGGTAGAGGGTTTTGTCGAAGTCAGCGGGTAATATCCGTCCCTTTCGCGGCGGGATGCACGGCGTGATGCCTTTGGCCTGCAGGGCGGCGCGATACTCGTCGCTGTCATAGCCTTTGTCCCCGATCATGCAGAGGGCATGATCGGGTAGCGCGGAATATGTGAGCTTTGCACCGATATGATCGCTCATCTGCCCTTCGCTTAAACACAGGACCAACGGCCTGCCTGACCCGTCACACACGGCATGGAGCTTGGAGTTTAAGCCGCCCTTCGTTCTTCCGATATATCTGGAAACAGACCCTTTTTTAAAAGGCTGGCAGCGGTGCGATGCGCTTTCAAGTGCGTGGCATCAATCATCAGCACGTCATCGGCATCGCTGGTAGCTGCCAGAGCAGAGAATATCTTGTTGAACACACCCATACGGCTCCAGCGGATAAAGCGATTATAGATCGTCTTATGAGGGCCATAGGCTGCAGGGGCATCGCGCCAACGCAACCCATTACGGATCACGAAGACAATGCCACTCAATACACGCCGGTCATCAACTCTCGGAACTCCGTGCGATAACGGGAAATATGGCTCTATCCGGCGCATCTGCGCCTTGCTCAACATAAACAGATCACTCATCAGCGGCACCTCCTTTGATGCCACCATTGAATCAACCTTCTACCAATCATGCAAGCTATTTAATAGGTCCTGAACCTAGTCAAAACACCGGATAATTAGATCCAAGATCGGCCAACCGATAATCATCCAAGCAAAAAAGCAAACTTCCGCGCCAAACAAAATATTTGTCATTCTTGTTTTCAAAGGGAATTGATTATCCACTACAGCGGTGCAACTTCCAATATTTACTCCACTTGAGTGCCCAACCACCTTTTACCATCGCGCACGATAGATCTCCAGATTTTGGTGACACGCACCATGCCGCAGTGCGCTTGCCGCCAGCGCCGCCATCGGACCGGCATTTCAATGTAGGTCCAGAGACCAGAACATGACCCTCCCTTGACCGTCCAGAAGGTTTGCCCACCAATTTCACTAGAGCGTCGCGTGCTTCTTTTGCACTTGCCTTCGGACAGGGATGACCAGTTGAACAAGTCCCATCCATTTCCCGTGCAGCAATGCCTGATAGTCTGACTCTTGGACCTTCGGCGCACCAGATTGGACCATCACCATCCCAGACACGGGTGGGTGTGCATTCGAACGATTGCCCTGCGCCAACAATGGTAGAACCCATTAATAGCAAATCAATCAAACCCATGTTTCATCCGTAGATATCTTAACTTCATGAACGGAGATAATGACGGCATTGGCTGCAAACTCAAGTTGGAACATTGGATTGGCCGAATTTGACCAGTTAATTTCAAAATGACTGTGCACTCGAATTCCGCTATGGTCTGAGAGAAGAGGGGGCTTGGTTCCGGGTGAATCATGATCTTGGAGACTGAAAAATGACCGAGGATAAAAACACACAATCTGACGATCAACAAAACTGGCCCGGTTTGTCGGAAATTGACAAGGCGCTCGCAGAAAACCGTCTGACTGCTTATACATGGAAAAAGACTTGGGCTGACCCTTGGGGACGATTGAAACTAGTTACGATTTTTATCGGACTTATCGCTTTTGCGATTTTTGTAGCGATCTATGACGGCTGGATATCATTCTAATCACCTACCATTCCTTGATATCGTCTGCTGCTTTCTCACTCGCACCGCGCGCATTTCTGGTTTTCCGTTTCATCGCATCCTCAACAATCCCGACCCGCGTTTTTCCACGCGACTGAGCACCGGCTACTTCATCCCCTATTGCGCCAACATCCGGCGCTGCACCGACCGATCCTGAACCTCCACCGCCTGTCGAAACGCTTCCGCGAACATCAGAGGCACTACCGATATTTGGTCTTTGGACGGGCGCAAATTCCGGCAAGGTTAGCTTATCGTCAATATCATCGTGCAGCCTTTCCGCATAACCGGCTACAAAGCGCGTTTGCAGTTCCTGACCTTCTGCGCTGAGCTGGAAGTTGATATCATCAAATCGTGCATTGCCGTAGTAATCGCGATTGCCCTCAATCTCCGCCATGCCCCATTCGCGGTACGCTTGGCTAAGGTTGAGCGATCCAGCGGCACTGTTGCTTTCATACCATGTTGCCTGATCTTCCAAGCGACTGGCAATTTCTTCCGCGCGTCTGGCTTCAACCGTATAGCTTTGCGCTTCTGTCAGCGATGTCGTGAGACCAGATGCGCTGCTGGAGATCGCAGAACTGCTGCTCGAACTGACGCTTCGCACAAATCCATCACGGGTATTGGACCAGTTCCGGCTATCAGAAATCTGGTTCATGCTGCCCATAATCCGGTTACGGTCCTCCGACGCAATTCCAATGTCGCTATCCGTCCAACTTTGATTGCGCCCGCCCTTGATACCTAGCGAAGCACTTCCAGCTCCCTTTTCACCTTTCACGCCTAGAGCTCCATCACCATTCAGAAACCAGGACACGGATATATCGTCCGCCGCGCGGCGAGACAGTCCATATTGCCGCTGCAAGTTTCTCGATGCAGAATCCACTTCGCTGAACGCATTGTTGACACTGTTGCTCTCGTTTGTACCGACAGCGGTTTCCGAAGAACTCCCCTGGCTGTAGGTATTTCTGAGTTCGTTGAACCGGGTCACTGCCGAGCTAGTCGATTGCTGGGCAAGATTGGAAAATGTCTCACTTTGTGATCGGCTGCTCGATGCCAGCGTGGAAAGCCTAGAGGTGAAATCCTGCCCCAATGTTGGGGTGAACGGATAGGAAGAGTTCGGAACCTGATCGAATGAATTTTCGGGAAAGCTTGTTGTTTGCGTCCCGCTATCACTGAATCCGCGTGTCTGCGATGCGCCATAAGAAATGTTCGGCGCGATCGACCCTTGCGCAAATTGTTTCGAAAACACGCTCGAATTTTCAATATTGCTGTTGCCAAGCGACACATTGCCAGTGCTGGCTTCGCGCGCTGCTTCCTCTGCTGCATTTTGCGATGGATTAAGATAGGAAGTCGCTTGGCCTGAGATTGCCAGCGCGCCTCTGGCGATACCGCCAGCAAGAAACGGAATGGAGGCAACAAGATATCCAGCAAGCACGCCAATATCATTATTCACATCAACCATTCCCGAGAAGTTTGCGAGACTAAGACCTGTCCCGCCGGCTGCGCCGCCAACATCAGATGCGCCTTTAAACATCAGGATCATGTGCAATATCACAAACAATGGCCCCCAAGCAGCAAGATAGAAGAAGCCTGTAATATAGCCCCGCAATGCCGTTGGTCCGGTTTTTGGCATCAGGAAAAGCGGGAACAGCACAGGAAACAGCGCATAGAATACCACCGTCAGTACGATGTTGAGAATGGGCACCCACTTCATCGCATTTTGGGCGATGGATGAGTATGTACGCTCGGTCTGGATGTCAGCACGGGTCTGGGCAAAAACATCAACGCTTGAAGTGCCGCTGGAGCCGGCCATTCCGTGCATCGCCTGTTTCATCGCGTTGATGGTCAGCACTTGCCGGAATATCTCGCTGGCGTTTTTGGAAACCCCGCTCAAATAACTATATGCAATAGGCAAATCAGCAAACAGCTTTGCTTTGGCAAGCGCTGCGGTTTGTTTAGGATAGAGTTGGCGGCCAAAGATGGTCCCCATCTCATCAATCATTGCGACCCACTGAGAATTCAGATCATTGTAAGCCGCGCGGCAAGTTATGATATTGGCGCTTACACTGTCATCGGGATTGCGTGTCAGGAACTTTTGCGCGCGCGCTGCGCTACCCGGTGCAATCACTGCCCAGATATCATCGCTTGCTGACAGTTCCTTCATTGAATAGCGACCGAGCAGTAGATCATAGAATACGCACTGACGAAAATGCTCGTCGAGATTGGCGGCAAATTCAGGATCAGAAATACGCAAACTGCGCGTCGCATCGAATAGCCGCGAGCCATAGATCATTCCATTTTTCGAATAATCCAGATCGGTCGGTAACCCGAATACTGTTTCCGAGGAGCGAACCAGATAATCGCCAACCTGACTGGTGAAGCTTGCCATCAGTGCAAGGCCTAATGGTACATTGGCAACTTCGGCTGGTGCCAGTGATGGATTGATGCGGTCAGTGACATGGACATCGAGGCGCGGCACCATCAAGCACATGTAGATCAGCGTTGCGCCTAAAAACCAGTGGAGCCATGCGCGCCAGTCCTGATTGAAGGCGACCACTATCACCGAAAATGCTAGCCCCATGACCATGGCGACCTGGATCAGGCTTTTGTATCCGCCCGCGCCGGTCCATGCCGCAACGGCGTTGAGGACATTGACGATATATTCGCCGCCGCCAATTGTGAATATCTCGACCATCTAAGCTGATACTCCGCTCAAGGTGTCAGCGAGCGGTTTTGAACCGCGCGCGACCAGTCGAGGGCTGCTGCCATGGAGGGTGACATGGAAGCGGAGAGCATATTTTCGATCATCGCAGTCTTTTCGATAATCTGCATGATCGCGCTGACCTTGGCCTGACTGTTAGATTGTCTATCCGCCAAGGCGTGGCGCACTTCGTTTATTTGACCCTGCCACATCGCGAGCTTGGCCTCGTCCGCGCCGATGAAGGTGGACATCGAACGTCCCGCTTCGCCAACAATCCGTTCGAGCACTGCAAAGAGCAGATCAACCGAGGCGATTTCAGCAAGCGTCTCGCGGTCATCGGTAGGCATGCCGCGACCATAAGCGGCCTGAACGGTCAGAATTTTATAGAGCGGCACCGATGCGACCTGCAGCAATTCCTTTTCGGCATTGCCGATCGCCGTGTCGGCGCGAATAGCTTCGACCATGCTGGTGATCAGCGCGGCCACGCGCGGGCGAATGGCTTTAGAGCTAGCAAGGCTCATATTGCGAAACGTTGGATCGAGGCATTGATCGGCTTCATCGCAATCAAACACCTTGATGGTCTGTCCCGATGTGCCGTCCAGCAATGCAGTTACTAATGTCGAGGAGGCATCGCCGGCGAACGGCACAAATTTTCCAGGAGATGCGTCTTTGGGCGGTACATATATAATAGTCCCGATGAGCGTCATCGCATATTCTGCGAGTTCGCGGTCAAATGTGCCGCCCGGATTGAAGAAGGCGGATTTCTTGAGGATATGCCATGTGTAATTTCGCGCGACGCCCGGATGCACATCAGCATAATCCGCGCCCGCGCCCGCATTTGTGGAATCGCGCTGGCCTTTCGTACCGCAACCATGTTTGGCGGCAGCATAATCAGTAAATACGCCTTCCGAGTTACCAATCGCTTCACAGATTGCCTTGTCAGCTAGATCACCCTTCGGCCAGATACCGCCCACCAAACCCTGCGCCATTTCACAGCTGTTGATGTTGAGATTATTCATGAGCTGCGCTTTTTGCGAGAACTCCTGCATGATCTTTGAGCATTCCGGGCACACGGTGTCGATGGCAAGGCTGAAGGCAAAGCCAACCGCGTTGTTCGCCACGGCTTTGAGCATCGCGACAATCTCACTGGCGTTGATGAAAGAAAACGAACCTGCAAAAATATCAATGCCGCCGCAGCCCGCCTTGGCAGAAGGGAGCTGCAAGTTAGCAATATTGGTCGTCTTCTGGGGAAAGCGCGTCCAGACATTGCCGAGACTATAATAGCCTGCTGACTGACCCTCGAACGCCGTGGGTCCGGTGACATTAGCAGCACCGCCCATATCATCCATGAACCGGTCCATGCTGTCTCCGACATTAGCAGACACGGGAGCGATGATTAGACTTGCAGCTGTGATCGCAGCGATCGCTTTTTTAATAATCATGTCCGGCTTCCTTTGATGTGAGTAAATAAATACGATCCTGCAGTTCATCAGCAGAAATGATGCCGTAGCCGATTGGAATAGCCCGGCTTTGCGCGCTGTCCCACAGCACCAGGGCAGGGGTGATTTTAGGCTTCAATCCCATGCGCGCACGTTGACCAGCTTCGACGGTGTAATTTTGGAAATGCCGCGACGGTCCGCCATCGGTTGAGATCGCGCGAACGGTCAGTTTCCAACGACCCGATACTGATTTTACGATTGGCGACATGACCTCACAGGCTCCGCAGCTCTGAGCAAAAAAGTAAAACAGCCCGTAGCGTTTCCCAAGATTGGCCATGACGGTATCACGTGAAGCGCTCCGGTCATCTTGCCATTGTCTTTTGGCGAGTGTGGAAACCGGGCGCTCGAGCGTATAGTCGAGATCCGGTTGCTGCCAGATTGCGCGCTGCCAAACGTCTGAAAACAGTGACGCACGATCAAGTTGTTCACGTTGGAAGCGTATATAAGCGATGACATTCTTGCGGGTTGGTTCGAGGATGGCTTTGGCTTTAAGCTCACGCAATTCCTTCGTGACCGCATCGAGTTGCTCGCTTGCGCTTGACTGCGGTTCTGGTTGAAGTGTTTCTGTTTCAGGCGATTTCGGCTTGGTGCAATAGAACCAAAATCCCAGTTTCCGTTTCTCGCAGTAGAGTTCATCCGCGCTGGTTCGCGTCATATTGGTTTGTTGATCAATTGCTTTGGATGCAGCGCCTTGCGCGAATGCCGGACTGAGGGCGGCATCCATAAGCAACGTTATTGCAAGGACAAGCACGGCCATTCCACCGAGCGTCAAGGGCAGGGGAAGCGTGGAGCCAAAAACATTTTTCATGGGCCTGATCTTTCATAGAAATCTTGAATTTTCTGCTGAATATCATTGGCCGCTTCGAGTTCATCGGGCAGGCGGGCGGCTTCGGTGAACTCCGAATAGATTTCGGAAAAATCCATTCTTGAAAGATCGAGCTGCGCGAATTCCTCGATTGTGAATCCATTGCATTGTTCGTCTTTCGCCCGAGTCCAAGGTTTGGGAAGCTGCGCGCGGCCTTGCTCCTGCAAAATACGCGACAATTTGGATGTGAAGCAGCAATAGGCTTTCTTCTTGGTGATGCAGATGCCGAGGATTTTCTTTGAGCAATAGCTGCCGACATAGGCACACAGTCCATTGGCATCGCGTTGGTGAAGAAGGATCTCTTGCGTGTCGCAGCCCAGCGCAACTAGCAGGCTAATGCCGGGAATGAGCGGAAAGCCTTTGCCCTTGCAGCAATTAAGCACCCCGAAGACTTTTGAGCCGCACGTCTCGCGCTCGCCTTTGAAAAGCGTTAATGTGTCGGGATCAAATTGTCCGCGCGCATCGTCCATCGCGTGAAGCGCAACAGCGGCATCCTTGAACTCGTCATTCGCTTCGCGCTCAATCGTCTCACATGATCCGTCGATGCAATAGACATCGCCGTCACAAATATATTGGCTACCCGAGCCTTGCGTATCTGGAAGCGGGCAATCATAAACCCATTCGGTGGTCGAGCAGGGATTATCTTCGCTTAGACAATCCTCGCGGAGCAATTGGCAAGCCGGATTATTATCCAATTCCTCGCAATCATTGGCAGCGCGCCGGGCATTGCATTGATAGGCCCGCTCCCATGCCCAACAGGGTTTTGTGACCGGCACACCGTTTATGATGCGGGTTACAGGGTCGCTGTCGCTGCAAGTCTCGGCTGTTTGTTCGCAATCGGCATCTTCGGCAAAAGTCCGACAAGCGGCATCATTTTGGTTTTCCTGAATAATATTTTCAGATGATGTCGCGTAAGGCGTTTCTCCCGCGACAGGCGCGCTGCAGCTCATTTCAACATAGGGTTCGCCGGGTTCAACGCAGTATCGATCCTGTTCACGGTTTCCGCCCCATTGCAAACACGGTCCTGGACGTATTCCGGCCCTCCGGCATCCATTTGCGTTAAATATCTCGCAAGAAGGGACGCCGCCAAATTGGTAAGGACTGATATCGCTGCACAGATAATGATATTGGGTCCGCTGCTCGACCCTTACATTTAGATAGATGCTGCAACTCTCGTTTGTTTCTTCCAGCGCCACCCCGCTATTGCAGGTAGCCGTATAACGGCCCGGCGATCCTGGAGAGGGCGGTAGCGGAACGCAGCGCCCTTCCGCCCCGCCAATTTCCATACCGCTGGTATAGGCAAGTGGGTCTTCGTTGATCGAATTAGACCGCGCAGTGACCGCTTTGATTTCATCTATCTCAAACTTCGCGCGCCGGGCATTGGAGTCCTTTATCGCTTTCATACCCTCGTGGCTGCGCGCTGCGGCCCTTGCATCGCCTTCAATGCGTTCCGGATTATCGGCATAATCCGCCTCAGCAGGATTTGATGTGTATCCAGGAACACGCGCCGCATCGGGCTGCGTGCTTGCATTTGCGCGGGCGCGTCCCTGTTGTTGATTGGCAAAAGCTTTGCCTTCTTTCCTGGCCGCCTCGCGGTCCTGTGCCGCCAGTGGTGATCCGGCGGAGAAACTGATGACCGTGACAACGAGGGCAAGGCATTTAAGAAACTTCATCACTCAGCGCTCCTTCTTCAGGCGGGCAAGGTGCAGCGCGGCGAGACGCGATCCGGGACCAGCGCCGCCCGCAAATGTTTCGAGCGCATATTCTACGCTGACATTGCCCGTCATCCGGTCATGGGGCGGGACAGCGCCTGTGCAATTGAAACCATCGCAGAGCGTAAAATCGGATGAGGCCATTACGAAACTGGGCGCAGCCTTGATATCAAACGCCCGGAATAGTCTGGGATCAATACCGAGCGCGGATAATTGCTCGCCGTCCGAGGCCATAGCGGTCAGCATTTTTGTCAGCTGTTTGGCGCTGCCACCGGGGAAACCACGCAGCACCGTGACCCCGCCTGCCGCCGATGTGTCGCGAACGAGTTTTTTCAAAGACTGCGACGGCATCGACAAGCTTGCAAAGGCAATGAAACGCGGTGCGTCACCGAGTTTGGCCTGAGCCATTTTTGCATGATCCGAAATCATCCGGTCGAAATCGAAGACTTCATCCATGTTGTTTTCTTTGTTGTTTGCATGTTTCCGCTCGACAGTTTGCGTATATCGTTCGTGATTAGCCCGCGCCTGGTCTTGTGTCTGACGGGCGTCGCTACGCAAATCTTCGCTGCGCAAACGGACATTTTCCGCCAGTGCTTCTGCCTCGGCGGAATAGGTTTTGGCGGACGCCCGTATGGCTTCAATATCGAGTATGTCCGAGTTCACGCTTTGCGCAGCGGCAAAACCGGTGGACGCGGAGATCGTGAACAAAACCGAAAAGAGAACGAAGTTCTTCATAATGCGCAGCAATTCCGTTTGCGCCAGACTAGATAGCCCATGTCCTCGCCAATGGCGGGAATGACCTGTCCGGCAGATTGAAAGGTGGTGGAGGCTCCGATGGGCGGGCAGGCATAGCGGCCCTTTGTCGCCGGATTGGGATTGGTAGCCTGCAGGCGATATTGCTGCTTGCGCATGATCGGCATGAGATATTTGCCGCACAGGCCTTTGTTGCCCATGGTTCCCCAGGACACCAGCTGGCGGTGTAATTTATACGCAAAGCGCGACAAGACGAGCCGGGAGGCCTGGACATGGCCAATGCTCGCCGAGACATTGCCGTTCATCGGATACATTGAACCCTGACAGCCAGCACACCAGAAGAGTTCATCGCGCGGCAGATTGACCGTGGCAGAAACACAGTCGGCCGCGCACGCAGCGAGCGCCAGCGGATTGGCGAACAGAACTGCTTCTGGATTGATGATCGCGGTAAGTTCACTGTCTTGCCACAGCGGATCAATCTCGGAAATATAGAGAATGTCGACAGAACCTGCTTCGAGACAGAGAAAATCGGCGACAATCTCCATCCAGTAGATCAGCGGATAGGCATACCAATGGACATGCCAGCTAGAATAATATTGGCTGGCCCCGCCAATGGCCGATGGCCCTGAGATTGAACGATATCCAATGTCAAACCCGGGATCGATCTTGAGCCCGCCCAGATTGACAAAGCACCATGGCTTCATGCTGACATCGGCAAGCCGGACCGGCTCCCAGAACCCCATGGCAATGCCGGGTCGTATTCCGCACAGACAAACGGGCAAGGTAGGATTTTTAGGATCAGGTCTGCTTGATGGCCAGATATCAAGGCCGCCAATCGACAGCGGGAAAAGACACGACCAGCAGATATCGGTGATCGGATTGACAAATTTACCGGTGCAGCGGCCCGGCCCCGCATCGGCGCGAGCCGGGGCTGAGACAAGCAAGCTGAATGCCAGCAGACATAATAGTAATGCGGGCTTAAATCTGAATATTTTTGAAAAGCTTTTTGTCATTGGGTTGGCCTCCGCTTTTTGGACAGCGCAAACTCCCGGATGCGCAGCATCCGGCCCTGTTGATCGACCATCGCCGGTAGTGCTTTAATATCGAAATGCGCGGTCAGTTTTCCGCCTTGATCAAAATAGAATCGCCTTTGGCGCGCTTTCATCAACTTGAGCGGCGCGCCGTTCGTCAGAATGAGTTTCGCAGTCTTTGATTTTTGCGCAAATGCCCATTCGAGCTGGGCTGGATCATCGCCGTCTAGAAATATCAATGCCGCGCGCAGAGGAACGGTATCGAGGGGATTGACCCTGGTTCCTTTGGCCCAGATCCTGCGTTTATCATGACCAAAAATATCGGCCTGCAATGTGATGGTCGGATCGAACAGGCGCGTTGTGGATTTTTCTGCTCTGATCAACCCCGCAACGGGTTTAGGCCGGTTTACCCTTGCGATGGTGCGCGCTTTGAGTTTCTGGTTGAGCCGGTCAATGTCACCGTTCTTGTCCATGGTCTGAAGGCGCGACTGAATCTGTTCGAGTAAATCCGGTTCGATAATCGGGAAATGCGTACCCTGCTGGCCATAGTCGCGCGCCAATGCCGGTGACGACAGCAGGGCCGTAATGAGGAAAGGCAAAGATAGTCTGTTCACAATATTGCCCTCCCGGTGCCAATAATCCGGGGCGCGCAAATGAAACCAATCTCGCCATAGCGGCTATCAAAGCCATGTTTGTGGGACGTTCCGACATAATAGCAGCCGCCCGGAATGATGCCTACTGGACCTTTGGTAAGCGCTGCCCCTTTACGGGTTCTGGGTTTGGTTCGCGCCACAAGCCTATTGTTGATAAAGACATTTTTGCCGTCATGGCGAACCCGATCGCCCGGCATGCCCAATATCCGCTTTCCGAAGATCTGCGGTTTCGCGCCAAAGTGATTGATGAGTAGTTCTGAACGCGGTGGCTCGAAGAATATCAACGCGCCCCGAGAAGGGGTAAAATTCTTATCCAGCCAGAATGCCCAGTTGGGCAGGCTGGGACTGGCATTGATCAAGAGCGCATGGTTGTCGCTGAATTTGGCTATCGGCGCGTAGAGCAACGGGATCGCTGCCAGCATTGCCAGAACAAGCGGGCGTTTCAGGCGGGATATGAGAGCGCTCATTGCGGTTTCTCCCGGCTGTCGTTTTCCAGTTTTTGGGCGATTTTGGTTTTGAGCTGCGGCGTGGCATCGGGCGTATTTTTTGAAAGCACGGCTTCAGCAACCAAAATCACATGTCCGCTACGACCCAAATCATCCACCGCCGCTTCGGTTGCTTGGAGATACCGGGCAATTTCTTGCCGGGTGACTTCGGGATCAGCATCACCCTTTGCCTCCCCGTCAATGAAATCCCGCATGATCTCGGACATGCGGACTTGCACTATTTGTTGTCTATTGGGCTCGATCAGACGCAAGCTGACCCAGATGATCCACAAAATCGCAGCCGTGACCAGAAGGACCATGATAACGGATCGCGCGCTTGGCAGATGCTCTGGTGAAATTGCAAATTTGCTCATATCTTGCTCCTTTCGGGAAAGGCACCCGCTATCCGCCTGGTAAATCCTGGCATCCGAAGCGCCGCGATCAGAGCAGTAGACCCAAAGAATATGATTTTGAGGTCGCTGGAAAACGCCAATCTGCGCATTCCGTCCGCTTCGAGATAGCGGCAGCTCAAATTGTCCAGATGCGTGAACAGCCCGAGCAAATCCCAGCCCGATAACAGCAGGAAAAAGCACAGCGGCAGGCCGAGCGCCATCAATACCGAGCTGATCGCGAATAGCGATGTTTCCACCATGATGTGGCAAGAGGTTTGAAAAAACTGCTTTAGTGGGAACGGAGCGCGATTGCAGCGCCGGTCCTTGCTTGTCCCAAGGGAAAGATAAGAATCAAACAGCGTATCGGTTTTGTCAGGCATTGTGCTTGCCCTTCCGATTGTCGGCGCCAACACCGGACACGCGGGCGATCGCCTGTGCCAGAGAAGCACCCGCTTCCTGCTCAGCCTCGATCGCAGCATAAACATCGGGCGAAGAAGAATAGATGCAGGCGGAATAGGGATCGAGAACTAGCCGACCAACTGCTTCGCTATCCGGGCCTTTGATAAAGACCTCGCTATATTCCTCGCCCGAACGTTTTAAACTGCGGATCAGCGTTTCGGTGCGATCATCCATGTCGAGGCGGTCGTTCTTGCGGAAATCTGCAATGGTTTCCGGTTTTTGCTGTAGCACCAGCATCCAGTCGCTATTTTCGAGCGCTGCGGTTGCGCCATCGGATTTGTAATAATCATTGAGTGACTGCGTGGCGGTGGCCAGCGCGCCGCCATATTTGCGCGCCGTTCGCGCGTAGGTCTCAACAAACTCGCCCATCGAACCGCCTTTGAGCAAAGACCATGCTTCATCGATCAGAAGCAGTTTTTTGGTGCTGCGCGGGCTTTGGGTCATCGCCTGGCTGGTCATGAACATGATTGCGCACAAAATGACCGATCTTAGCTCTTCGCGCGTTGCCAGATCAGACATTTCAAATACGGTAAAATCATCATCGAGTGCGATACTGGCTTGGCCTTCGAAAAAGCCGCCATAGCTACCGCCGCTCATATAGGGACCGATGGCAACGCCCAGATCATCCGCGACAGGATTGGAAATGGCTGCGAACGCCGCTGCTACGTCATTGATGGTTCCGCCGCTGCCAAGCGCTTCCCAAACTGTAGTGACTGCCTGATCGATCAGACCGCGTTCGGTATCGGTAAGCCGGTCGCTGTGCCGCGCCATTTGGCCGACAATCGCTTTGATCATCGCGATGCAGTCGAGTTTATAATCATCGTCTTCGGCAGCGCGCACATCGTCAATCATCGAGAATGGATTGAGCGAGAAACCGGATTTGAGCGTAAACTCTACAAAACGACCGCCCTGTAATTTAACCGAATGTTCGAACGAGCGCCCGTCGTCAATCACAACAACTTTCGCGCCTGCGCCTCTAAGGCTCGCGCACATTTCCTGGAGCAGCACCGATTTTCCGGAACCGGATTTTCCGCAGATCGCGACATTATGATTGCCGGCGTCATTTTCAAATGGCGACCAGTAAAATGGCTGCCCGCGCCTGCCGACCAGCAGCAGATGTGGCAATGGCCCGCCCAGAAACTCGCCCTGCAATGGCGCAATATGGGCCGCGCTGGTCGACAGCATGGTTTTGAGGCGCTTTAAACGTTTGAGATCATGGGCAAGACCATCCGCCAGCGTCATGGGCATGGCCGCGATCAGCCCGTGGAGCTGGAGAAAGCGCTCATCGGCCAAATCCCAACCAGCAGCCTTGTAGATAGCCTTGATCGAGCGTTCATGTGCATCGCCGAGGCCGAGTGGCGAATAGCTGGTCACGCCGTAAAAAAGTTGCACCAGTCTTTTGCCAGCCTGCAATTCTGCCTGGACATGGCTCCATTCGGCAGATTGCTGGGCGAGCTTGGGCAGAAACCGCGCGCTCTTGGATTGGCTGAGACTGGTTGTGCGCATAAATTTGAAACCGGCTTTTGCAGACGCGCCCTCGCGGTCGGGATAGACTAAGCAAAGCATGGTCGCAGCCGGGCAGGGGAAGCGTAGCTTGTCTGTAAACATGTCACCGATTAGCCGCGCGCATTCCCACGGCGCCCATCGTTCGGGCATTTGCCGGACGCCGAAATGCCGGATATCGAAGGCATCGGGATAGATAGCGCCGATCTCAGGCGTGCCATCAGCGCCGCGCCCGATTTCCCGGAACCGCTCGGTGCGCAGGATCATCCGGTCATCTTCAACTTCGAGTTCAATATCACGGCGGATGGCTTGACTGGCGATATCATCGAGCGGATTATATTCGGTTCGGTCTTCCTGCGGCGCCGTCGTAGGAGAGGTCAGATCATCAACCAGCGCGATGAGTTCCTGCGGTTCCATTTCACCCGCATCAATGCCGAGCGAGGTTAGCACGCCGATAAGTCCCTCACGGCACTGCGCGAGTTCATTATCATCAACATTTGCGGTGTCTGGAACGCCCAGCGAGATAACCAGATTATGGCAGCGGGCATGAAACGGCGCATGGGCAGAACCGCTTTCCCAGACCAGATCATACAAACGTTTTGATCTATGACGCGCCATTGCTTCATATACGCCGCCCTGCGCATAGCGCTTGGCAAACCAGGGCGCGACCACCCGGCCAATCCGGGGGCTGGCAAAATGTAATATCTGCAGGCACGCGCCTTCGGGCATGCCTTCGGAAAAAAACTGCCCCAATATTTCACCGGTGCGTTCATCCGCTCCAATCAGCGGCGCGGCGGATAAAATAAATCCTTTGGAGCGCGCATTGCGATACAGCCGCGGTCCGGTATCAAATACCCGGTAGGGAAGCCAGTCTGACAGCATATCGAGCGCGATGCTTGGCTTTGCATGGTCAGCGGTTTTCTGATCACCAAACAGGCCAGACAATAGTTTTGCGCGCGCAGATGGAATGGAGAAGGTCATTGTCCTTTCTCCAGGCTGGGCAGTCTGTTGTTCCCGCGTATTTTGGCAGCTTCAATGGCCTCAATACTCGGTAGACCATCCTTCGGGAATGCCTCCAAAACAGGGTGAGGGGTTCGACTTGCTGGGGGAGGGAGCCCATCGAACCCCTCGATTGCCGGCATGTTTGCACCGGCAATTGCCTCTCGTACGGTCAAGGGGTACGAACCACGCGAGGGCAAATTATAAGAACTTTTGAGAAATGGGTCAGTGGCGTCCATTGATTCTGACGGCGCTTCACTGGCGCCATCGTCTGCGCTAAGAGCGCCACCAGAATTGTCTTTGGATGCTAGCTTGGCTTGATCTGCTATATCGCGCGCCATTTGCTTGGCGATATTAGTATCACCACTAGCCAATGTGGCAGCCCAGTCGGGAGTGCGCGTGATTACATGCACGCTGCGGGCTTCATGCAAATTGCCCGACGCATCGACAAATCCGGGAAAGACAATCTTGAGCACACGCTCGCCGGTCCGCGCGGTTTGCGCCGCCGATATCAGGTTTCGCCTGCCGCTCGGCTGAGATTGCTCGAGCATTGCCACGCTTGCCGCCGCATCAATTTGCGATGTCGGTGCGCAGCTGCCGCCCGGCGCCTTGCAATCGAAACTGCCGCTTATATTGCTGCCCAGACTGGCGCAGGATGATAGTGAGACGCATGACAGCGCTAACACGCCCAATGGAAAACGCGCCCGGATCATTTTGCACCTTTTGCATTTGAGCCGAGGAACGCGCGGATTTCAGAAGCGCCGCGATATCCTTCAAGCACCGCGCCATCACTTGCGCGCACCATGACCGGCGTCCCGGAAAAACCGTGGCTTCGTGCAAAGGCCTCATTGGCATCAAGACCCGATGTGTCGCATGATTTTTGTGGTTTTGGCGTTTCGCCGGAATAGGCTTGATGTAGCGCCTTGGCAGGATCACTGGAACAGATTACCGCTTCGGCCAGTTTTCGGCTCTTTTCGCCCAGAATCGAAATTGGCCGCTCTTCGACGCGCACATGCGCTTTTTTAAGTTCAGCGGTCAGCCGCTTGCAATAGCTGCAAAGAAAATCGGAAAACACAATGAGGTTGGGGCCGGATTTGCCCCCCCAATGGACGGCGCCTGATGGCGTTAAGTCCGCGACGGGAACTTTGGATGCGCGTTCTTCGGCGGGCTGTTTTGAGGCCGTTGGTCCAGTGTCATTTGCACCCGCGGAACCTGCGACCAGCAGGTCCGGATTAAGCTCCAGTAGTTTGGCAGCCGTCAGGTCTGCCCGGCTTTCCATATCGTACAGACGCCCGACAAATAGATAACGCGCGCGTTCATCGATATAGAATAATGTCTTTTCTGATACGACTTCGCACAGACCGCCAAATCCCTTGCAGGTGAGGCTGGTGATTGGTGTTTTGGGCAGGCGCAGCTCAATTGCGGTTCGTACTTCCTGAAGCACCGCTGCTGCATTGGCTGGAACCGAGATGAAGCTGGCAGCAACAAGGCCTGTGACGACCCCGCCGCTGGCGACTGCAAGCGCAACTGCGGTCGCCCGTGACTTGAAGGTCCGTATCTCGGTTTTGAAATTGGAAAAGATCACTTTTTTTCTCTCCTTACATGGACGCCGTCGAGAAAGACGATCTCGACATCGATGCCGGTCGGCATCTCGACGACAGGTTGATATTGTTCGGCTCGTTCGATGAGATATTTGGAGACGGTATCGGCGGCATCGCCAGCGCCCTGACCAAGGCCGCCGGTCAATATGTCCGCGCCCGAAAGGCTATCGCGTTTCCCGTCCGCGCCAATCTGACCGGAAAATATGCCGTTGGCATTGGCCGAAAAGCCGCGCCCGAACCCGCCGACAATCCCGGCAAGCAGCGCTTGGCTGACAAGACTGCCTTCGCGGCTGACAACGCGTCCGCGCACGCCGGATTTACCGGCAAAGCTGATAAACCCCTTAACCTCGCTGACCGCGACACGACCGCCGGGCTGATTGCAGGTCATGCGCGCCAGCTTCACATAGACTTTTTCAGCCGAGAGATCGCCGCGCGCCGCGCCGTTGACGATGCATCCGGTAATATTGGTGGTGAGCAACTTACCATTTTTGACCACAGACCGGGCAGGGCCGGTGATACGCAATACCACTGGAAGCGGATCGCTCTGACTGGCAACTCCCACCGAGGCATCAACGCCGACAATGACCTTTGCTGGTGCATAGCTATTGGGTGGTAGATATTCCGGACTGTCTTCAACCAGCAGCGGTGATGTTTCCGATGTGCGCTTCTTGGCCGATTTTGATCCCTGCTCGGTGCTTCCGAAATTGAGTATTTTAACTGCGCCGGATGGAGAACCGCCAGGCGAAATTTCTGTACCATCGGGTGATCCAAGCGATGCAGACTGCGGGTTAAAATCTCCGCTTTGCGGACCATAGGCCGGAGGAACTGGTGCCGGCGCTGCGGCTTTCTCTTTCAGCTGAGATTTCAGACCCGCGTTTTCTGTTGAGATCGCATCGATAGCTGCTTGTCCGTTGGTTCGCATTTCGCTGTTTTCGAGCCGAAGCGCTTCAATTTGTTCCTCGATTTCGCGGGTTGGGAGCTGCGCTTCCTTGAGCGCCTTTTGATCCTGGGTAAGCTTGTTAAGCCGGTTTTCATAAGCCGCGACAAACTCGCGCTGGGAGAGATTGCGGTTGACCAGACTGCCAGCGTCAATGGTCATGATGCCGCTTTCTTGCGTACCTTTTTCATCGCCGTCACCGGCAAACAGAAACCAGGCACCTGCGATAAGCGCGAGACTGCCAATACCGGCAAGCAGCATATTTTGCCGCCGCGCGATCTGCTTGTTGAGGCCAGCGCGCGCTTTACCTTGTTCTGCATCCGCATCTTTAACGGGTGCTATAGTTTTGCTCTCGCTCATTGGACGGTCCCCCGGGTCGCGGTGACAACAAAGGCGGATGTGGTTGTTCCGGCCTTGAGTGTGTTTTGGGCAAAGGAGATTGCGCGCGCGGATTTGGGCGCAAGCTCGGTTTCATTGAGTATGACTGCGGTTTTCCCGCGATTGGTGAGAATGAATTGCTGAGCGTTATAATTGGCGCCGCGATATTCCGCGATTAGTTGTACTTCGATGGATCCGGTTCGAACCGGGCGCGTCATCCGCTGATGCACGCTATAACCGGGAGGCGCTGCGCCCTCCGCCACCGCTTTCACCAAAGCGATGATGGTCTGCTCTTCGTTTCTTTCGTTTTCCCATGTCTCCGCCTCCGGTTTTGCAAGGGCGGGATTGGTTATGAAAAGCTGATGCGCTTCAACAGGGGCGGTGCGACAGGCAAATTTATAGACAAAGCCCTGTTTGCTGGTGGCGAAGAAACTAACGCTGTCGCTGGCGAAGCTGGGCGGTACGGAAATATAGATATCGCCGCGCACCGGTTCGTGCGTTACCCCGAAATCATTATAGGGATAGCCCGAAGCGATTTTTGAAACGCTTGAGAATTCGTCGCCAACCAAAGCAATACGCGTCAGCTCATCGCGCGATAATGTGCAGTCAATCTTTGCATTGTCCGCAGCTTCGACAAACTGGTCCGCCAAAGCGGGTGATGCGCTGACCGAAAGTGCGGTAATAAGTAATGCCAAGCCAAGAGTTTTGAACCCTGTATCGGGAAGCCGCGTAACGCCCCAGCTGATGCTCGCCATGCCGCCGCCCACAAGACAGGCGGGCAGGGATGTTAATATGCTGCTCATAACGAGGCATCCTTTTCGATTGATTTTTGCTGAATTTGTTGATCGCGCTCGGTTGGGACCTGCGCAAAACCGGTCAGCGCAAGTCGAAGGCCGGAGTAAGTCCAGCGAAAGACAAATTTACGCTCCTCGCTGGCGATTACCTGCGCGCCGACGAACGTCTTGAGCGTTCCGGTCACTTCGGACTTGAGTTCTTTTGGATCGATTACGAGCGAACGGATGACAAAAGCCTGGGCAATATCGGAGCCGCGTTGTTCGGAAACGATTTTGACCAATTCTGATTTGAGACGGCCATGGGCACTGGGATCGGCTAGCTTGAGAATCTGCCCCATCCAGTAATCAAGCCCTTCAGGGCTGCGGTTGAGCAGCATGAGAGCGGTATCGCGGGTGACGAGCTCTAAATATTCATGGGATACGCCTGCGCTCGACAAAGTGAGAGATTGCCCGGTCACTGGTACCAGCACGACTTCACGCGACTGCATTGATCCAGCTGTAATGGCGACCAGACTGGTCACTGCTAGCCCCGCAGCTAAGAGGGCCAGCCAGTTGCGTTGACGCAGCAGGCGCTGCGCTGACTGATGTGCAATTTGTGCTTCCATTTTCTCCTCCTTCAACCGGCCAGAAGTCGGCAGTAGGAGGGCGGCGTGGCTTTTAATCCCAGAAACGATCCGGGCAGATACCAGTAGACAGCATGGAGGAGCTGCGCGCTCGCGCCGCCGGATTTTGCTTTTCGAAGAGCAAACCAGGCAACAAATGCTAAAGCGATTCCTACAAAAATATGCTGCGCTAATATGCCCCAGGCGAACGGGATGATCAGGCCAAGAAACTCGTCGATCGTCCAAAATCCGATGAGTTCCGGGTCATCAAGTCGCCTTGGTAAAAAATATCTGTCAGCCATGTGTGCCGCCCTCCTTGCCGGGCGCAGTCGTTAAATGACTGCCGTGACAACAGAGGTGACGATGGGAACGCCGGTCCCGACGCCGATACCGACGCCGACGGGAACGGCGATCTGCCCGAGGGAAAAACGCCCAGACGCTAATCCAATGAGACCGGCTGCCAGGCTAAGAACGGTAATGATCTTACCGCCAGAACCTTCTAGAAAGTCAGTAAATTTTGCCAGCGCTGGATCAAAGGTATTGTCCGCGCCTGCATAGGCAGCCGTTGCACAGAGAAGCGCTATAGCTGCTGGAATGAGGTAATCGGATGCGCGGCGGTTTGTTTGGGTAGTATTGATCATGGAAAATCACTTTCGCTTGAGAAACATGAAACAGCATATGTTCGCTGTATGTTCTATGTGCGTCAGTGACCCGCCTGTAGGAAAACAGGAAATGCCAAATTGGATGTATCCCAAGCTAAAAGCGACAATTTGGAAGGAAAATGGGCATAGCCGAACAGCGATTGCGCTAATCTGCCCGGAACTGTTCAGGCCAGCACAGCAGTTGTTCTCATTTAAACAGAAGCTGTTTTTAACAGAACAGGAAACCCGGATCAGTTGATTCGTAATTTCCTATTTGTTCTATTTATGTTCTTTTTGTTTTCCTACAGGTGCGCCTTCAAGATATAAGGTGATTCGTTCTCTTAAAGACAGGATGAATAACATGACCGAAACCAATGGAATTTCCGAAGCGCATATTAAGGCCGGTGTATCTAAGCTGCTCAATCAGGCAGCATCGACATCAGGCCGTTCTCAAGTGCGCATTGCTAGCGAGGCTCAAATAGACCGGGGCACGATGCGCCGTATTCTGGCAGGCAAGCGCGAAGCTACCGTAAGTGAAGCCTTGCGTATATTATATGGTAGCGGCGCATCGCCGCATGCCCATTTGCTTCTTTATCTGGCTTCAGATCAGGACAAGGCATCACGCTGGATGCAAACGGACCTAGCCTTGTTTTTTGAAGAACTGGTTCGCCATTTGCCAGATGTCCTAGAAACCCAGCTTGGTGATCACCTCCACGGTGTCAAACCGCATTGGGCGAAGGGGACTGCTCAACGCGTCGCGCGACTGCTCGCTGAGCACATGGACGACCTCGCCCGGAAGGATACGCTTCTGGGCGATGGCTTCGATCGCGCACATGGAGGCGGATATGCTTGATATTGAGCCAAATAAACTGCCAGATCCGCCTGCGGCACGTTTGCTCCGTCTGAAAGAAGTCCAGCACCGTGTCGGACTAGGACGATCAACCATCTATCGCTGGATGGACGATGGGAAATTTCCTAGGCCTCATTCAATAGGCGGTTACAGCGTCAGGTGGCTAGAAAGCGATATTAACGGATGGATCACCTCAAAGACATCGCTCGACGCTACAAGCTAGAGCTTTCGGAATTCCACAAATTTTTTTCCGTCGGATACTAAACGCGTTGTGTCGCTCACAAATAAACGGGATGGAGCAAACAGCGTGAACGATACAGTTGCTATAACATGTTTTGAGCACGCTGCCATTCACAGCAGTGACGCGTGCTGTCAAACTGATGGAACAGGCCTTCAATCGCTCCCGCTTTGACCAGCGCCTTGCGGTACAGCCATAGCGTCTTGGCATTGGGCACCGCGTCCTCAAGGCCAAGGCCAACAAACCGTATGAAGGAGAGCCGGTCCCGCAGCTGATATTCCATCGCATCGTCCGACAAATTGTAGAGCGCCTGCAACACCAAGGCCTTGAAGATCAGCACTTCATCCCAAGGCTTGCGGCCCGCCGCATTCTTGCGATCATCCGCCGTTTTGGGTAGACCGCTTTTCACCAGCGCCGCCTTCAGCTTCACGCGGAACAGCTCAAACGGCACCGCTGCCAATATCGCCACCAAAGGATCAGACTTTGCGTCCAGACCTTAATGCCGCTGCTGCAAATCAAAAAATCCCAGCTGGCCCATGATCCAAGTTCCCTCGCTGCCTCAGCATCCTTGAACCGGATTTTAATCCCCAAGGGAAGGGCCTGGTTTTCGAGGTGGCCCTCAAATGTCGAACCACCGTCTGCACGCACGGCTAAAACTGGTCCGGTCGGTATAGCCCAATGCTTCCGATATGGCCTCTTTCGACATTTTATCTTGCCCCAACATTTTTGTTGCTCGTTCTTTCAGATGATCATCCAACATCGTTCGAAATGAAGTTTGATTTGCCGTGAGCTTCGTTCCTTCGTCACTACGATGAAACCAAAACACTCCTTAAATCACAACATCAATTTGGTGACATAAGTGCTGACGGGGAACAACTCACAGACTATTCGGTGTCAGTACGAGCTCGGGATACGATAAGCGAGGCGAACTCGTTCTGCCGCATTGGGAGATTGATTGTTTCGGTCGCGACGAGTTGGCCGTTCTCGAAATGATGATATTCGCCGGCATCCTCGCTCTCCCCATGTTGCTCCTCGATCACTTCCGAATCGGAGCGAATGCCGAGACCCTGAAGCTTCATGCCAGCAAGGTCGGACCAAAAACGCGGCACGGCCGGAGCGGGAGCGGGTTTATCACACAGGCTGGCGGCCGCCAATTTCGCCTGATGCATAGCGTTATGGATCGTCTCGATCCGGACTTTGCCTCGCGCGAATTCATTCGGCCCCCGCGCGCAATCACCAATTGCATAAATGTGCTCATCCGACGTGCGCATTTCCTCATCCACCAGTATACCGTCATCGCACGTAAGTCCAGCCTTGAGTGCAAGGCTTTCCTGTGGCACCGCTCCAATTCCAATGATAACCAGCTGGGCGGGCAATCGAGTTCCATCGGCTAGCTCCAAAGCTTTTACCGAACCGGACTCGCCTTCGATCCGGGCGACCGCCTTTTCAAACAGGAAGTGTATGCCCGCCTTTTCCAGTCGTTGCGTCACTTGCGCCGCGACCGAAACCGATGCGACCCGAGCAAGGACGCGTGCACCCGCCTCGACCACCGTCACGGGTCTATTAAGGGTGGTAAATGCCGAGGCGACTTCAAGGCCAATCACCCCAGCGCCTACAACGACCGCTTCGGCCGACAAATTATCGCGCATCGCGCGCCGCAGCGCCGCAGCATCATCCAGGCTGCGCAAATAGAAAACACCTTTCAGATCCGCCCCCGGCACGTCGAGCCGACGCGGCGCGGCACCCGTGGCGAATACTAACCTATCATAAGGAATTTCCTCGCCAGTTTCGGTCACAATCACAGCACGTTTGCGGTCGATCAGGGCAACCTCCTGGCCCAGCCTGAGCACGATTTCATTTTCCTCAAGAGCGCTCGCTGGACGCAACGGAATGGGGCTGGGATCGTTATCGGATAGCAACCAGTTCTTCGAAAGCGGCGGACGTTGATAGGGATCGTGATGCTCGGTACCAAATACCGTGACATTCCCTGCGAAACCGTTCTGGCGCAGATTTAGCGCTAGATTGATCCCAGCAGTCCCGCTCCCAATGATTACAATTCTCTTAATTGATTGCATGAAGTATTTTCCTTGTACCTATAGTAAGTTTTTTGCCTGCGCGGTGGCGACCAACTGACTCCGCTTAGAGACACCGAAGCGTTCGAACAGCCGCTTGACATGCCATTTCGCGCCGCTTTCGCTGATCGAGAGTTGTGCTGCGATTTCCTTGTTCGTCATGCCCCGGGCAATATATTGGAGGACAAGATATTGCTTGCGGGTAAGCCGCCCTGCCAGAACCGGCACGAGGCCCTTATCTGAGGAGCCGACGCTCGGCTCCATCGAATGAAGCGCTTCGCCCTTACGCCCGATTGTATCGAAGAACTGTATCGTTTCTGGCACGATGCGAAGGAGCAGTGCCATCATCCACTCACGTGTCGTGCGGCAGCCATTCAGTGCTACGAGTTCTTCCGCTTCGCGAAAAGCACGTTCCGCGTCCCTAGTCGAACCCAGCAGGACAAGCGCCGTAGCGAGACAATATTGGGCGGCGGCCGCCGCACGCAAGTCGCCCATTGTGCCCGCCTCGCGCAACGCGAGACGGGCGTGCTGTTCAGCAAGCCCGAAACGCGACTTGCCGATCTCGATGAGCGCTCGCACACGGGCGAGGCGCGCATCCAACGCCTGGAGCTGGTTGGCCGAAAGGATCGCAGCGTTGGGCTTGGGCAGATTAACGTCTGCGTCCGCTCCGTCCTCCAGCAAGTGAAATTCGGCGAGATTGATTTCCGCCAGATAACGTAAGCGGGGCAATTGGCGGCGGTGAGCCGTGGCGCGGACCTTTTCCATCAGGGCAAATGCCTCAGTTGTTAGTCCCTTCAACGCCATCCGCCTTGCCGCAGCCTGGGTCACTCCGGCGAGCACATCCACCACCCCATATTCCATTGCGAAATTAATGGCGTCGTGTTCGAGCCCCTCTGGCATGACACCTTCTTTGATCTCCTCGCAAAGTTGATATTCGAACGCCTGCAGGAGATTTGACGCGAAAGGCGAACGTTCAACAGCGATATCAGAGCTCTCGCGCGATTGTTTTACGAGTGTACGAGCCCGTAGCATCTCGCCGCTCCGCATCGCCGCGAGCACGTTGGTGGCCGAAAGCCAACCCGAAGCGTAACGCTGACGCGCGTATCGATTGATTGAGAAAGCCTTCCGAGAAAGCTTCGACAGATCTTCGAATTGCCGCTCGCTCGCAGCGATAAATGCTAAGCAGGTATAAGCCGCGCCTGCGCCAACCTCGTTATCCTCTCCAAAACTATCGATCCATTGGTGGCATAGTCTGGTGCTTTCATCCAATTCATCATGTGTCGCCTTGCCAATAGCGAATACGAGTTCGGGCCAACCCCTGGGTTGGCCGTAGAGGTTCTGGCCGGCGTATTCAGTTGCGGCCATGCCTTCGAGCACTTCGTCTGCCACCTGCGCCTGCTGGCTGAAATACATCGTCCAGGCATAGCCGAATGCCAAGGCTGGCAGGCGATTCAACTGGTCACGAGGAACCGAAGCGAACCATTCTCGTAGACCCGCAATTTCTCCCTGTCGTAATGCAATATCGATAAGCACGCCTGCGCTTACCCGGTGCGCCCAGCGATGGTCGTGGGCATCCAAAGCAGCAGTTATCGTCTCGCGGTATTCGCCTTGTCGCCAATGCCAGTAGGCGATGCGCTTCAACAAATAGGAAATTCGGTCTGGCATGAGTACGCGCAACTCCTCGCGCAGAAAATCGCGGAGCACCGGGAGCATTACTAACTTCTCCCCATCATTCGCCAGCCCTGCAACCAGCACACCATGGACAGCGCTCAGGCGCTTGAGCCAATGTTCTAGGTCCGAATTCGCTTTAAAAACATAGCGATAGCTTTCCGGTGTAACCGTTTGCAAGATTGACGCGTTACGCAGAACTTCCCGTTCTTCGACGGTCAATTTGGCAAACACGTCGTTATGCAAGAAGTTCTGCACTTCTGGCCACTGTATGGGCGAAGATAATGGCTCGGCTCGGTCGACAGCGAAACGCAGCAATGCGGGCCAGCCGCCAGTCAGTTCCAAAGCGCGTTCAGTGGACCATGGCGCCCCCGATAGAAGGGCAAGTTCATCTATCTCGGCTTCGTTGAATGCTAAGCTTTCCGACCGCATTCTTACGACCCCGGGCAAAAGAGCGAGCCGTGACAAAAACTCCACGCCAATGGGGGCGAAGGCAAGTTTGACGCTGGAAGGCGTCTCGCAGATAATCCGCTCCGCCAAGTCAGCAAAAGCCGGTATAAATTCGTCGAAACACAACAAGATTGGCTGCTCGGTTTTCCAAAGCCGGGCGAACAGTACAGCCTCTCCCTCGTGCACGCCCTTTGTTTGCGGCGCATCCGGTCCCGACAACTGATCGAGGATGGCCTGCATCACACGTTCTACACACGAACCATCGCTGCCCTCCGCAGTTTCGAACTCAGCGAGGCTAAGGTAAGCTGCGTTCCCGGAACCTGCATCTTCTGCCATGATCGCCAACTGCGTCGATTTCCCAAAGCCGCTGGGTGCGCAGTAGACGAGCGCCTTCGCACCTTGATGGGCCTCATGCGAGAGGCGCTCGCGCCGGATGGCAGACTGAGCAAAAACGTGCCTGCGCTGGGCCATGCGTCTGTTGTATAACTGCAAGGTGGGGTCGAGCCCTTCTTGCCCGAGCGGCGTTTTCCCGTCGACCCCACCCGCTGTCATCATAATGATTCCTCTTAACTTCGGCGGCACCGACCGCTGCTTATCTGTCCCGGCAATTGAATTTGCCGTACCGGGAATGCGGATCAGGAGTGTCGTCAGAAGCGATAGGCAAGGCCAATATTGACGACAATTGGGTCCACGCCGACCTTGGCCTTGACTCGCGCGGGGCCAAGATTACCGCTGATATTTCCATTGAAAGGAATATAGCGGGTATCGAGGTTGAGCAATAGGCTCGAATTCAGAGCTACACGCGTTCCGACCTGCAGCGCGGGAGCCCAAGTGTCGCGCACATCGAATTCGGCAATTGCGCCGTCTTTCTCGTTTAGGAATAGCAGGCGCGCTACGCCTCCCCCTGCATAAAGAGAGACGTTACTCCCGATCGGCTGATGATATTGAAGCGACAACACCGCAGGTCCATAATCAGTCGAGCCGAGCGCAAGACCTCCGATAGAGCCGGTTCCTTGCAGCCTCGCGCTAGCAGGGATACCGCCGAACAGATTCACCGCAATCCGGTCAGACAGAAAATAGGATAGGTCGAAAGTGACCGTTTCGTCATTATTGATGGTGACGCCTGCTCCCGGCAGGTCACCCCCGCCAACCGAAACCTCGTCCAACTGCTCACTGGTCAAAACCTCTGACGCGGAAACAGCGACTACGAAATCCCCGCGTTTATACATGCCGCCATCTTGGGCTGAAGCCGCACTCCCCCACATGAGAGCCAGACCCAGAACACAACAGGATGTCGGGAATTTTACATTGAATGGATTCATTTCTTCTCTCCCAGATACAGTTATCTTGTCCGGGCCAGGCCCAGCTTCACTAATTTCTCCGGGCACCGCCGGAGTTTTCTTGAGACCGAGCGGCCTCAGGCAGCATTTGCGTCCAACGTACCGACCTTGCCCAAAATCATGTCGGCGGCGTTCTCTGCAATCATCATGGTCGGCGCATTGGTATTACCGGCCACGAGGCTGGGCATGATCGAGGCGTCCACGACCCGGAGGCCTGAGATACCCCGGACACGAAGCGAGGCGTCGACTACGGACTCCGCATCCGCACCCATTCGGCAGGTGCCCGTGGGATGGTAAATTGTTTCGGCAGTGTCGCGGATAAACGCGGCAATTTCATCGTCTGTCTGGACCGACGGCCCGGGATGCACCTCAGCAGCACTATGAGCGGCCATCGCCGGCGCATCCAGAATGCGCCGACCGATCTTGAATGCCGCGATTATTGTCTTGAGATCATCAGGATCGGCTAGGTATCCAGGCTGGATCAGCGGGTCGGCCATTGGATCAGATGATTTCAAGGAAATGTAACCGCGGCTTTTCGGCAGCAGATCGCAGATATGAAGCGTGTAACCATATCCGAAGGCAACTTTTCGCCCGTGATCTTTGAGATAAGTAGGCAGAAAGTGGAACTGAACATTAGGCCGATCTCGGTCAGGCGAAGACTGGACAAAACCACCTGCTTCCGCAACGTTGCTGGTAAGAAAGCCCCGCCGTGAAAAAATATACGACCACAGCCCCCCGAGGGCTCTTGGTATGAAGCTGGCTGCCACCCCGATCGGCTTGCGCGAATTTGCTGCGTTCATGATGGTGACGTCGAGGTGATCAGCCATGTTCTGACCGACCTCGGGTAAATCGTGTACGATCGGAATGCCATTATGGCGCAACACAGCACTATCCCCGATCCCCGACAGCATCAGCAATTGTGGAGAATTCACGGTGCCACCAGACAGTAGGACTTCACCACCCGGTTTGAGCTTCAACTTTTTCGACTCGCGCGCCTGGCGGTAAGCGACGCCAACGGTCGATTTGCCATTCATCAACACGCGCTCGGCGCGCGCATCGGTAATAATGTCCAAGTTCGCCCGCTCCTCGACCTGGCGCAAAAAGGCCTGCGCTGAACTCCATCGCCGACCGTTGCGCTGTGTCACTTGGTAATATCCGAGGCCTTCTTGGCTGTCCGCGTTGAAATCCGGATTGACCGGGAACTGGAGTTCCCGCCCCGCTTCGACGAAATCATCGCTGAGCGGGTTTACCGTGCGCAAATCGCCGACGCTCAATTCACCGCCCTGTCCGTGAAAACCTCCAGCCGGGTGACGTTCGTTGTCCTCCATGCGCCGGAAAAGTTCGCTCGCACGGTCCCACCCCCACAAAGCCGATCCTGCCGCTTCCTGCCAATATTGATAATCGTCTGGATGACCGCGAATATAGATCATCGCATTGATCGAGGACGAGCCACCAAGTGTCTTTCCTCTGGGCCAGAACAAGCGCCGCTTATTAAGATGATCCTGCGGCTCGGTTTCGAAAGCCCAGTTGAGTTTTTTGTTGTTGGCGAGAAGCGCGATTCCAATCGGCATGTGGATCAGCGGGCTTTTGTCCCTTGGGCCAGCCTCTAGCAGAGCCACCCGTTTCTTGCCATCGGCGGACAATCGGTTGGCGAGGACGCAACCGGCCGAACCGGCCCCGATTATTATGTAGTCATACATGGTTCGCTTGTTCCTTGCAGAATGTACGCATCAGCCCAGCACCCGGACTACGAGGTCGATCAAACGGCGTACGCGCGGCGTGTAGGGAGGATAGAGCCAAGAAAGGATTGAAAACCGATCTTCCAGGATGGCCCGCTCATGTGAGAATGAACGAAAGCCATACTCGCCGTGCGCGGCCCCTATCCCGGAATTGTTCACTCCGCCGAAAGGGAGGTTTGGATGGAGAAATTGGGCGACCGTGACATTGATTCCAATCCCGCCAGTCGAGGTGTTCGCGATCACGCGGTCGATTAATCCCCGGTCCTTCTCGAAGATATAGAGTGCCAGAGGTTTCGGCTGCGAATTGATCCTTGCAATGACGTCATCCAGATTATCGAACGGAATGAGCGGGAGCAGGGGTCCAAACAATTCCTTTTCGGCGATGTCCATGTCAGGGTTCATGCCTCTCAACACGGTCGGTGAAATGTAGTTTTCACTCGAGTCGAATTCGCCGCCGAAAGCGATCTCCCCGCCCTTCGTGCGTGCATCCTTTACGAGGGCGTGCAGCCGCTTGAAATGGCGGGCGTTGACGATCCGGCAATAGTCGGGGTTAGCCTTCAGATTACGATTGTCGTTCCCGTAGACCCTGCAGATTTCTGTGATGACAGCGTGCTCGAATTCTTGGGCAATACTGCTATGAACATAAACATGGTCGGGCGCGATGCAGGTCTGCCCGTTGTTTGCGAATTTACCCCAAACGATACTCTGTACCGCCTTGCGCATATTCGCCCCGGGGCCGACAATGGTCGGCGACTTCCCACCCAATTCAAGCGTTACCGAAGAAAGATTGCGCGCTGCTGCTGCCATCACAACCTTGCCAACTGCCGGACTACCGGTGAAGAAGATATGATCGAACGGCTGCTCTAAAAGGCTCTGGGAGGTTTCAATTCCGCCCTGGACGACAGCTACATGCAATGGTGAAAAGACCTCGCGCACGATGTCGGCGATTACGCCCGACGTGTGCGGTGTCAGTTCTGAGGGCTTGATCACGACGCTGTTTCCGGCCGCGATCGCTGAAACCAAAGGGGCTAGCGAAAGATTGACCGGGTAATTCCAGGGCGCGATAATGAGGCACACACCCTTGGCTTCCGGGCGAACCCGCGCCCGCGTGCCGACCATGCTCAATGTCAACGACGCGCGACGGGGTTTCATCCACTGCCTGAGATGTCGTTTCGCGTGCCGTATTTCTTGCAGGACCGGGAATATTTCGGTCAGCTTGACTTCCGATGCAGGCTTGCGGAAATCACGTTCGCAGGCCTCAGTGATCTGCGTTTCGTGCGCAAGCATAGCCTTACGCAACCTTTCAAGATCATCAAGCCGCGCATTTCGATTATACTGTGTCCGATGCGCCAGCTGGGTAGCCTTCATTTGTGCTAAAAGGTTGTCATATTCTCTAATCGCATTGCCCGGAGATCCAGCTGGTTTCAGAATTTCGGCAATTCCCATTAAATTAAGCTTTCATCTGAATTGTCGTCATTTAATCGCGCACAAGGACATAATCGCCCTTGGATGCTCCGCAATCGGGACAGCACCAGTCGTCTGGTATTTCTTCGAACCGAGTTCCCACCGCAAATCCCTCGTGCTGATCGCCTGTTGCCTCGTCATAGATATGCCCGCAGGTGATGCAGACCCACTTTCGAAATGGGGCCCCTGGAGCGGCGCTGGTCGTCGTGGAACCATCTGGGGTGATGGGCGTGCTTGCGCCAACTTCGGCGGCCTGCGATCCTCCATCAATCGGAGTAAAATCGATCTTGTCGCGCACAGCGCAGTCGGGACATGACCAGCTTTCCGGCACCTCGCTCCACGGCGTTCCAGGTCCGAAACCTTCATGAGGGTCGCCATCGGCCTCGTCATAAATATAACCGCAATCAGGGCACTGATATTTCGCCATCGATAAACCTCGTAATTTGTTCTGGAGAGCCATGGTGCGGATTGCACCGCTCGGTGGGACACCGCAGTGACCTTGGGCACAAAGCTTTCACAGCGTTCGACCCTACAAACCTGCACCGCCACTCGGTTGGGAAGAACGGCGCAGGGTGGGTGTGGGAAGAGACTCTACCCTGCGCCGAAAAGTTTTACGCAGCGTCCGCGAACTTTCTTTCGTAATATGCCCGTTTGCCCTTGCGTATCTGGATTTTACTCAGATCGCCGCCGGCCCAAGCGACGGTACGCTTGTCCATCACGGCCCGGTATGCAGCTGGGAATAGTGCGAGAAAAAACATCCCTGGATAGCCGAGCGGAAGCGCCGGCAAATCCTCAAAATTACGCAGCGACTGATAGGACCGCGTCGGATGCGCATGGTGATCCGAATGGCGCTGCAAATGAAACAGGATCAGGTTTGACATGATATGGTTCGCGTTCCACGAGTGCCGCGGCTGCTGGTGCTCATACCGGCCATTCGGCAACTTCTCGCGCAGCAGGCCGTAATGCTCGATATAATTCGCGCTCGTCAGCTGCCACCAGCCATACGCCATTTGAATCGGTAGGAAGACTAGCATGATCGTGCCAAATGCGGCGATCAGCGCACCATAAAGCAGGACGGTGACGACCATCGGCTGGAGAATCTCGTTTTTGAGAGTCCAGGGGCTACTGCCACAACGGGCGAGGCGTTCCTTTTCCAGATGCCAAGCGCGTTTGAATGCACCCGGAATTTCGCGCAGCGAGAAAATGTAAATATTCTCGCCCATTTGCGAAGTTGCGGGATCTAGCGGCGTCGCTACGTCGCGGTGATGCCCTTTGTTATGTTCGATGAAGAAGTGTCCGTAGCCGACAACGGCAAGCACAAGCTTTGCCATCCAGCGACTGAACGAGGATTTCTTATGTCCAAGTTCGTGGCCGGTGTTGAGTGCCAATCCGTTGACGACACCCAACGAGAGGGCCAGCGCAATAAATTCAAGCGCGCTGAGATCCTGGGTGGCAACCCACCATGCGCAGCCGATCAGCGCGGCGAAGTGTATTGGCACCGTAAGGTAGAGAAGCACGCGATAATATGTACTTTTTTCAAGTTTTTCTACCGCGCTTTCGGGCGGATTGGAGTAATCCTGACCAAATACAAAATCAAGCGCTGGAATAATTAAATACCACAGGATCAGAACCAGTCCATACCAGATGCTCCAGCCCGTTTCCGAAACGAGATAAAGGCCTACCAGAGGCGTTGCTGGCCAAAGAACGGAGAGTATCCATAGTGCTTTTTTCTTGTCGACATAGTTCAGTGCCGCATCGCCATCTAGATGCGACTTATTCAATGCGTGGCTCACCATCCGTTCTACCTTTCAAATGCATCCCTAGTCCATAAATGGATCGGACTTTTTCGAATTTCGTGTCCGATTCCTATCTGCAACAAGTAGACAGGCATATGAGGGGTATTCAACTACCTGATCGGGTAGTTTTAGGCGTTTTTCGATTGGATAGGCCGTTAAGGAGCGCCTCTGAGGAGCCGCGGGATAGGATTGTACCGGCTTAGGAGGCGCAAATAAGAATGAGGCGAGCGCGACGAAGCCGAGACAAGAGTCTTTGGTTTTGCCAAACGCCCTATGAAGCGCTTCGGGAAAGGCTATAATCGCAGGTAGAGAGTGTCTCCCCAGACACCCGATGTACACACCGCGCGCATATGGCATCGACGCAACGGTGAATATCTAATGCGCGACGCGCGCAACGCTGCCTACGCCTCTCAACGTTGCCCTGCTAGTTTAACATGACCAAATGACAAAGGGGATGTTGGCCAGAATTGTAAAAGCAATCATCGGACCTCATTCCCCAAGATCATGATGACCTTGCACCGTTCGGGTTTTGCGGGCATCAATTTTCGCGTCTCCGGCGAACGGAGTCGTTTGTTTGCAATTTACGCCTAACTAAGGAATTTTGAGTATGCCTTATTGGAAGTTAAATGGATGACTGCGCAATCAAGCCAGATGGACAGACGGGTGAGAAAATGCGGGTTCGACTTGTAACCCCCTATCAATTGACGCTCGGCATGGAGTTGCTGGAATGCAGCAGCGGGCGTTCGATCAGTCGAATGAAAGCCAATAGGCGGATTGCCAAAGCACCGGGAAATCCAAACCTTGATCCGCTGGCACTCATGGGCTTTATCGATCAAGGATTGTCCCAATCGTTGAAAGGACTGATTGCGGCTGAAATCGGAATTTCAACTTTTGATTTGCGGATCGGACTTTTATCAGGATCTTCGATGGGGGATGAATTGACGTTGACCGCCGAAGCGGTGATGGTTGGGAAAACATCTGCCACTGTAACAGGCAGTGTAACCAACTCGTCCAAAGATATCGTCGGAACAGCAACAGGCCTGTTTCGTTTGGGGAGCTTCCCGGGGGGCGCTCCGGCCGACTATAATTTGATCGGTGATTTCAGTCCTCAAGCAATGCCCGGACCAATGAGCACCAGTTTGGGTTTATCGGGCGCACCAGACTCTCCACAAATTGCAGCAGGAAATCGGGCCGTTTTGGGATGGGAAAGCGGAAATATTGTCCATGGCGGCGCCGTTGCTGCGGCGCTGATGTCTGCATGCCAGGGCCGTGTGGCAGGCGGTGAAAGTTCGATCGGCCAGCAGCTAGAGTCAATTGACATTCGTTATTTGCGTCCAGCCGTAGGTTCGCGCGATCTATTCACGAACAGTTGTTTTGAACGTGAAGGCAAAGCCGCGAGCTTTGTCCGCGCCAGCTGTTTCCATGAACCAGAGAAACCGCTAGCCACAGCGATAGCAACTTTTGTGCGCTAGCGCATATTTGATTGGTGTCCCGGCAGGTATCAACGGTATAATTCACCGTCCGATAATTATTAAATTAATTGGCCTGGACTGCAAAAAAAAGGGAGCGAGTGGCCCCAGCCACTCGCTCCAGCTGATCCAACGGGAGAGAAGGATCAGAACTCGCTAAAATTTTGGGAGATTAAACACTCAACATTCCCTTAGATTCCCAACCATTTTTTCCATCGCGGTTCGGATGATGGCCACGTCTGCGTTGGAAACGCCTTTGAACATCTTTTTATAAACGGCGTTAGCCTCTTTCCGAAGTTGTGGAATGATATCGATTACCTTTGGACGCAGGAATATCCGCCAGACGCGCCGGTCGCCTTCTGCGGACCGGCGTTCGACAAATCTCAGTTTTTCAAGATGATCAATCGTTAATCCGATCGTAGCGCGTTCCAGCTCAAGGCAATTTGCCAACTCGGTTTGCGTCATTCCCTCGGTCTTGATCAGATAGGCCAATGTTCTCCACTGTGTGCGGGACAAGCCGAACTGGGCAATGGATTCATCAAATGTCTTGCGCAGAACTCGCGGTACTTCCTCCAGCAAAAACGCAAACTCATCGGTCTCGTTGAGGAAGCCGTCCTGCGCGTTGGCACTCATTATAGCTGTTTCCGTTGTCATGATAGTGACCATATCATCAATTTAATATAATATAAAGCCCTTTACTGTCTGTCACTATACAGCCTATAAAATCGGTATGGATCATGAAGAGAGTATCTTGGCCGGTCACAACGGCTTGCAGATCACGGCAAGCACGACTGGGCCAAAAACCGGCTTTCCGGTAATGCTTGCGCATGGTGGCGGACAAACCCGTCATGCCTGGGCGAAGGTGCTGGATGAACTCGCCAACGCTGGTTACCGCGCGACGGCCCTTGACATGCGTGGTCATGGGGACAGTGAATGGGCATCAGATGGCGCTTACGATATGCGCGATTTTGCGCGTGATCTAATCGCTATTTCCAAGCAGCTAAGTAATCCTCCAGCGTTAGTGGGAGCATCACTGGGCGGAATCGCGGGCATGATTGCGGCCGGTGAACTGGCTCCCACTAGCTTTAGGTCGCTGACACTGGTTGATATCGCGCCGAAGATGGAAGCCGTCGGAGTGTCGAGAGTGGTCGGGTTCATGCAGGCCCACATGACAGATGGATTTTCCTCCCCAGAAGAAGCTGCCAGAATTATCGCCGAGTACATGCCGCAGCGAGAGAAACGCACCGGCACAGGCAAGCTTGATCGATATTTACGTAAACGGGAAGACGGGCGATATTATTGGCATTGGGACCCCAATTTTATTCACCACGTGACGCATACTCGCGACAACTCTATCGAAGCAAAAGACAATGGTTTTGACAGGTTAAGTGCGGCAGCCGCGAAGTTGACACTGCCAGTTCATCTCATACGCGGAGGTTCCAGCGACATGGTGTCTGAAGAGGCCGTAGCTCATTTCCAAACGCTGGTTCCTAGCGCGCTTTTAACCGACATTGCAGACGCTAGCCATATGGTTGTTGGTGACCGCAACGATGCGTTTTGCTCGGCGATAATATCCTTCTTGAATGCGACCCACAGTCGCGGTGCCGCAGCATGAAATATAATACCGAAAATCTTGCTGACATAATGCAGATTGCGCCTTTCCATCGCTGGTTGGGTCTGAAAATTATTCAGCAAAACAACGATCATTTGGAACTGGAAATGCCGTGGCGGGACGAACTTGTATCTAATCCCGTGATTGGGGCCGTGCATGGCGGCATATTGGCGTCTCTGATCGATTTGACCGGGCTTTATGCCATTATTGCTGCAGGGGGTATTGCCAAGGCGACCGTGGATATGAGGGTAGATTATCATCGGGCAGCCACCAACGGCCCGCTTCTTGCATTTGGGCAGGTCGTGAAGCTTGGAAAAACCATAAGCACCGCAGACACGCGCATTATCGACGATGATGATCGCTTGGTGGCTAGCGGTCGCGGGACATATTTGAGCACGTAGATGGTTGTCAAAAAAGTCATAATGCTCTTGTCTCTAGTCATGTTGGGCTTGGTTTCGGGCTGCGCGAGCGAAGATACCGAGAATGCCAATGATGATGACATTCATAAAAGCGCGACATTCGAAGTAGACTTTTTAACAGCCAAATCCGAACCTTTAGCCGAGCCCGTAGAGGTTTTTGGCACGATTGCGGCCAAGCAAAGCAGCGCAATTGGCGCTCTCGTCGAAGGACCGCTCGAAACCATGTTTGTGACGGTCGGTGACCGGGTGAAGAAGGGCCAAGCGCTGTTCCAGATCAGGCAAGCAGATTATAAAAGACGCGTCGCGGAAGCATCAGCGGCGCTACGCCTGACGGAAGCACAGGCGACACAGGCCCAGCGCCAATATGACCGCGTAATTGCGCTTGCCCCGCGAGGTTTTGTATCGAAAGCACAGGTCGAAAGGGTTGAAACAGACTTGATCGTCGCGAAAGCGCAGGTTTCTCAATCGCAATCGCTACTGGCCACGGCCAAACAAGCGCTGCGCGATACTGTTGCCCGCGCTCCATATAACGGCGTCGTTACAGCCAGATTGGTCGACGAGGGGTCCTATCTCAACAATCGCTTTTCGATGGGTGAACAATCCGCAGCCTTGCAACTACAGGAATTAGAAATAGTAGCAGCAATCGTCAGTGCTCCGCAGGCCCGGGTTGATGATTTCAAGCTCAACCAGAAGGCAAAGGTTTATATTGATGGCTTTGATGAGCCTTTCGACAGCTTTGTGTTCATCATCAATGACCGGGTTGACCCGGAATCCCGGACGGTCGAATTGCGATTGCCTGATAAGAAACCCGAACTATCGGATCAGTAGCGGACTTGGTGTGCGGGCGCTAATCGAGACGCCGCCAGAATCTGCAATTATTCTTCCTAAATCGGCTGTCAAAGGTGATAGCGCGGCCGCATATATATTCCTGTTCGAGAATGGTATTGCACGCCAAAGGGATGTAAAGGTCGAAAGCATAGATTTCGAACGGGTCAAGGTCACCCAAGGCGTTCAGAGCGGCGAAAAAATCATCCAAAACCCACCATCCACTTTGCGCGATGGGCAAAAAGTAGAGCGCAAGCAAAGAAAGTCTGCACGGTAAGCTGATGTGGATTTCTGATGTCTCGATCCGGCGTCCCGTTTTCGCGACAATGGTGATTGCTTCGCTAGTCGTTCTGGGCCTGTTGAGTTTTGGGAGATTAGGTGTTGATCTGTTCCCCAAAATCGAATTTCCTTATGTTTCGATAACAACGACTTTGCCCGGTGCGTCTCCAGATACGATTGAGACTGAAATAACCGACGTTATCGAGGAAGAGGTCAACAGCGTTTCGGGCATTCGGCAAATGCGCTCAGTCAGCGCCGAAGGCGTCAGTCAGGTGGTGTTGGAGTTTGAGTTGTCGGAAGATGCCGATGTGAAGGCTCAGGATGTCAGGGACCGGGTGGCCAGCATATTAAGCAATTTGCCGGAAGAATCGGACGCGCCTATTGTCGAAAAGCTTGATCCGGACGCAGCGCCGATATTGTCGCTGCTGATAGCAGGAGATGCGCCGGTCCGAGAACTTACAGTCTTTGCAGATGAGGTCGTTAAAGAGAGGCTTCAGCGTATTCGCGGTGTAGGTTCTATCTCAATTGTAGGTGGGCGGGAAAGAGAAATGCGGGTCTGGCTTGATCCTGCAAAGATGCGTTCGAGCGCCGTTAGTGCGGATAATGTTATAACGGCATTGAGAAACGAAAATGCCGAGTTGCCGGGCGGCCGTCTTGAGATTGATGGTCGCAGTAAGCAATATGGAACCAGAACATTGGCGGAAGCCAATACAGCCTCGGAATTTGGCAATCTCGCGGTAGCTTATCGGCCCAACGGACAGGTCACACGGGTCCGCGATATCGGGCGCGTGGAAGACTCGGTCGAGGATGAAACCAGCTATGCCCAGTTGAATGGTCGCCCTGGAGTTGTCCTTGAGGTTCGCAAGCAATCTGGAAGTAATACGGTTGCAATGACCAGGGCAATCAAAGCGGAGATAGAGCAAATCAAGGGCCAGCTACCGAGCGGAGTTGAAATTGTTGTCACGAGAGAGACCGCGAGATTTATCGAATCGGCCATTGGTGATGTCCTGTTTGATTTGATGATCGCGGTGGTATTGGTTGTTTTTGTCACGTTCTTTTTTCTGCTCAGCTGGCGGGCAACTTTTATCGTTATGCTGGCCATCCCGACTTCCGTTATTGCCACGTTCGCTGCCTTTGCTGCCTTCGATTTTACGCTTAATTTCATGACATTATTGGCGCTGACGGTCGCGATTGGATTGCTTGTTGATGACGCTATCGTCGTTGTTGAAGCCGTGCAAAGCGATGTCGATGAAGGTGCTGATCCAATGGAGGCCGCACCAATAGCAACCAAGCGGGTCGCATTGGCGGTGCTTGCCGGGACATTTGCCACGTTGGCAGTGTTTGTGCCTATTGCCTTTATGGAAGGGATAGTCGGACGTTTCTTTTTTCAATATGGCTTGGCGATTGTCAACGGCGGAGTAAAATCAGGCCATATGGCGGCGCAAAAGTAGACCAGTTTTTGGTTGAGCGTGATGGGTGCAAAATGGCGGCGGCCAGTCAGCCGCGCTCCCCAAATAGCTGGCGGTTGACTGGCCGCTTTGGCCCGTCAGGGCCAAATCTGGATTGGCTGGATCAGGTGGCGGCTTTTGCCTTCCGGGCACGGCTTTGGCCGAGTCGATAGCTGTCGCCATTCATCTCGAGGATGTTGACGTGGTGGGTCAGCCGATCGAGCAGTGCTCCGGTCAGACGTTCGGTGCCGAAGGTTTCGGTCCATTCGTCGAATGGCAAATTGCTGGTTATCATCGTGGAGCCGCGCTCATAGCGCTGCGAGATCAGTTCGAACAAGAGCTCTGCACCGGTCTTGGACAATGGCACAAAGCCCAACTCGTCGATGATGAGCAGCTTGACCGCGGCCAGCTGCTTTTGCAGGCGGAGCAGACGGCGCTCGTCTCGGGCTTCCATCATCTCGTTGACCAGCGTCGCGGCGGTGGTGAAGCTGACCGAGAGGCCCTTCTGGCAGGCAGCCAGCCCAAGTCCGAGGGCGACATGGGTCTTGCCTGTGCCGCTCGGGCCAAGGGCGATGACATTCTCGCGCCGGTCGATCCATTCGCAGCGGGCCAGTTCCAGCACCTGCATCTTGTTCAGCTTTGGGATCGCCTTGAAGTCGAAGCTGTCGAGGCTCTTGGTGGCCGGGAATTTCGCGGCCTTGATACGGCGTTCGATCATTCTGCGCTCGCGATCGATCAGCTCCAGCTCGACCAGACGTCCCAGGAACTGGACATGATCCAGCCCCTCGGCGGCGCACTGGCGCGCGAGCTTTTCATACTCGCGCAGGAATGTCGGCAGCTTCAGCGTCTTCAGATGATCGGCCAGCAGGATCTTCGGCGCGTCGGTCATTCCGCCGGCTCCGTCATCAGGGCCATGTAGCTGGCGGCCGATGTGGTCTCGACATTGGCGCGCGGCAGGTAGGGATAGACATCGAGGTCGAGCTTCGGCGGCCGTTTCTCGACATGGCAGAGAACAAGGTGCTTGACGGCATCAAAGCCAATTGCCCCCAATTGCAGGGCCTTCTTCACGGCGGCATGCAGATCGTCGATGTCGAAGGTCTCGAGCAGGCGCAAAACCTGCACGTACTCGCGGCGTCCGGCCTTGATCATCCGCGCCTCCATCAGGCGGCGCAGTGTTGCGAACTCGGGCGGCAGGCTCCATTCAGCCAAGGGAGCTGCTTGGTCCAGGGCGTTGATCTTGCGCTCGATCAGCGGAAGGTAATGCAGCGGATCGAAGACCATGTCCTCGCGGTCGTAGCAGCGGGGATGGCGTGTGATGACTTCGCCGCTGCAGCCAATAACCACCTCGTCGACATAGCCCCTGATCCAGACGTCGCGGTGGCCGTAAGCGACCGGTACCGAGTAATCGTTGGTTTTGTAGCGCACCAGCGCCTGCGAACTGACCCTTCCGGTTGCCTGGTCACAGGCATCGAACGGTGCCGCAGGAAGGCCGGTCATCGCCGCCAGATCCCGCGCGAGGCGTTGACCGATCGTCTCGGACTGGCCCCGCAGGACATCCGCCTGACGTTCGCGGCACTGCTCCTCCAAATAGGCGTTGAACGCCTCCCAGCTCGCAAACCGCGGGATCGGTACCATGAAGTTGCGGCGGGAATAGCCGACCAGCCCTTCCGCGTTACCCTTGTCGTTGCCCTTGCCGGGGCGGCCGTAGCGATCGCGGAACAGGTAGTGCGACAGGAACCCGCTGAAGAGCGTGGCCCGCTTACGCGTTCCGTTCGGAAGAATCTTCGCAACCAGGCAGCGGTCGTTGTCGTAGAGGATCGATATCGGCACCTTGCCGAAGAACGCGAAGGCGTGGACGTGGCCATCAACCCAGGCTTCCGCCGTTGCCGCCGGATAGGCCCGCACAAAGCAGGCATCACTGTGCGGCAGGTCCATGACGAAGAAATGCGCCTTCTGCTCGACACCGCCAATGATGACAACCGCCTCGCCGAAATCGGCCTGGGCATGGCCGGGCCGATGGACCAGCGGCACGAACATCTCGCGACCGCGCCGTTCGCGCTCCCGCATGTAGTCCTTCACGATCGTGTAGCCGCCGGTGAACCCGTGTTCATCGCGGAGCCGGTCGAACACCCGCTTCGCTGTGTGCCGCTGCTTGCGATGAACCCCCAGATCGCCGTCCAGCCAGCCGTCGATAATCCCAGTGAAGCCATCCAGCTTCGGTCGCTTGACCGGTGCCGATCGCCGGTAACCCGGCGGAACCGAGAACGCCATCATCTTGGCTACACTGTCGCGCGAGATGTTGAAATGCCGCGCTGCCTCCCGCTGGCTCATGCCCTCAGCACAGGCCAGCCGAACCTTCCGATATAAATACACAGTAAAAATCCTCCCGCCCTCCCTGTCGCCAGAAAGGGTAAAGGTGGACGACTTTTACACCGCCCGCAGCAAGCTCATCCCGCCGCTACCGTGGCCGACTTTTGCACCGCCGTTCTCACTGCACGACGGCTTCGGGAAATACCGCCGTTATCGCATCGGGAAAGCCCTTGAGACCATCAACGACTGCCAGCATGATATCCTCGGTGCCCCGGTTTTTAAGCTCGTTCATAACGCGCAACCAGAATTTGGCACCTTCATTTTGTTCAATCCACAGGCCGAGAACCTCTTTGCGGCCATCAGCGCGGACGCCAAGCGCGATATGAATAGCTTTGCTGCGAACCATGCCTTCATCGCGGATCTTGACGCGAATGGCGTCGAAAAACACCAGTGGATAGGCCGGATCAAGCGGCCGCTGCTGCCAGGCAGTAACTTCTTCCAGCGCTGCGCGTCTTCCCGTGCCCCCGGCACGGCGCGATGCTCGCCGTCGGTGACAGTCGAGATCAGGTCAGGCGATACGTCGATGCCGTACAGGGCGCGCAGATGCCCGGTGATCTCTCGTGTGCTCATCCCGCGCGCATTCATTGAGATAATCTTCTCATCAAAACCAGGGAACCGGCGCTGGTATTTAGCAATCAACTGCGGATCAAAGCTGCCCTCGCGGTCGCGCGGCACCTCGATCTCGATTTTGCTGCTATCGGTGATGACGCGCTTGCGGCCATAGCCATTGCGGCTGTTGCCTACCTGTTCATCGCCACCCAGATGATGATCCATCTCGGCATTCAACGCCCGTTCGGCGAGCGCCTTCTTCAACGAATCCAGCAACCCTCCCTGATCCAGCGCAGAAGCTGCATCCGATCATGCCAATAGTTGATCCAGTAACTCTGCCGGGATCGTCGGCTCTTTGCGTCGTCACATAGTGGGACTCCTTTTACCCATTATGCCCCACCGCGGCTGTTTCCCGGAAAATTCCATGTGCTTGGCGGGCGGTTGTCAGCACTGGACGGCGTGCGGCCCGAAGACATTGCGATCGACAAGCTGATCAAGCGCGTCGAGCAGGGCGGGATTGACGAAGTCGTTCTGGCGATGAATGCCACTTTGGAGGGTCAGACGACGGCCCATTATATCGCCGAGCGATTGGAAAATTATCCCGTGAGACTCAGTCAGCTGTCGCACGGGATACCGGTGGGCGGTGAGCTGGACTATCTCGATGAGGGGACTCTGGCGCAGGCGTTGCGCTCTCGACGGCCGATAAATAGTGATTGACCCGGTTTCGGTCCAAGCAGTGTTTGGGACGGCCAAAAATTTGCCTGGAAACCATCCAAAATGCGGGGAGATCAGGCCGCGCCAGCTATGACGCTACGTCATCCTGCTCTTATTAATTATTCTCTGTTTCCAGAAGATGCGGGCCATTGGATGTTGGAAGCAAATCGGCTGCTCATTTGTTGCGCCAAAAGTGCCGCATAGGCTGACAATAAAGCCACAGTTTGCAGAAAACGGTGCATTGATGCGAGATTTGGCTATCAAATGTGACGGGCTAGGCTATACATTAATGAGGATAAAAAATAAATTTTCAGGAGAGCATGTTATGAAATTAGCGTTGAATCTATCTGCGTGCGCATTTGCACTTGCAGCAATCACCACCGCCCCCGTTTATGCACAGACGCAATCGGATGCCGCCGACCAAGTTGACGGAAGTGATGAGGGTGCCGTCGATAATAATGTGATCGTGGTGACCGCACAGGGCCGGTCGCAAGCTTTGTCCGATGTTCCTATTGCTGTTTCGGCCATTAACGCGGAACAATTGCAGAAGAGTGGGGCAACCGACATTCGTGAGCTCAACCAGCTTGCGCCTTCATTGCTTGTGTCATCGACCGGAAACGAAGCCAATGGCTCTGCCCGTATTCGCGGTATCGGTACCGTGGGTGACAACCCCGGACTGGAAAGCTCCGTGGCCGTGTTCATCGATGGTGTCTATCGTTCGCGTAGTGGTAATGCGCTCAGCGAACTTGGCCCGATTGATCGGATCGAAGTTCTGCGGGGTCCGCAAGGAACATTGGGTGGCCGCAACTCTTCTGCCGGTATGATCAGCATTACCACTGCCGCCCCTGAATTTACATTCTCAGGACATGCCGCAGCATCCTACGGCAATTACAACCAGATACGTCTGGAAGGGGGCATTAATGGCCCGTTGAGCGATACGATTGCTGCGCGCGTCGACGGCGTTTATTTGAAGCGCGACGGCTTTTACAATGATGTTGTAAACGGAACCGACGTCAATAACAAAGACCGGTTTCTTGTGCGTGGCCAGCTGTTGTTTGAGCCAAAGGATGGACTGACGGTCCGGGTGATTGGTGACTATTCAAAGAAAGACGAATCCTGCTGTGCAGCGACGTTCGTCCAGCCTGAATTTGCGCAGCGGGCAAGAGTAAGCCCGGGACTTGATCCTTTCGCTCTTCCACAGCCTGGTGCGCCCGCTCTTACCGACACGGCGAATCCGATCATACCGGTGCTGTTGGCGCTCGGTCAAAACAGCAACGCGCTTACGCAAAGTACGTTCAACCGGGATATCTATGTCACACCCGGTCGTTCATATGCCGGTGAAACCGAGGATTTTGGCGCTTCGGTTGAACTCAATGCCGAACTGGGTGAGATGAACTTCACGTCGATCACCGGATATCGTGAATATTCCAACTTTCAGGGTAGTGATACCGATTACACACAGGTAGATATCCTTTATCGCGAGCCGAATGAAAATGCCGGTGCTCGTGAGTTTAAAACCTTTACGCAAGAACTGCGACTGCAGGGTTCGGCGTTCGACGACAAGCTGGATTGGTTGGTCGGCGGTTTTTACGCCAACGAAAAGCTTGAGGTACGAGATAATCTGCGCTTTGGTTCGCAATATGGTGCCTTCGCACCATGCCGTGTCGTCAATGCCGTTAACCCGGCCCTTGCATCTCCAACCAGCACAGGCTGTCTAAGCGCTGGCGGCAGGGCTGCATTGCAAGCCGCAAATGGAGGTGCTGGCGCATTCGGTGCAGCGACACCGTTGATTTTTGCCGGTCTGGACAATCTGGCTCAGATCAATGACAAGGGAACGGTGCTCGACACATATAATCAGAAAAGCGAAAATTTTGCTTTTTTCACCCACAATATCTTCCACGTTACCGACAAGCTCGATCTGACTTTGGGACTGCGCTATACCAATGAAACCAAGGATTTTAACGCAGCCTTCACCAACGACAATACGATGTGTCCGATCCAGCGGGCATTGTTCACTCCCTTACTTAGCGGAGGACTTGGTGCATTGGCAGGCGGTCTGATCGGTCTGTCCTGTCAGGGCAACTCAACCTCTGAACTGGATGGCGTATCGCTGGCCGATAGCCGGAGCGAGAGCGAATTTACCGGCACAGCCATTTTGTCCTACAAGCCAACCGACGACCTGCTGATTTATGGTAGCTACTCGCGCGGTTATAAAGCTGGTGGTTTCAACCTGGACCGGTCTGCGCTGACCAGTTCAACTTTGGGCAATCCGGCAGTGACGGGCAGCACCGCCAATCTCCAGTTTGACCAGGAAACGGTAGATGCATTTGAAATCGGTGCAAAATATTCGACCCGTGAATTTTCGCTGAGCGTGGCGGCATTCCGTCAGCAGTTTGACAATTTCCAGCTGAATACGTTCAATGGCTCCGCTTATGTGGTTCAGAATGTAAACGCGTGTAGCGATGATCTCGGTGGTGCGGATCGCGATGCCAGCGGCGCAACGGGCAATTGTACCCCGGATAACGTCAAATATGGCGTTGTCGCGCAGGGTGTCGAACTGGAAGCGTCGATCAACCCGATCAGAGACGTGAATATCTCGATGGGCCTGATTTATACCGATACCAGCTATGAAAATAATCTGGTTGGCCGTGATACTGGCTCTCCACTCGATCCGGCTTTGCGCCTGCTGCCAGGCGACAATCTGTCCAACGCGCCTGAAATCACTGCTACGGCGTCATTGTCCTATACCCCGCCAATCGGAAATAGCGGGCTGACCGGTCTATTCTATGTGAACGCTCGTACGACCAGCGACTATAACACCGGTTCGGATTTGCTGTATGGCAAGGAACAGGACGGGTTCACGCTGGTGAATGCGCGTATCGGTATCCGTGGTCCGGATGATCTATGGGCGATCGAAGGCTGGGCACAAAATGTCTTCAATGTTGGTTATTCGCAGGTTGCGTTCAACACGCCATTTGTCGCATCGCAGCAGACCTATTCGGCTTTCCTTGCGGAACCAAGAACCTATGGCATCACATTGCGTGGCCAGTTCTAACACTACTTTGGCAGATTTGTGAGCGAGCGATGAGAGATGCAGTGTCCGCACTGTGGACACGTCAGATCAGGAGGTTTGGCGAGGCGTTCAATGATGGCCTGCCTGATCGTCGGCAGGCTCGGCTGTGGTGGCGACCCGGCGATTCTTTTTTCCCCCTTGGCCTGCTTGAGGAGGCGGGATTGCAGGAAGGCCAAGGCAATCATCGACATCAGCGCATGTCGGTGAAGCCCCTTCCATGATCGGCCTTCGAAGTGATCGAGGCCGAGCTCTTCCTTGAGTTGCTGATGTCCCTGTTCGCAGACCCAACGGGCCTTGATGGCTCCGGCAAGCGGCTTGATCGGCGTGTCGGAGGACAGGTTGGGGAGGTAGTATTTGCGCTCGCCGGTTGAGCGATGTGCGCCGACCAGCCACACTTCCTCGCCGGGCAGATGTTGCGCGCCACTGTTCCGGATGCGTTGAGGCGGGCCATCGGCAACTCGCACGCGAACGGCGGCGAAGCGTGCCGAGAGCAGCCCCTTGGTTCCGCGCCGCCAACTGACCTTGCGCCACTTTGCTACCTCCAACATCGCCTTTGCCGATACCGATGTAGCGTCGGGAATGTGCCGCTTGCGGGGGCGACCACGCCCGGCGACGGGAAAAATCATCGCCACGTCGGCGGGATAGACTTTCTGCTTGTACGGGATGCCGACGGCCCATGTGAGGCCGCGTGCACTTGCCCAACATTGATACGTATTGAGGGGCCACACCCACGTAAGCGTGGCGAGGACCTTCCAATTACCCACAAGTCTTACGGATGGCGTTGGCACCGATTTTGATGTCCATGAGGCGGGTCCATCCTCGCCAGATCACAATGTTACCTGGAGACGGGTCATTGGCGCGAGCGAGATAGCCGCCGAGCCGCGCGATTTCGTACAGGTAATCGGATATGGTTCTGAGCCTGGGCACCTTCTTTCTGGAAGCCACAAGATGATCGATCAGGACGATTTCGTCATCGGTCAGCGCGAGCCTGGGTGATGCGGAAGGCGCGGCGCGATTGATCATGGTCATCCAGAAGATGCGCCATGACAGGATGCAGAATATTGCGATCAGATTGACAAGTCGATCGGCAGTCCGGAGCCGTGCATCCTCAGCCCGACAGCCGGATTTTAGTATCTTGTGGAAAAGCTCGATCTTCCAGCGTTGGGCGTACCAGTCGAGCTTTTCAATCGCTTCGGCAGGCGTTGTTACCGGCAGATCAGTGATAAGCCTCCAATCGATAGGGGGCCCGCCCTTCAGGTGCTCTACACTCACGGGCATGCAGGATGGTAAGGTTGAGAGACGGATAGCGCTTTTGCTTGCCGATCGGTGGCAACACCTGGATCCGTCTATAGCGTAACTCAATGTCGGCATGATCGTCCTTGTCGATGACGACCCGTTGCATGCCCTGCACGGAAACCTCGCTCATTTCGTCGGCAATGGTGTGGTCACCGTCACCGGCCAGACGATCGACACAGGTGCGGACCAGAAAATGTGTGCCGAGTGCCTGCGCTTCGCAAAAGAATTCGTAAATGTCGTTCTCCCGGTCGCCGATGTGGACCAGTCGCTCGGACTCGCCCAGCATAGCGGTCGACTGACGCATGTTCTCGAGCCAGCGGTAGCTTTCCTTCTCCTCGTTCGGCACACGCGTAGGATTGATCCTTCGTTTCAGCGCGTTGGTGCCCTTGAATTTGGTGCGGGTCCAGAATTTCGCTGCTGTCAGACCCAGCGGCAATCCCTCGGTCGTGATCGCAAGGCTAGAATGCATGAGCAGGCCACAGACCGTATGAAGTCGCAGCCTGCCATTTTCATCGCGTCGGCTGGGTGCCAGGCCGATTGCACCGATTTTTTCCGGCGCGCGGCGTTGATAGGAGAATTCAGTGGTGTCCTGTAGAACGAGGATTGGCCCTTCAAGCGTTCCAACACGCGCTCGCGTTGCTTGAAAATGGCCGGCGAGGATTTCGCCTTCGTTCACTGAGCCGTTAGACAGGAAGCGGTAAGCTGCCTTGGTATTGGCCCAGTCCTGACAGGCCATCGGGATCGGTGCGCCAATCGCTCCTGCCATCTGCGCAAGCATCGTTCTAAGCCGCTCGCCCAGACGCTTGTCGCGAAATGCGCCGATATCAACTTCCCCATCGGCCCATCTCACTGCGTCGAAACCAGAATTCCCCCTTGTGCACCCCGTCAGCTATTTCAGGTGCCAGAGGATGAATCATACCCGATTCCACGTGAGCAAGGTCCGCGCGGCCAATGGAATCACACGTGCGACGACTTGTGGGTAATTGGAAGGTCCTTGCCACGCTTACAGCACGCCTCGCCCTTGGGAGTTAGTCTCCATGCACGGCTTTCCTGATCGCAAAATGGCTGCCAATTTCGAGATATATCTAAAATCCGGATCAGGTCGCGCTTTCGCCAAAAGGCATCTTAGATGATCAAAAAAAGCCCCGCCGGTTTCCCGGCAGGGCTTTCTTCATATCATGGTCGCTTCAGATCAGAACTTGAAGCCAGCTCCAATACCATAGCGGCGTGGCTCAAGTGAGAAGATATTCGTGTACAAGCCCGACGACTGATCGGTGACATATAGTCCGGTCTCCGAGTTGCTGTCGAAAATATTCTGGACAAATCCACGAACATACCAGCGGTCATCCGTACCGTTCAACTGAATCTGGGCGTTTGCTTGCGCATAACCTTTGATCCGGTTGACATTGCCGTTGAAGATACTGCCGAAACTTTCACCGGTATAAGCAAGGTCAACACGCGGGACCAGACTCATGCCATTGTCAAAGTTCATGGTATATTGCACGCCAGTGGAGAATTTCAGCTGAGGTGCCTGTGGCAACTGGTTCCCACGAATGTTCTTGGGAACACCGGCAGAGAAATACTCGATCCCGCCAAAGGCTGCCGGAACAACGCCTGCACCAGCAAAAGCTCCTTGGGCCGCTGCGTCCAGCACAGCGCAAATACCAAAGGCACCGGTTGAAGCAATGCCACCATCAGCAGGGAATGCCGTGGTTGGTTGCAGGCCTGCTCCAGGTGCAAGTCCCGGCACCAGACCGGCATTGATCGCACCATTTATCGTGTTGACAAAAGCATTTACACCAGCTGCATTTCCGGACGTGGAAGCCACCGCACAATTGGATGCATTGGTAATATCCTGGATGATGACCGCATCCGACCGGCCTCCGCCAAAATCGCGCGGATCGCTGTTAAACGTATCGCCCTTGACCTTGGTGTGCAGATAGCTGAAGCCCATGTTGATCATCCAGTCCGGATCAGGACGAATGACTGCCTCGACTTCCGCACCGTAAATATCGGCATCGATATTTTCGTTTACAGCGGTCCGAGCAACAATCTTGCTGAGCTGCAAACCCTTATATTTATAGTAGAATGCAGTCAGGTTGAGTTGCAGAGCCCCATCGCCAAATGTATTTTTCGATCCGATTTCAAACGCATCGACCTGCTCGGGCCGGAAGGATTCCGGAGCTGCGAAAATTGGCTGCAGTGGCGGATTTATACCACCTGACTTATAACCGCGAGAATAGGATGCATAGATCAGATTGTCGTCGGTGATTTTATAATCAAGCACCGCACGGCCAGTGATTTCATTGAACTTGACCTCCCGATTCTGGAAAAGTTGATTACCGGGTATACCTGGATCGGCATCCAAAGATCCGACGAATGGTGATTCAAACGCATCGGTTGTTTGACTATATGGCACAAGGAAGTCTGCCAGCGTTGTACGCGCTCTAACTTTTTTCTTGTCGTTGTTGTAACGCAGTCCACCCGTCAGTTTCAGCTTGTCGCTGATATCGAAATAGACTTCGCCGAACAGGCCATAGGATTTGACCGTCAGATCATCCGAATGGTTGCGATAATATGGCGTGCCGAGGAATGAAGGCGGCAAGCCATCGGCAAGCGAAATGAAGCTACCGAGCAAACCTGCCCCATAATCGAGCCCGAAGGCGTTCACATAATAGCTGTTCTCGGTCAGATGAGAGTCGGCATAAATACCGCCGACCAGGAAGTTGAACGGACCATCCAGATCGCTTGAGATGATCGCCTCGACGGACCAACTGCTGTTATCCAGATTCGACCGGTCAAATTGAAGCGGTGTTGCGTCGCAAATGCTGTTGCCCCCAAATACCCCGAGACCGGTGGTATCAGTATCTGAAGTACAAAGCACGCCGTTCGGTCCATCCGGAATGATCGCAGAAGCAAGAGGTGCAAAATAAGCTGCAGGAAGACCTGGGATCGCACCAGCTGCAGCTGCAGCAAGCGTGTTTAATCCAGTTGCATAAATATCCCTACGGCCAATATTGTTGTTATAGTCCTGCCGAGAATCCAGCTTGACCTTCTGGTAGGTACCGGAAAGTTGCGCGCTGATCGGCCCGAAGTCATGTTCGATCTTGCCCTGGAACGTCAACTCGCTGGCAAAATATTCCGGCGTGAAGGCCGTGTTGACCGTCCGCGGATCCGCGGGAACGGAAACACCTGCATATTGGTCTGGACCGTAAAGACTACCGAGAGCAAAAGCCGTTGGAATACCCTGAGTTGCAAGGAATTCGCGCGACGATAATGTAGCCGCAATAGTCGAGTTCGCGTTGAACGATTCTGCATTGCGAGAACTGTTCAGACAACCCAAAATACCTGTAGGGTCACGTTGACAATATTGCTTCTGAATCCGCATACGATTGTCATCTTCGCGGAAATATGAAGCATAAAGGTCAATCGTCGTATCCGCAGTTGGTTCGAAACGCAGCGAACCACGCACCGAATACATATCCCGGTCATCAAGATCAGGGCCGCCGTTAAGATTGGTGGTATAACCATCGCGTTTTACATAAACGCCGGCACCACGGAATGCGATATTGTCACCGATGGGAATGTTGACCATGCCCTTGACTTTGATCGCGTTATAATTGCCATATTCGGCATCGCCGGATGCCTTGAACTCTCCCATTTGTGGCTTGGCAGTGACAACATTGACCACACCCGCGGTCGCATTGCGTCCGAACAACGTGCCTTGCGGACCGCGCAGCACTTCGACGCGTTCGAGATCGAAAAATTCTGTTTCAAAAAGTCGCGTCGCGAAAAGAGGCGAATCGTTCAGGTGAATGGCGGTTGCCTGATCACACGACGCGCCGACACAAAGATCGCCGATCCCGCGAATTGTAAAACTGGAACTGACAAAATTGGTTTTGGTAAAGGTGATGTTCGGGAGCGTTAGCTGGAGATCGGAACTGTTCTCGATCTGTTGGGCTTCCAAGGCTGCCCCGGAAAATGCGGAAACCGCAATCGGTACATCCTGAGCACTTTGTGCCTGCCTCTGCGCGGTCACGATAATGACATTGCTATCAATGGTACCATCATCACGGTCCTGCGCCATGGCAGGTACGGACATTGTAGATATAGCTGTGGCGGCTAATAATAACGATTTACGCATTTCTCTCTCCCAAATCCCAACATTTTATCGGAGAGTGATATTTTTACGCACCCCCCCCCCCCATTCCGTTATTACTTAACTAATCGCTCGATTAAGTCCAGGCTCAAATCGTGAAACATCTAGTTTTGCTCCATTTTAGCACGATACACAGGCAAATTGATGCAATTTTGCTACAAAAAAGCCCTGCCGATTTCTCGGCAGGGCCATATTTTGTAATTTTAATGTCTCACCTTTGAAGGAAACTCACCAGCTTATAGCTGGTAGAAGACTTCAGCCGTTATTGTTTGCTCAGCACTATCCTCCAGAAAATGACCGGCTCGCAGGCGAAGTCATTTTCTGGAGGATAGTGCTTATGCCATATTCACGCGTGAGAACGGCGGTGCAAAAGTCGGCCACGGTAGCGGCGGGATGAGCTTGCTGCGGGCGGTGTAAAAGTCGTCCACCTTTACCCTTTCTGGCGACAGGGAGGGCGGGAGGATTTTTACTGTGTATTTATATCGGAAGGTTCGGCTGGCCTGTGCTGAGGGCATGAGCCAGCGGGAGGCAGCGCGGCATTTCAACATCTCGCGCGACAGTGTAGCCAAGATGATGGCGTTCTCGGTTCCGCCGGGTTACCGGCGATCGGCACCGGTCAAGCGACCGAAGCTGGATGGCTTCACTGGGATTATCGACGGCTGGCTGGACGGCGATCTGGGGGTTCATCGCAAGCAGCGGCACACAGCGAAGCGGGTGTTCGACCGGCTCCGCGATGAACACGGGTTCACCGGCGGCTACACGATCGTGAAGGACTACATGCGGGAGCGCGAACGGCGCGGTCGCGAGATGTTCGTGCCGCTGGTCCATCGGCCCGGCCATGCCCAGGCCGATTTCGGCGAGGCGGTTGTCATCATTGGCGGTGTCGAGCAGAAGGCGCATTTCTTCGTCATGGACCTGCCGCACAGTGATGCCTGCTTTGTGCGGGCCTATCCGGCGGCAACGGCGGAAGCCTGGGTTGATGGCCACGTCCACGCCTTCGCGTTCTTCGGCAAGGTGCCGATATCGATCCTCTACGACAACGACCGCTGCCTGGTTGCGAAGATTCTTCCGAACGGAACGCGTAAGCGGGCCACGCTCTTCAGCGGGTTCCTGTCGCACTACCTGTTCCGCGATCGCTACGGCCGCCCCGGCAAGGGCAACGACAAGGGTAACGCGGAAGGGCTGGTCGGCTATTCCCGCCGCAACTTCATGGTACCGATCCCGCGGTTTGCGAGCTGGGAGGCGTTCAACGCCTATTTGGAGGAGCAGTGCCGCGAACGTCAGGCGGATGTCCTGCGGGGCCAGTCCGAGACGATCGGTCAACGCCTCGCGCGGGATCTGGCGGCGATGACCGGCCTTCCTGCGGCACCGTTCGATGCCTGTGACCAGGCAACCGGAAGGGTCAGTTCGCAGGCGCTGGTGCGCTACAAAACCAACGATTACTCGGTACCGGTCGCTTACGGCCACCGCGACGTCTGGATCAGGGGCTATGTCGACGAGGTGGTTATTGGCTGCAGCGGCGAAGTCATCACACGCCATCCCCGCTGCTACGACCGCGAGGACATGGTCTTCGATCCGCTGCATTACCTTCCGCTGATCGAGCGCAAGATCAACGCCCTGGACCAAGCAGCTCCCTTGGCTGAATGGAGCCTGCCGCCCGAGTTCGCAACACTGCGCCGCCTGATGGAGGCGCGGATGATCAAGGCCGGACGCCGCGAGTACGTGCAGGTTTTGCGCCTGCTCGAGACCTTCGACATCGACGATCTGCATGCCGCCGTGAAGAAGGCCCTGCAATTGGGGGCAATTGGCTTTGATGCCGTCAAGCACCTTGTTCTCTGCCATGTCGAGAAACGGCCGCCGAAGCTCGACCTCGATGTCTATCCCTACCTGCCGCGCGCCAATGTCGAGACCACATCGGCCGCCAGCTACATGGCCCTGATGACGGAGCCGGCGGAATGACCGACGCGCCGAAGATCCTGCTGGCCGATCATCTGAAGACGCTGAAGCTGCCGACATTCCTGCGCGAGTATGAAAAGCTCGCGCGCCAGTGCGCCGCCGAGGGGCTGGATCATGTCCAGTTCCTGGGACGTCTGGTCGAGCTGGAGCTGATCGATCGCGAGCGCAGAATGATCGAACGCCGTATCAAGGCCGCGAAATTCCCGGCCACCAAGAGCCTCGACAGCTTCGACTTCAAGGCGATCCCAAAGCTGAACAAGATGCAGGTGCTGGAACTGGCCCGCTGCGAATGGATCGACCGGCGCGAGAATGTCATCGCCCTTGGCCCGAGCGGCACAGGCAAGACCCATGTCGCCCTCGGACTTGGGCTGGCTGCCTGCCAGAAGGGCCTCTCGGTCAGCTTCACCACCGCCGCGACGCTGGTCAACGAGATGATGGAAGCCCGAGACGAGCGCCGTCTGCTCCGCCTGCAAAAGCAGCTGGCCGCGGTCAAGCTGCTCATCATCGACGAGTTGGGCTTTGTGCCATTGTCCAAGACCGGTGCAGAGCTCTTGTTCGAACTGATCTCGCAGCGCTATGAGCGCGGCTCCACGATGATAACCAGCAATTTGCCATTCGACGAATGGACCGAAACCTTCGGCACCGAACGTCTGACCGGAGCACTGCTCGATCGGCTGACCCACCACGTCAACATCCTCGAGATGAATGGCGACAGCTATCGACTCGGCCAAAGCCGTGCCCGGAAGGCAAAAGCCGCCACCTGATCCAGCCAATCCAGATTTGGCCCTGACGGGCCAAAGCGGCCAGTCAACCGCCAGCTATTTGGGGAGCGCGGCTGACTGGCCGCCGCCATTTTGCACCCATCACGCTCAACCAAAAACTGGTCTACTTTTGCGCCGCCATATGGCCTGATTTTACTCCGCCGTTGACAATTATGACAGCCATGCCCAGCTGACCGCGCATCTCAACGACTTCATTGACGCCTACAATTATGGTCGGCGGCTGAAGACCCTCAAGAGACTCACACCCTTCGAATACATCTGCAAAATGTGGACAACTGAACCAAACAGATTTACACTTAATCCAACTCATCAAATGCCTAGACTAAACACCTAGCTTCAAATCAAGGTATCAAAATTCATATTTGGTATTCTCGACCACCCAATTCATCGAAGATATGACAGGTCATTCTAACATTGCGGTTAGCGTTCGTGGGAGCTTTTCCAAAAAGAAAGAACGCTCCTGAGAGCTGCGACAAAGGCCAATGGCTGATCGAGCATCAGGTGGTGGCGGGCTTCCGGTATGGCTATTATCGGGATGTCGTTTCCACCCATCTCGCGGATGTAATCGGCAGAATCCTGTGAGAAGAGCAGACTGTTACCGCCGTGCACGATTGCTTTGCGGCCCGGCGCTTGCACCAGCCGCTTACCCATGTTCAGCCACTCCTCGGGCCTATTGCTCCGCCGGAAAACCTCTGGTGAGAATTTCCACGTCCAACTGCCTCTTTTATGCTTCAGCGAATGATACGCAATATAATCTAGCAGGAATGGCTCCTCGGCGGGCTGAGGCGGCGATAGGATGTAGCGCGCACGCGCTGCTTCATAGCTGGGATAGCGCTTGTTGGGCTTGTCCGGATTCCCTGATCCCGGGCTCGACCGATCGTTCTTCCAGTATTTTTCAAGCAATTCAGGGCGCATGATCATAAGGTCGCATACGACCACTCCAGCAAAGGCGTCGGGCGACTGGGTCACGGCTGTCAGCGCGGCACCCGAACCGAAGCTGTGCGCGATGATCGTTGGCTTTTGGCCATCCGCAAACATGTTCAGGGCCTCGGCAACCTCGGTGAATTCCCTCCCGCGGGCCGCCGTGTCAGCTGCCCCCCGCATTTCGCTGTCCCCCATACCCGCCAAATCGAATGCCACGACATCATATTCTTCCGCGAAGAACGGCGCAATAAAAGCGAAGCAGCGGGCATGGGCGAGGAAGCCATGTGTCATTAGCAATTTGGGCTTATCGGGGCTGCCCCAGCGGAGATAGTGCACCTTGGCACCGGAAATCTCTACATAAGCTTCTTCGCGCGGCACGTTCAGTGCTGCTATGAACCATTCGGGCAGGTGCGAACCGTCCCCGGCCCACAAGGAATCGATGTCAGTCGGAAGGTTGTTTACAGGGGTCATTTCATTCATTGCGCGAAAGGTTCCTTGTTGGTGAGTTTTTAGGTGGCGAATCCGCGATAGGCATTTTGCGCTACGTCGTCGCATACGGCGGCATAGCCAACCACGCTTGGGAAATTGATAAGCTGGCGCTTCTTGCTCGGGATGTTTGCGCCCATGTACCAGGAGTCCGCTTCGGGAAAGAGTGTCATCGCGCCAGCTTGGGCGACTATTTCGGTCCAGGTCGTCTCGGCCTGCGGTTCGGCATCGAAGAGCTTGATCCCGCCTTGCCTCAGCCATATCAGAAAGTCGCAAATCCAGTCGCCTTGTATCTCAGCGCTCGTTGGGCCGTTCGCAAAACCTGATGGGCTCAGGGGACCGTAAGAAAACAGCATATTGGGAAAGCCCGTCACGGACATGCCCAGATAGGCGCGCAAGCCATCGTTCCAGGCCTGTGCCAAACCGAGCCCGCCCAGCCCGGTTATATTCATGTCGATCAGTCCGCCGCGTCCGGCATCGAAGCCTGTTGCAAAGACGATCAGATCGCAGTCAAACGCCCCATCCTGAGTTTCGATACGGTCCGCGCTGATCCGGACGATCGGCGTTTCCTTCAGATCGACGAGCGCGACATTTTCCTGCGCAAAAATCTCGTAATAATTCTGTTCCAGCGATGGCCGCTTGGTGCCGAAGGGGTGGGGCGGCTCGGCAGGAGCAAGTTTTTCCGCAAGCGCCGGATCGACGATCCGCTCCCGGACTTTGTCGCGCCAGAAATCATAAGCGTAGCGGTTTGCTTCGCGGTTGGTGAGCATATCCGCAAAATTGTGATACCAAAATTTTAGACCGCCGCGCTGCCAGAGATGCTCGAAATGTGCGGTGCGCTCCTCATCGCTAACCTCAAGTGCCGATTTTTCCAGCGACTGGTATTCAAAACCCCCGCTGGTCTGCTTGCGTTGTTCGAAAATGGCCGGATACCCCTGCTTTTCGCACACCTGCCCTTCCTCGGTCATTGTCTCCTGGCGCATGGGAAGGGCCAGGATCGGCGTCCTCTGAAACAGTGTCAGCCGGTCTGCTGATTTTGCTGCCTCCTGTGCCACCTGCACACCGCTGGCGCCGGTGCCGATCAGGCAAATCTTGCGGCCTGCCAGATCAATGCCTTCCTGAGGCCAGCGCGCGGTGTGGCACCATTCGCCAGCGAAGGTGTCGAGGCCGGGAATGTCGGGGACATAAGGCTTCGACGCGAAGCCGAGAGCCGGCAGGAGAAACCGCGCTGTCACCGTGTCCCCACCGTCCAGATGCAGGCGCCAGAGCGATGCCTTTTCGGCGAAGCGCGCGCTTTCGACCCTCGTGCCCAAACGCATGTGCGGCCACAGATCGAGGGTATCGCAGACATGACGAAAATAGGTGCGCAGCTCTTCCCATCCGGGAAAGCGCTCGGTCCAAGACCATGTCTGCCATATATCTGGGAGTGAGAATTCGTAAAGCGGAACCTGCGAATCGACCCGCGCGCCCGGATAGCGGTTCCAGTACCAGATGCCGCCGGGCTGGGCGGCAGCATCGACCAGCAGGATATTGAACCCGGCCTCGCGCAGTTTGTGAAGCAGGTAGATGCCGCTGAAACCGGCACCGACGATCACCGCGTCATAGTCTGGCGTGGTCTTGCCGCTCACGCTGCCGCCCTGCTGCCTTCCGCAATTTTCTTTGCCGCTGCGTAATCCGCCTTTCCGTTCGAGGCGCGCAGAGGCGTGTCGGTAGGATGGATCGCCTTGGGCGTTTTATATCCCGCCAGCTGCTGGCGGACGTGATCCTTTACAGCTTGCTCATCAAATTCAGCCTGCTTGTCGAGATGAACCACGGCGGTTACCGCTTGACCCCATTTTTCGTCCGGCACGCCGACCACCAGCGCATCGGCGATGGCGGGGTGGGTCTTCAGCACTTCTTCGACTTCTTCGGGATAGACCTTTTCACCAGCGGTGTTGATGCACACGCTGCCCCGGCCGAGCAGGGTCAGGCTGCCATCGGTCTCCACGTGGCACCAGTCGCCCGGTATCGAGTAACGCACACCGTCGATTGTCTTGAAAGTCTTGGCCGACTTTTCGGGGTCCTTGTAATAGCCGACCGGGATCGCACCCTTGCGCGCGATAAAGCCGGGCACGCCGCTGCCCGGTTCGACCGTCTGGTCGTTCTCGTCGAACACGTCGCAGAACTCGCCGATGCCGAATTTGGCGGTGTTGGTGCCGCCTTGCGCGGTGGTGACCGAAAGGCCGTAGCCGAGGCCTTCGGAAGCGCCGAAACTGTCCATCAGGATGACTTGAGAAATGTGCTTGCAAAGACCGGCCTTGACCTCCTTGCTCCACATCACGCCGGACGAGATGATCGACACGAGGCTGCTGGTATCCCAGCGGCCGGGATGTTCGTCGAGGGCGCGAAGCATCGGCTTGGCGAAAGCGTCACCCACGATTGCGATACTCTCGACCTTGTGTTTCTCGACCGTCTCCCACAACTCTTCGGCATCGAATGACGGGTCGGAGAGTGTAACGATTGCACCGCCCGACATCAGCGCGCCGATCCCGGTGATAAAGCCTGTGCCGTGCATCAGCGGGCAGGAGGGGAGGGTGCGGCGTCCCGGCCCCTGGCTCTTGATCAGCGCGACGTTTTCTTCGTGCGACTGCGGCACCGGGCCGAGCAGCTTTTGCGCGTCGAGCTGCGCCTTGCGCATGTCGTCGTGCCGCCACATCACGCCCTTGGGCATGCCGGTGGTGCCGCCGGTATAGATGAACAGCAGATCGCCTGGTGAGCGCTCGATGCCTAGAGGCGAACCGTCTCCCTGCGTCGTGAGATGTTCATAGGGAACGGCGAAAGGGGCGATTTCCGACGCATCACCGATCTCGACGAAAGTGTGGACCTTCTCAAGCCGGTCCTTCAGCTCAAGGATATAGTCGCGAAATTCGGAGCTGTAGACGATCACCTCGCTGTCGGAATCGTCGAAGATGTAGAATACTTCTTCGGGCACGTAGCGATAATTGATGTTCACATGCGTGAGCCGACCCTTGAAGCAGGCCGCCATCAGCTCGCCGTATTCGGGACGTTTTCGCATGTAGAACGCCACCTTCGCTCCGTCGACGGCACCGCGTTCCCGCAGGTTGCGCGCGAGATTGTTCGAACGGACTGACATTTCCGGCCATGTGATGATCCGGTCGCCATGGATCAGCGCGGGCGCATCCTTCGGCATGGCCGGTTCGATAGCATCAAGAATGTCGCCAAGGTTCCAGTCGATCACGTTTCCATCTCATCTCTTGGCGGGGCGCCGCTTGTCTCGCGGCGTCCCCGCAGCTACTTAAATCACGCTGCCCGGGTCCACCCCTGCCGCGCTGCTGCTTCGGCTCTCACCGCTTCGGGGCCGCCAAGAACCTGGCGATCGAAACCGATCCGCTTGAACCAATAATGGAGCCCAAGCAGGTCGGTGAAGCCCATCCCGCCATGCACTTCGGTGGAAGTGCGCGCGACGAAGCGATACACCTCGCCGGTATGCGATTTCGCATGGCACGCGGCGAGCGTGGCTTCATCCGACGCCGCGTCGAAAGCATGCGCTGCGTACCAAATCAGGGAGCGGCATGGTTCGTGACGGGCTGCCATTTCCGCGCACATATGCTTGACCGCCTGAAAGCTGCCAATGATCCGCCCGAATTGTTCGCGCTGTCCGGCATAATCGACCGCCTTCTCAATCATGGCCTGACCCGCGCCGAGGCTGTCAGCGGCCAGGATCACCCGGCCCGCATCGCGCAGCCGTGCCGCAGTCGCTCCGCCATCGTTGGCCAGTGGTTCGGCCGCAACGGTCTCGAACCGCATTTCCCCTACGCTGCGGGTGCGGTCGATCGTCGTCAGCGGGATTTTCTCCAGCCCCGGTGCATCGGCGGGGACGAAGTGCATCCGCCCCGCGGTATCGGCCACCAGGAAGGCCTCGGCGCCGGTGAAATCGAGTGCGAACAGCGCCGTGCCGTCCAGCTTGCCGCTGTTGCAGGTTACGCCCGCCCCGTCGCGCGCCTCAATAGTCTCGGCAATGGCAACGGCGATCTGCGCTTTGCCGCTGGCGATCTGAGGCAACCACTCAGCCTGCTGCTGCTCGTTGCCGGCTTGCGCCAGCGCGATGGGTGCAAGCACATGGCTGGCGAGAAACGGCACCGGAGCGACCGCATAGGCAAGCTGTTCGGCCACAATAGCTGCATCTAGCAAGGTCATACCGAGGCCGCCATGCTGTTCGGGAACCATCATTCCTGTGATGCCCAGTTCGCTCAGTGCAGACTGCACCTTTTCGCTGTAAGAAGCTTCGCCTTCGGCGCACTCACGCACATGGTCGAGCGGGCAGGTGTCGGCGAGGCATCGCGCGACTGTATCGCGCAGCATCTGCTGGTCTTGCGACAGTCCGAAATCCATCAGGCGGCTCCCTGTTTCTGGCGGGCCGCGACGGCGGCGCCCTGTTCGGCCGGCGCAGGTTTGGCCAGCTTAGGTTCGCGCGGCATATCGAGACCGCGTTCGGCGATGATGTTCTTCTGGATCTGCGCGGTACCTCCACCGATGATAAGGCCCAGCTGGAACATGTAGTTCCACTGCCACGCGCCTCCTTCGCGCTCGCGATTGCTACCGTGATAAAGGATGCCGATCTCGCCCATGGCGTCGATCGCCAGAGCCGATATCTGATGCGCCAGTTCGCAGCTTTGCAGCTTGACAATCAGCTTGGCCATGCCGCCGGGTTCGCCCTTCAGATTGTCCGAAAGGATACGCATTCCGTTGTATTTCATCGCTGCAACTTCGGCCTGAAGCGCCGCCAACCGGTCGCGCAGCACGGCATTGTCGATCGCGCGGCCTTGGCCGACACGTTCTTTCTGCATTAGCTTGACCAGTGCCTGAAATCGGTTTTCCAGCGCATCGGGATCGCCCAGCATGCCGCGTTCGTGACCCAGTGTCGCATTGGCGACGAACCAGCCTTGACCACGCTGGCCGACGATCTGGTCCATCGGCACCCGCACGTCGGTGAAGAACGTCTCGTTAAATTCGGCGTGACCGGTCATGGTCTTGAGCGGACGCACCTCAATCCCCGGCGTATCCATCGAGAATATCAGATAGGAAATGCCGCCGTGCTTGGGCGCGTCAGGTTCGGTCCTGACCAGGCAGAAGATCATGTCCGCCTGCTTGGCCGTGCTGGTCCAGATCTTCTGGCCGTTGATCACGAATTCGCCGTTTTCGATCCGCGCGCTGGTTTTCAGGCTGGCAAGGTCCGATCCCGCGCCGGGCTCGGAATAGCCCTGGCACCATACGACCTCGCCTTTCAGCGTCGGCTCGACCCACTGGCGTTTCTGTGCCTCAGTTCCCAGTTCCAGCAGTGTAGGGACCAGCATCGATATGCCTTGGTTGGCAAGTCCGCCGGGAATGCCGGCGCGCGCGAATTCCTCGGCGATGATTCGCGATTTGAGAATGTCGGGCTCGGCCCCGTAACCCCCGTATTCCGTGGGGATCGTGCGCGCGGTATAGCCATGTTCGATCAGCAGCTTTTGCCACTCGACCGCCTCGGGACAGGGGCGGGCGGCCCGGCCCTGCTCGGCTGGCGCACGATTCCCGTACGTCTTTAAGAATTGTCGCACTTCCTCGCAGAAAGCGTCATATTCGGGTCCATATTCGAGATCCATTTCGTGCTTATCCTTCGTGGGGTAGGTTCGTATCGGGGCGGAAAACCGGCAGGCGGAAATCCGCGCCGATCAGTTCGAAATCGAGCGTTACCGGAAGGTCCAGCTCTAGCTTGTCGCGGTCGCAATCGATCAGACGCGTGGCCATGCGGACGCCTTCTTCCAGTTCCACCACCGCCGAGACGAACGGAATGTCAGCGGCAAAGGCAGGGTGCAGAGCCTGATGTGTGACCGTCCAGGAAAACAGCGTACCTTTTCCGCTGCTTTGCTCCCAAGAAAAGTCGGGCGAGCCGCATTTTGCGCACATGTAGCGCGGCAGGTGGCGGAAGGTGCCACATTCGCCGCAGCGCTGGAAATAGAGATTGCCGTCCTGGCAACGGTTCCAGAATTCCTGTTCCACCGGATCCTGCGGGCGCGGTTGCGGCTTTGGCGGCGCCTTCTGCGCCGAGGCACGCATTTTGGGCGGAAGATTCTTCTCGTCGCTCATGCAAACCTCCTCAGGATAGCGATACTGCCATCGCCCAAGTCGCCCCAGCCGGTGACCAGCCCGGTCTGCGCGCCTTCGACCTGGCGTTCGCCGCAATCGTGGCGCAGTTGACGCACCGCCTCGACCACGTGGTTGAGGCCCCAGACATGCGCTTCGCTCAGCAGGCCGCCATGGGTGTTGACCGGATAGCGCCCGCCCAGCTCGATCTGCCCGTCGGCGACAAATTCACCCTGTCCGCCCGGTTCGCAATAACCCAGCGCTTCGAGCTGTAGCAGGACGACATAAGTAAAGCAGTCGTAGATCTGCAGGAAATCCATGTCCTCGCGGCGAACGCCCGCCATGTCGAAGGCGCGCGGGGCGGCATAGCTGAGGCCGATTTTGAACGGATCGGGCCGGGAAGGAATGTCGTCGGCCGGATAGGGATGTCCCTCGGCTGCGCCCGCAATGCTGACGGGGACATGCGGCATGTCTTTTGCCCGGTCCATCCGCGAGACGACGACCGCGCAGGCTCCGTCGGTTTCCAGGCAGCAATCGTAAAGGCGGAAAGGTTCGGAAATCAACCGCGCCGAGTGATAGGTTTCCGCGTCCAGCTCGCGCCCATAGGTAAAGGCCTGCGGATTCATCTGCGCATGGCGGCGGCAGGCCAGCGCGACGGCCGCCATTGCGTCAGGCCCGACGCCGTAAAGCTTTGAATGGCGGGTCGCGAGCCAGGCATACATTTGCACCGGCAAAAACACGCCATAGGGACTGTAATAGCCTTTGACCGTGTTGGTCAGCGTGTTCATGTTCATCGGCCGCGTCGGCGGCGCACCTGGCTTGGGCCTGAGCGCCGAATATCCGTTCCAGCCCAGCGTTATGAGCACATGGTCGCACAGGCCGCTGGCGATCGCCATTGCCGCGTTTTGCAGCGCCGTAGTCGGGCTGGCCCCGCCCATATGCACTGTGGCGGCATAGCGCAGCACATCGATACCCAGATTGGCGGCCATTTCCTCTGACGTCGTATAGATCGGCGGCGGCACCATGCCATCGATATCGGAAGGTTTCAGCCCGGCATCCGCGATGGCGCGGCGCGATGCTTCCAGCATCATGTCCACTGCGGTGCGTTCGGTGCCTTTGACGAAAGCGGTTTCGCCAACGCCAGTGATAGCGGACCTGTCGCTGAAGCTTAGGGCGGCGGGACCGTTCATGCCTGCAGCTCGCCTTGCCGGCGCGCCTGAAACTCACGCTCCAGTCGCTGTGAAAGATCACGCACGCCTACATATACTGCCGGGGGCTGGAGGTTCAGATCGCGGCGCACTTCCTCAAGCGGGTGATCGAGGTACCTTTCCCAATAGAAAGTGGTCAGGTCCGCTGCCTTGCGACCCAGTCGCCACGCCTCAAACGCGGCGCGCGCGACGGGGAGCTGCCATTGCTCCGCCAGCAGTTTGGGAATACCGACCGCAACGATGAAGGTGATGCCGTGATTGTAGAATTGTGCATTGCCAAAAGAGAGTACGCACAATTCGCCCAATGCATCGCGGCCATAACCGGTCACCACATGGAACAGATCGTGCGAATCGCGCAGACGTTGGCGATAGAGCGTGACCGCAGGATCGCTGAATTCTGCCATGCCGCTTGCCTCGCTCGCCTCGGCCAAGCCCTGAGCGGTCAGTCCCTCGCCATAGACGAAATCGAGATAAGCGCGGCCAAGCGTCCCCGGCGCGCAGCGCGCCAGACGCTCCCGGTCGCTGAGCGTGCCGAGCAAATCGGCCCGTTCCGTCAGGATCGTCTGCCCTTGCGGCGAGGCGGCGAAGCGGCGGAAGTTGCGGTAGTAGGAATTGCCCGATAGCGCCTGGACGATGCGAAATACCTGCGAAGTGTCTTCCTTGTCCGCTATCAGCCGGCGCATTGCCGAAAAGGCTTCTCCAGGGCGAATGCCGCGGCGCAATTCGTGCCCTTGCGGCAAGTTTGGTACTTCGTTCATGACAATACCTCCGTCGCGGTTCACGAGTAGGACTTGGCGGATGAAAGCGCCTCTTCGGCCCCCGTGACGAGATCCTGCATGACCTCGGAGGCGGGACGGATCGCGTCGATCAGTCCGATCCCCTGACCTGCGAAACCGGGAATAACGTCTTTTCGCTCCGCCTTGATGCCGGAGGCCATTACCGGCCCGGAAATCATCGATTGGTACGGCATGGGGAGGGGCTCTTTGCCCGCCTCAACCCATGCATCGGCCCATCTGTTGCGAATCATGCGCGCAGGCTTGCCGGTAAGAGAGCGGCTGACCACCGTGTCGTCCTCGCCGCTTTCGGTGATCGCTTCTTTCTGGAAGTGTTCGATACCCGCTTCCTCGGTCGCGAGGAACGCCGTTCCGATCCATGCGCCCTCGGCGCCCAGCATCATCGCGGCAGCAACGCCGCGGCCATCCGAAATGCCGCCGGCACCGATGACGGGAACGCGATCGCCTACCGCATCGACCACTTGCGGGATGAGCGAGATGGTGCCGATCGGCGAATTGTGACCGCCACCATCGTGACCCTGCGCCACAATCATGTCGATGCCCGAACCGACCACTTGCTCGGCATGTTTAACCTTGCCGATCACCGCCATGACCTTGGTGCCATTGGCATGCAGGCGGTCCATCCACGGTTCGGGATTGCCAAGACCCGCAGCATAGACGGACACTTTTTCCTCGATCACCACTTCCATCTGCGCTTCAAAGAACTCCTTCGAGAAGAGCTGAGGCCCGCCTTTCCCCATTTCGGGGGCGCCAGCCGCCCGCATGGCCGCCTCAGTATCAACTTGAGGAAGGCCTTCGCGGTCCATGAAATCGCGGGTGAACTGCTGGTATTCGCCCAGCAGTTCCATCGGATTTTCGGGTGCGCCACCGCTCTGCGGTGCGGATCCGCGCGTGACCGAGGCGGGCAGCAGCGTATCGACGCCGAAGGGCTTGTCGGTCAGCTCGCGGGTCTGACGAATCCAGTCGCGCAGCTGTTCAGGCGAACACGCCGCCGCACCCAGCACGCCCAACCCGCCCGCATTCGATACTGCCGCGGCCAGTGCCGGAACGCTTGCACCGCCCATGCCGGCCAGCAGGATCGGATATTCGATTCCCAGCATTTCACAAATTCGGCTTCTCAGTGCCATTTTCTCTTCCTCTCCGCATGGATGCCTTTTGGCACGCTTCAATTGGTTACAACTGCTAAATTTGCCCCCATTTGACCCGTTGGGACACCAGTTCCGGGCTGCGTTCCGCAAGATAGGATGCCGAGCCCGAGACGAGGCGGCTCATCGCCTGCCGCGCAGCTGCCTGGTCGCCAGTGCGCACCGATTCGAGAACGCTGCGCAAAAATCGTAGTTGGACCGCTCGCTCTTGTGCCGAATACCCCAGCGAGTTCGAGAATTCGCGGGTCAGCAAATGCATCGTCGAGGTTAGCAAGCCAAAGAGCGGATTGCCGCTTGCCCAGCCAAGCAGGTCGTGAAAACGGCGGTTCAGTTCCTCGAAATTATTGTCGGCTTCATTGCGCTCCAGTTCTTTGAAGCAATCGGCAAGTGCACTCAGGTCGCCCGTGGTCGCGCGCAGCGCGGCATAGGCAGCGACATCGGGCGCAATCGCCTCGCGCAGTTCCAGCAATCCGCGCAGGTCCGCTTCCATGAAATGCAGGATCAGCGACAGGCTATTGGCGAAATCACCAGTCTGCGGGCGTGCCACCACCGGCCCGCCTCCGCGCCCCAGTTGCAGGTGGATCACGCCCTGGAGTTCCAGGAAGCGCAAGGCTTCGCGCAAGGTCGCACGGGCAACCTCGTAGCGCGCCAGCATCTCGTCCTCGTGCGGCAGCCGGTCCCCAGGAGAATGCGCCCCCGCCTCGATGTCGCGCACGATGTTCTGGGCGAGCGATAAGGCGCGCTTGGTTTTCTTCACTGTTTCGACCTGCGGCTGCATCGTTGCCCCTTGGCTAAAGTCGTATAACATTTAAAAGCGTTCAATGCCCGCTGTCAATGGCCTTGAAACGATAGGGTGGGGTAAAAAGTAGAAAATATTATAAGCTTTCTTGACAAGAATCGGCTAGACCATTATTTTTGTAAGATTAGGGCAGGATTGCTTGCGGGAGAGGAAGACAGGATATGAATACCCAGATCATGGAAATGGATACTGCAGACAAGATCGCCGCGATTCCGATTGAAGAGATCGACGTTGCCCGGCCAAGCCTGTTCCAGAACGATACCATCGGATTGTTCTTTGATCGGCTGCGCAAGGAAGATCCGGTTCATTACTGCCGCGACAGCTATGTCGGCCCTTATTGGTCGATCACCAAGTTCGACGACATCATGGCGGTCGATACCAACCACAAGGTGTTCTCGTCCGAGGCGAAGCTTGGCGGTATCGCGATTCAGGACATGCATTCGGTTGAGGGTGCGCTTGACCTGGAAATGTTCATTGCCATGGATCCACCCAAGCACGATCAGCAGCGAAAGGCTGTGACGCCCTCGGTCGCGCCGTCCAACTTGCAGCAGCTGGAACCGATCATTCGCCAACGTGCCGCCAAGATTCTCGACGACCTGCCGGTCGGTGAGGAGATTGACTGGGTCGACAAGGTTTCGATCGAATTGACCACTATGACGCTCGCGACGTTGTTCGACTTTCCCTGGGAAGAACGGCGCAAGCTCACCCGCTGGTCGGACATCACAACGGCTGCGCCGGAAACTGGCATCGTCGAATCCTACGAGGCGAGGCGCGAAGAGCTCATCGAGTGCGCAATGTATTTCAAGGGGCTGTGGGAACAGCGCATCAATGAGGAGCCAAAGAACGACCTGATCTCCATTATGGCGCACTCCCCGGCGACAAGGGACATGCCCTTCCTGGAATTTCTGGGTAACCTTCTGCTGCTCATCGTGGGCGGCAACGACACGACCCGCAATTCGATCAGCGGAGGCGTGCTGGCTCTTAATGAGAACCCCGATCAATATCGCAGGCTGTCGGACGACCCTTCGCTCATTGGCAGCATGGTGCCGGAAATCATCCGGTGGCAGACGCCGCTGACCCATATGCGCCGCACTGCGCTCCAGGATTGGGAGATCGGCGGCAAACAGATTAAAAAGGGCGACAAGGTCGTGATGTGGTATCTCTCCGGCAACCGCGACGGCAGCGTCATCGACCGAGCGGACGAATTCATTATCGACCGCAAAAATCCGCGCCATCACCTCTCTTTTGGCTATGGAATTCATCGCTGCATGGGCAGCCGCCTCGCCGAACTGCAACTGCGTATCATCTGGGAAGAGATTCACAAGCGTTTCTCAAGGGTCGAAGTGACCGGCGAGCCTGAGCGCCTGTTTTCAAATCTGGTGCGGGGAATCACCAATCTGCCGGTGCGTTTGCATGCCCGCTGATTGTCCGAACCAAATATTGCGGAGATAGAAATGGTAAAGGTAACGTTCGTCGCGAGCGACGGAGAGCGCCGGGAAGTCGAGATCGACAAAGGCGAAACCGCGCGCGAAGCGGCATTGTTCAACGACGTGCCGGGTATCGACGGCGATTGCGGAGGCGTTTGCGCCTGCGCGACCTGTCACGTTCATGTCGACCCCGAATGGATCGACAAGGTCGGTCGGCTGCAGGAAGACGGGATGGAAGCCGAACTGCTGCAGTTCGCCGAAGGCACTACAGAATACAGCCGCCTCGCGTGCCAGATTCCGATGAAGCCGATGCTGGACGGCCTAGTGCTTCACGTGCCCGAACAGCAATATTGATCCATCGAGATAGATCTCGCAATCCTCGCCCAATCGATGGAGAAGCAACCCTGATCCTCAGATGGAGACCATGATGGCGACCCAGCTGAAAGAGAACACCCACGCGGACGACGACGCGTTTCGCACAGAAGTACACGAATTCCTTAGCGAAAAATTCCCGCAAGAACTCAAGAGCAAGGTCAACCTTGCTAGCAGGCCTGAAAATTCCGACAAACGAAACGCCTCTTCATACAAAATGGCGTGAGTCATATTGGTGCTCGGGGCTGGGCACGCCCACTGGACCCAAGGCATATGGAGGCAGTGGCAGGCTGCTGCCGAGATGCTCGATTTGGCGCAGGCATTGTTCGACAGCACGCTTGACTACCTGAAGCAGCACGTGCGGTTCAACCAGATGCTCGCTTCTTAGCGCTTCAATACCGCGCTGAGCTTTCGCCTGCCGCTAGCTGCGCGAGGAAGGCTAGCTAAGCGGCATGTGGGCACGCAACTCTCGCGCCCACGATCCGAGCGGTCGTCTCATCCGCCCGATCATTTTTCGCAGGTGCTGAGACTGTCCGTCGAACAGCACAGTGGAGGTTTAAATGCATTCGGGCCTACTTCTTTCGTAAGCGAGTTCGGCACCGACTTGCTGCCAACCTCTGCCTTCCTCTCAGCAGGTTGATTCTTCCCCCGTCAATTCTGTCCGCCCCCGAGTCCAATCAGAACAGCCCGGGCTGGACGGCCTGCGAATAGGCGGAACTGTTTGCCCTTCATTCGAACACCCATTCGTTCAGGAGCTATCGGGAATGCAATCTCGTCAACCTACTACTTCACTGGCTGCCCCATAACCCGCACTCTCGGGAATGGTGAGAATGTTCTTCCCGTCACGCTGAACGATTTTCGGGAGGACTGGCGCGATCAAGCGCGCTTCGGCACGTTCGACGCAGTCCTGCGCACTGCTGGCCTGGGCCAGCAGTTCCAGGTTCAGCCTGGTGGGAAAGATAATCGTCCGCTCCCCGGCTTCGCCCATAGCCAGTGCGCCGCCAGGTGATAACCATTCGGCATCCACGGTTTCGTAGCCATCGCACGCCGCGATCTGGCGTTCGGGAGCGCGGGCGACGTAGAACCAAGTGTCGAAGCGCTTGTTCATGAAGGTGGGTGTGATTCACCGAGCGAAATCGCTAAGCCTGTCCAGCCGCAATTGCACATCGGCCTCACGAACCACGTCGAGGAACGCGAGTTCGCCTTGTTCGACCGCCTTGCGGCTTGCCGGGTCGCAGGAACCCTCGAAAGCGCTGCCATCGCTTTTATCGGCCAGCAGGATGCCCGCTTCCTCATAGGCTTCGCGAACTGCGGCGATCCGCAGGGTCCGCTGTGTCGGTTCAAGTGTGTCCCAGCCGGCGCAATGGTCGGCCCATTGCGCAGCATCATCACCCGTAGCTGGTTTCCCACCCGGAAAGACCAGCGCGCCGGAGGCAAAGTCGATCTGGTGGTGCCGCTTTACCATCAGCACTTGGAATTCCGGCTCGTCGCGCAGCAACAACATGGTGGCTGCGGGGACGGGATCGACGGGTTGCGGGCTGGTCATATTTCTCTCTCCGGTTTGATCTTCGCTTATTTGTGTTGGCTTTAAGACATGGGCAGTCGGCTGGTTCAATTCCATTTCCGGACCAATGCGATCAGTGCGAGCGCTAGGGTGATCCCTGCCAGCACCCACGACTGGTCGGGTCGATGGTCACGGGAATCGAGCCAGATCGGGCGATAATGGTGGCATTGCCGATTAGGTCTGGCAGGGAAGCCGAAAGACCGAACAGTCGGCGGCGCAGCTTGGTGAGCTGGCTGCGGGTCGCACCGAACGAGAACCGTTCCGACAGCAGTTCAATAAGGATGGGTCTGGTCTCTTCGGCAATGTTGTAGTCTGGCGCGAACGCGAGGACAGGGCCTTCGGTCGTCAGCAGTGTGCGCAGCAGGATGGCAAGATCGGGCGGCAGGACGAGGCTGTATTCGCGCAGAAGGCCGAAAACCCGGTCGAAAAGCGCCGATAATTCGATCCCCGACAGCACCGTGCCGCGAAATTCTTCGATGATATGGTCCAGATCGAGGGCGAGCTGGTCGCGATCCACCGCCGGATTGCCGGCCCAGTCGAGCAGCAGATCGGCAACGTCCTCCGCCTGTTCGTCGGCGATTGCGAGGATCAGACGGACGATTTCCTGCCGACTCGCTCCGCTGAGAAAACCGACCGCGCCGAAATCGATGAAGCCAACCTGGTCAGCATCCATCCGGAAAATATTACCGGGATGGGGGTCGCCATGGAATTTGCCATTGAGGATCATCATCCGCAGCACAGCATCGGCATAGCGTTTGGCAAATACGATGTTTCGCGCCTTCTCCGCCACACGGTCGATCTGCGATGCGGTGCGATCTCAACCGGTCGATGCAACACAGGCGTTCCAGCACATTCACCCGCAGGCCGGTGAGATGCCAGTGTATCGCCGGGGACTTCGCTCCCAGCGTTTCAAGGTAGCCGCCGATCCGCTCGCAGGCCCGCGCTTCTGCAGCGAGGTCCATCTAGCGGGCCAGGTTCTTGCCGAAGGTCTGGAGGAACTCGACTGGACGATAGCGGGCGATGTCGCTCGACCGCCGCTCGGATAGCTTCGCCAGCCGCACCAGTATGCGCATGTCTGCTTCCAGTCTGGCCGCAGTGCCCGACCGTCGAACCTTCACGATCACGTCACTGCTATTCAGCAAGGTTGCCGTATAGGTTTGGGCGATAGAGGCGGAGGCCATCGGATCGCGCTCGAATGCCGTGAAATCTTCCTCCCACTTCTCGCCCCAACTGGCGACGAGAACAGGCTCGATCGCGTCAAACGGCAGGGGCTCGACCCGGTCCTGAAGACTGGCCAAGGCGTCTATCCACTCGTCAGAGAACACATCGCCGCGCGTTGCGAGAAGTTGGCCGAGTTTCACACCGATCGGGCCAATATCGCGCAGCAAGGCAACCATTGATTTCGGTCGCAAGTGCTCTGGACTGACATCTTCTTCCGGAAAAGGTGCAATTCCAAGGGCATTACCCAGATTCATTGCACCGTGACGGGCAAAAATTCGACCGAGTTCCGCCAATCGCGAAAGGTCGCCTATGAGTTTTTCCGAATCTCCGGGCATCTGGCTCAGTCCGTTGCGTCCGGGAGTTTTTCAAGGTTCTTGGATATCCGATCATCGTCAGTGATTATCTCCCGACGGTCTTTCGATTCGCGCACTTGGAGTTCATAGATGGCCATGGGATTGCTTTAGCCAACTTGGTATGAAACACCAAACAAATATAATAAAGTGCTTTACGATCTGTAGGGCTATCTCTAACTCACCCGTTAAATGAATCGGGATCGATAGAGTGAGCGGACAAATGAAGGATATTTCCGAAGCTGTAGAGGGCGACAATGAACCGGCTGCGGGATCGCGTTCCAACAGGAAACTACGCCTGTTCATCCTCGCGGCGGTGATCGTGGCCGTTCTTGCAGGTGCCTGGTGGTATTATCGTTATGTTACCTACGGGCAATACATGCAGTCAACCGACAATGCCTACGTTGCAGCGGACAGTGTGGTGGTCTCTTCCAAGGTGGCCGGATACGTCGATGCGGTGCTGGTTTCGGAAAACCAACAGGTTGCCCGCGGCGAAGCACTGGTCCAGCTCGACCTGCGTGATTACCGCGCCCAAGCCGCTCAGGCACGCGCCCAGATCGCGGCCACGGTGGCCGGTGCCGACACGATCCGCTCGCAGGTGAGCGAACAGAACGCCGCGATCCGCCAGGCGCGCGCGCAATTGGCCGTCGCGCGCGCGACGCTAGACCTTGCCAACAAACAGGTGAACCGCTATCGCCCGCTCGCCGCCAGCGGGGCGGAACCGCGCGAAAAACTCGACCAGTACGTGACACAAGCGCAGCAGGCTCGGGCCGAACTTGCCTCCGCGCAGGCTGCGGTCGCGGCCGCCACAGGGCGCCGCGCCACGTTGTTTGAGCAGATCGAGCAGACCCGGGCACAGGCCGATGCTGCTCGCGCGCAGCTCGATGTTGCCGACCTCAATGTCTCTTCGACCCGGCTGGAAGCGAGCAGGGCAGGGCGCATTGGTGACCTGTCGGTCCGGGTCGGGCAGTTCGTCCAGCCCGGCCAGCGGCTCATGACTCTGGTGCCGGTGAGCCAGATCTACGTTACCGCCAATTTCAAGGAAACGCAGGTCGGTCTCGTGCGACCGGGTCAGCCGGTCAGACTCGAAGTGGATGCATTGCCAGATGGCAAGATTGCTGGAACGGTGGACAGCATCTCGCCCGGAACCGGGGCCGAATTTTCGATTTTGCCACCAGAAAACGCGACCGGGAACTTCACCAAGATCGTCCAGCGTATCCCGGTCCGCATATCCATCGACGCAGCACCCGAAGTGCGCCGCCTGCTCGTGCCCGGCATGTCGGTCGTCGCTACCATCGACACCCGCGGTGCCGTCGGCGAACTCGAAGAGATTTCGAGCGCTGCCGAATGACCGAGGCAGCGCCTGCCCAAGCTGGCCCGACCGGTGCTCCAACCAAGCCGCAGAATGCCGACGTCACTGCCTGGGTCGCGGTGGTGGCGGGCGCGCTCGGCGCTATGCTGGCGACCTTGGACATCTCAATCGTCAATTCCGCGCTTCCCGTCATTCAGGGCGAAATCGGGGCGACCGGTACCGAGGGCACCTGGATCGCTACCTCCTTTCTCGTCGCCGAGATTGTCGTCATCCCGCTCAGCGCCTGGCTGGAGCGCCTGTTTGGCTTGCGTACGCTGCTCATCATCGCCGTGACTGCGTTTACAGGCTTCTCGATACTATGCGGGATCGCGACCGATCTGACGACTATGATTATCGGTCGTACAGGTCAGGGATTTATGGGCGGCGTACTGATTCCGACTGCGATGACGATCGTGGCGAAGCGGCTGCCTCCCCACCAGCAACCCATCGGTATGGCGCTGTTCGGCATGACCGTCGTCTTAGGTCCGGTCATGGGGCCGCTGATCGGCGGATGGTTGACTGAGAATCTTAGTTGGCACTACGCCTTCTTTGTCAATGTCCCGGTCTGCGCGACCCTCCTCTTGCTCCTATTCGTAGGTTTGCCACACGAAAAGCCGAACTGGGAATATCTGACCCAGGCAGACTGGGCCGGTATCCTTGGCATGATTCTCGGGCTTGGTGGACTGACGGTCGTGCTGGAGGAAGGCCACCGCGAGGAATGGTTCGATTCCTCTCTCATCCGATGGCTTACCCTGATCACTGTAATCGGGTTCGCGTCCCTCATCTACGGTCAATTGTACGCCTCCAAACCCGTTCTTAAACTCCGGCTACTCTTAAGTCGGCAATTCGGGAGCGTCGCTGTGATGGCGCTCGCGTTGGGGATGGTGATGTATGGCTCGATCTACGTTATCCCACAGTTCCTGGCGATTATATCTGATTACAACGCCTTCCAGACCGGGCTGGTAATCTTCTGGATGGGTGTGCCGGCGTTCCTGTTGATGCCGGTTCTACCCTTCATGATCCGTCGCGTTGATATCCGCATCGCAGTAGGGGCTGGTATGCTCTTGATGGCCCTTAGCTGTTTTGTGAGCACCAGCCTTACAGCCGAATCCGGTGGCGCAGTGTTTACCGAAAGCCAGCTAATACGCGGGGTGGGTATGATCCTGGCGATGATGTTCCTCAACCAGGCGACTGTTGCCTCGGTGGCGAAGGACGAAGCCGGCGATGCTTCGGGCATCTTCAATGCCGCGCGCAATCTGGGGGGGTCATTCGCATTAGCGGGCCTCGCCTCGTTCCAGGACCAGCGCACCTGGCATCACAGCCGCCGGATGGAAGAAACTCTGAATGCAAACAGCGTCTCGCTGCAGAGCTACCTGGATTCGCTGGCGCGGACCTTCGGCGGTATGGATGAAGCAATGGCCGTGCTGGACCGGACCATCCAACGTGAAGCCTTTGTTATGACCTATAACGACGTGTTCTTCGTGATGGGTCTGTTGACGGTGATAACGGTGCCGCTTGTCGTGTTCCTCAAGCCGCTGCCCAAGAACGTTTCCCTCTCGATGCACTGATACCGACATGATCCGAAAATCAATTCCTTTTCTTCTTATTGCCGCCACTCTGGCAGGATGCACCGCCGGCCCAGACTATGCGGGGCCGCCCGAGTTGGCTGCCGCCGGCGGAGCCGGGGGTTTCATCCGGGCCGGCGACAAAGTGAGCAGCACAGTGCCGGAACTCGCCGAGTGGTGGATTCTACTCGACGATCCCGGACTCGATCGACTGATCGAGGCGGCGCTCGCCGATAATCCTTCGCTGGAGGCGGTGGGTGCGCGCATCGCGCAGTCCCGCGCATCCCTCGCGCAGGAAAATGCAGGCCGTCTGCCATCGCTTGGCACCCAAGCAACGGTCGTGCAGGGCCGTCTGCCGGGTTTAGACATTCAGGGCGGTCCGCCACTTCCTCCAGGGACGCCCGGAATGCCGCCAGAAGAGGAAGACGATACCATCAGTTTTTATAATGCCGGCCTCAACGCCAATTGGGAGATCGATTTTGGTGGCGGGACCGGGCGGCGGATCGAGGCAGCCAATGCACAGTTGGCCGCTGCCGTAGCGAATGCCGAGGATGCGCGAGTCCAGCTAACTGCAGACGTCGCCAACGCCTATGTGAACCTGCGCGAGGCACAGCAGCGGGTCGTGCGGTACCGCCTGCAAAGCGAGTTGCAGGAGCAGATACTCGTTCTGACCTATCAGCGTTATCAGCAAGGTACCCTACCGCTGTTTCCGGTCGGAAATGCTAATGCAGAACTGGAGTTGCTCAAGTCGCAACTGGCCGAGGCCGAAGCAGATGAGGCCGTGTTGCTCGATGCGCTCGCCGTTCTGACCGGGCGCGCTCCGGGAGCGCCTTCTCTCGAAGTTGCACCGATTGGCGAGATCCCCCTGCCGCCCGAAAGAGTGGCGGTAGGTGATCCCGCTAGTCTCATCGCGCGGCGGCCCGATATCCGCGCCGCTGAACGCACCTTGGCCGCCGCGACGGCGCGGGTCGGTGTGGCCGAGGCTGCGAAGTTTCCGAAACTCTCGTTCATGGGCATCCTCGGGCTGGGGGGAACCTCGCCGGAAGATATCTTCGACGTAGGCGAGTTTTCTGCCATTGCGATTCCGCGCCTGCAATGGAATTTCCTTGATTTCGGAAGGGTCGACGCGTCGATCGACCGGGCAGGTGCGGCTCGCCGCGAGGCTGCTGCAAATTACCGGCAGACCGTGCTTGCAGCTTTGCAGGATGCCGAGCGCGCCTTAGCCCGTTTCGCGCAGCAGCGCGCTGCGCTGGCGGCTTTGATCCAGGTCAAGCGACATGCCGATAAATCGGCGGATCTCAACCGGCAGCGCTTTGAGTCGGGGGCGATCTCGCGCATCGATCTCAACCGGACTTTGCGCGAGCAGGAGAAGGCCAATACGGACTTGGCCCGGGGCAGAGCTGCCCTTACTCTTGCGTGGATTGCGGTGCAAAAATCGCTCGGCCTGGGATGGCAGGCGCCATCCTAGATGCCGACCCTACAGGTCACCGCATATATAGGCACCGCGCCCGCTAGCGAGCAATTTTTCATTCGGCCCGGTAACGCTGGTTTCGGCCACTGAAATTTGCTGACCGACTTTCACAATCAAACCGGTTGCGACGAGCGGGCCTGAGGTTGCCGGGCGATGATAATCGACCCGCAGATCGGCAGTAGCCTTTACTTTCGTGCCCTGTGCAATGAGGGCGTAGAAACCGGTCAGGTCGATCAGAGACGCAAGTACGCCGCCATGGGCCGATCCGATTATAGGATTGGAAACGATTTCGTCGCGCCATGGCATTTCGAGCTCCAGCCGCTGCGGAGTCAGCGACCTAACCTTCAGATCGAGCCACGCATGGAAAGGCGCGATACGGAGAATTTCCTCTATGCGTGCCCGATCTATTCGCGCTGGCGCCTCGCTCATGTTTCTCGCCCCCGCATGGAGTGATGTCGTTTCAGGAAATCGAGAATGGCGTGAGAAAACGAATCGTTCGCATCGCCCACAACCATGTGAGTGGCGCCGGCGATGTCGGTATATTCCGCATGCGGCGCAAGTTCGCGTAGATGCTCCACCGCGTCTTCGGAAACGAGGTCGCTCGAACCGCCGCGAATGAGATGGACCGGCAAGGTGAGGTTCTGGGTCGCCTGGCTTAATGCTTCAAATTGGCGTTGATGGCGCCCTTCATCGCGTTTGCTGACCGTCCTGCTGCTAAGGATAAAGGCTGGATCCCAATGCCAGTAATACCGCCCATCGGCTTTGTGTCGTAGATAGTTACGCAGCCCTTCGCCGCTCGACCGCTTGCGTCGAAGGGGCATATAACGCGCGATCGCTTCCGACGCCTCTTCGGGCGAGGCGAAACCGGTTTCGATATGCTCTTCCATAAATCCGACAATGCGGTTGACCCCGCTTACTTCCATCTGCGGTGCGATGTCGACAAGTGTCAGGGAAGCGAAGCTGCCGGGCGCCAAATCCCCTTCGGCGAGTATACCGGCCATTCCGCCCAGCGACGCCCCGACCAGCGCAAGCTTGCGCTCCATCCGTGATACGATGGCGACCAGATCGGACGCGAAATCGTGTGTTTCGTAAGCGCCATCGGCTGCCCATTCGCTGTCGCCGTGGCCCCGCATGTCGATGGCGATTGCGTGGAAACCCGCCTCCGCAAGGTCGCCGACCACGTTCTTCCATGCACGACGTGTTTGCCCACCACCATGAGCGAGCAGGACGGGCATCGCACCACTCTCGCCGTTGGCTTCGGCTGTGAGGGTCAAGCCTCCAGCTCCTTCAATGCTGACTGTTTCGCAATACATGGGACTACCCCCTAGCTTCCGGCGCCCCAAACAGTAAAGTTATTTAATGTCTCGCCTTTGAAGGAAACTCACCAGCTTATAGCTGGTAGAAGGCTTCAGCCGTTATTGTTTGCTCAGCACTATCCTCCAGAAAATGACCCGCTCGCAGACGAAGTCATTTTCTCGAGGGTTGTGCTCATGCCATATTCATGCGGGAGCCACACGGCTTTTCATCATCATTATCATATTGTCCGGACTCCAAAATACCGCTTCAAGGTGCTGCATGGGGAGGTCCGCCTGCGGGTGCGGGAGATCATCCGGCAGGTCTGCAGCGAACTGGGCGTGAAGATCATCCATGGCGTTCTGTCACGCGATCATGTGCATATGTTTGTCGAGATCCCGCCCCATATTGCAGTCAGCGACTTCGTGCGCCGGGCAAAGGGACGCTCATCGCGCAAGATACAGCAGGAGTTCGAGCATATCCGCAAACGCTACTGGGGCCAGCGCTTCTGGCAACGAGGCTATTTCTCGACCACCTCAGGCAATATCACCGACGACGTGATCCTCAATTATCTCGACAAGCATACTAACCCAAACAAAGCTGGCTTCAGCCCCAACCCGTGAACCTACATGGAGTAATCGCGGGAGCGTGTCGCCTTGACGGCATTTATGCAGTAAAGGGCTTTATATTATATTGAATTTACGATATGGTCACTATCATGACAACCGAAACAGCTACAATGAGCGCAAACGCGCAAGACGGCTTCCTGAATGAGACCGATGAGTTTGCGTTTTTGCTGGAGGAAGTACCGCGAGTCCTGCGCAAGTCATTTGATGAATCGATTGCCCAGTTCGGCTTGTCCCGCACCCAGTGGAGAACATTGGCCTATCTGATCAAGACCGAGGGAATGACGCAAACCGAGCTGGCAGTTTGCCTAGAACTGGAACGAGCTACGATCGGATTGACGATTGATCATCTTGAAAAACTGGAATTTGTCGAACGTCGGTCCGCAGAAGATGACCGGCGTGTCTGGCGGATATTCCTGCGTCCAAAGGCAATCGACATTATTCCGGAACTTCGGAAAGAAGCCAACGCCGTTTATCAGAAGATGTTCAAAGGCATTTCCAAAGCAGACTTGACCATCATACGAACCGCGATGGAAAAAATGGTTGGGAATCTAAGGGTGTGCTGAACACGTCAGATCCCAAAATCTAACTGGTTCTGATCCTTCTCTCCCATAGGATCAGCTGGAGCGAGTGGCTGGGGCCACTCGCTCCCTTTTTTGGTATAAGCCAGTTATTGGCGTTGCTAGCGATCGACTCCTGCCGGAGCATAAATCAGGCAGTCATCCGCGGCTAGAAGTTGCTTAACGGGATGTACGACGTGGATAGAGTAGATATCCTCATCCTTATATACAGCGGATATGATCTACACTGCGCCATGTAGCCGTTGGACGGCATAGCGCCCGAGACTACCGAGAATCTCCCAGCGCGGATTGTGTTTGCTTGTAAGAATACCGAAGAGGTGGTCGACCGACCGACAAGAGGGCGGGTTGTGTTGAAAAACTCGGTCTTGTCAGCATTGTAGAGATGCGATTCAGCATTCCTGTAGAGGCGGGAGATGCTGCGATGATGGGCGAGCGGACGGTGATGCAGGAGGCGCTGTTTTTCGGGTCGATGGTCCGGCAACCAATTTGCTCGCTGTTTTCGGTGACTGGCAAGTGGTTCAGCCGAGCGTTGCCAAAGCACTTGATCGCCTTTTTTCGGGGGAAGGTGAAGAGTTTGCGACCACCGACTGTGCTGCGCTGATGCCGCGCAGCTGGCAATGGCTCGACGGCTCTGCCTTTTCAACTCATGGAGACCTTATGCAAGTCGCGTTTGGTCTGGATCCAATCAATACCGACAAACCGCTCATGTATCAGGGTGTTCGGATCGGTTTTTCGGCCCGACCGAAGATGTGTCGTTGCCCACTATCGAACATGGTATTGATTTTGAAGGCGAGTTCGGTGTTATTGTAGATCATGTTCCAATGGGAACATGCGCTACGGACGCAACGAAACACATCAGACTAATCGTCAAAATCAACGACTGCTCTTTGCGCGCGATTGCTCCGATAGAAATGGCAACCGGCTTTGGTTGGGTGCAGGCAGAACCGGCCTGTTCGATGGTGCCCTTTGCGGTGACACCCGATGAACTGGGTGAAGTCTAGAAAGATGGCGTGTTTGACACGACTTATAAATTGACTTGTACGGTGAACGTTTTGGTGCAGCCATGGATTTTGGTTTCCAGGGACTGGTTGCTCATGCTGCATTGACGCGCGATCTGGTAGCGGCAACGATTATTGAGTCGGGTACCGTTTCCGATTCAAACTATACAGAAGTCGGATCAAGCTGTATTTCAGAGGTTCGTGCGATCGAGGTGATCCGCGACAAGGGCCTAGCCACAACGCCGTTCCTGTCTTTTGGTGACCCTATTCGCATCGAAGGGCGCGGAATTGACGGCTCATCCCCATGTGGTGTGATCGACCAGCAGGTCGTTCAAGCCTGACGTGCGACTGCCACTTTCTGAAAATAGTATAGGAAAGCCTGATTTGTCATGCCAAGATCGCTCAATTGAAATTGTTTTCAATTGAACCTATTTGGTTGATCTTTTTGACCATGTTCTAGAATGAGCGTGAAATCCATAGGGTGCGATGAGAACAAAAAGAGAGTATCCGCACTTACATTGCACTTACAGCGGTGATATAAGAATTCAGCATTTTGAAAAAATGGCTGAAAACTGGCCGGGACGAGAGGATTCGAACCTCCGATCCCCCCCAGCATCGACTGCTCAGGATAACGCGATCATCTTTAGCCAGGATTGTTCAATCAGTGTTTATTTTTGTCAGAAAAAAAGATTACCATGACACATCTTATTCGTCTGCCCTCTGGTGTTGTTTCGCTGAACACCTAAAGCTCTTGTTCGCATCGCAATTTGAATCGTGATACAACGCAACTATGACCAAGCCAGATCCAGCAACATTGAAAATTGTGGCGGCGCTAATTCGAACCCGCATGGACCGCCTTTCCGGCGATCAGCGACTTGATGGTCTAGAGCGCCTTGGAGCATATCGTGAGTTCAATCAATTGGCGAAAGATCTTGACGCGACCGCAGTCGAGTTTACTCGCGACGAGAAATGGTAGCAGGCGCCGCTACCGGAAATCGTTTTTACATTTATCACTGTTTTGGGTTGGATGGTTCGTTGGTTTAGCAATCAACGCTGTTGTATTCCCTACCTTTGAAAGAACTGGTCCATCATCAGTTCTTCGAATATTGGAATTTCTTCCATTTGCTACCCAAAATGCTACCCAAGTTGCAAATATTGCAACTTCGAATATCATTCTGTCAGAAAATCGTTTATCTTCAACGTATTATGGTGAGCCCTGCTGGGTTCGAACCAGCGACCTACTGATTAAAAGTTAGTATTTGCGGCAAGTGTCCGGATGGTGATGTTTGGCACTATTCCAATTCAGGCGATCTCATATTTGAAGAACCTATCTGGTTGGCGCAAATATTCCTCCGATGATGATCCCCGGGATGATGGTGATGCTTTGGAGAACAAAAACAGAAAATCTGCACTTACATTGCACTTACAGCAGTGATATAAGAATTCAGCATTTTAAAAAATGGCTGAAAACTGGTCGGGACGAGAGGATTCGAACCTCCGACCCCCACACCCCCAGAACTAATTATGAGCTTGATCTAGAGTTTCCTGTGGTTTCCATATTGACAAGTAGTTCTACAAAAATATATTATTTGTTAATGAGTTATAGTAGGATAGCGTATCATAGCGTTGTTGCACCAGCACACTCTTGAAATTGCTTTCCCCAGACTAAACCCAGACTAATGTTGTTTCTGAAAATCAGTGTGATGGCCAGATACGGAAAAGTGTGGAGGTTCTATGAAAAGTGAAGTTATGCTGCTTACCGAGAAGTCAATTGCTCGCATGCCACTCGCTCAAAGCGGTCAATACAATGTGCGCGATGTAGAGCTGAAGGGCTTTTTTGTCCGTATTGGCAAGCGTAGAAAATCCTACATGGTTCAAGGAGAATATTGGCGCGACGGATGCCGCGAATTCTCGGTCCAAAAAAAACTGGGTGAATTCAACGAAATTTCAGCTCGTGATGCACGAACCAATGCCAAAGAGTTGCTGGTAAAGTTTTCAAAGGGAGAAAAGCCTGGAGATGTAAGTAGGCTGAGGCCTGGGGCTATTACATTACGCATGGCTTGGGAGCGCTACCGCATCGCTCATATGGTACGAAAGGGGCGGGCAGAACGCACGATCGAAAATTATCAATATTATTTGGAGCGCCTACTGGCAGATTGGCTTGATTGGCCGCTATCGAAATTAGGCAGGCGGCCGGATTTAGTCATCATTCGGCATGAAGACATCTCTTCGAATAACGGTCCCTACATAGCAAATAGCACTATGAAGGCGCTGCGTGCCATTTATAACCATGCCTTGAAGGGCAATCGAGATTTACCATCATTTAACCCCGTTCTCGCAGTTGATTGGAATCCGGAGCAGCGGCGAAACACGGGCATGGGTCAAGATGATCTGAGCGATTGGTTTGAGCAGCTTTACAAACTGGATAAGCCGCTGCGCCGTGAATTTCATCTGTTGACGTTGTTGACTGGTTCGCGTCCGACAGCACTCAAGGCTGTTAGAAGTGAGCATATCGATTTTGGCCGGAGAATATTGCATATCCCAAAGCCCAAAGGTGGTGCAGACAGGGCCTTTGACATCCCCATGTCGCGGATGATGATCCGGTGCATAATACGCATCATGCGGATAGGTCGGATGCTCTTTCCAGTGCAGGCAGAATATTGGCTTTTTCCGGCCGAAAGTGAATCTGGGCATATGATCGAGCACAAAGAAGCTCGATCTGTTCTCTCGAAATGGGGTAATGATCTGCGACAGACGTACCGAACATTGGCTCAGGCAGCGGAGATTTCCGAACTCGATATCCACCTGTTGATGAACCATTCGCTGCGCGGTGTGAATGCGGGCTATATTACTCGCGATAAGTTGTTGCGTGTCCATCTTCGCAAGCAGCAGGAACGGATTTCTGAAACGATCATTGCCAGTATTGATGCGAGAACAAATGCGTTTGCAAAACAGTGGTTGTCTAGCGGAAAGGTTGATTGTCTATAAAATACACATAACTTGACAATTGTGTATAAAATATGCACATATGATTCCAAGGAGGTATCGTATGTCCAATGTTTCAACAGCCAAGGCCAAGAGTCGCAAAGACTTGACCGGTCCAGCTTTGCGCACCTTTTTTCGTGTGGCTGATGCTTGGAAGCTCAGTGAACAGGAGCAAATGAATATATTGGGACTTGATAGCCGGTCGACGCTTCAGTCCTGGAAGAAGGGCGGCGTGGCTGCAATATCGAAAGATGCCCTTGAACGGATATCTTATATATTGGGGATCTACAAAGGCTTGAAAGTTTTGCTGCCAAAATCTGCTGATGAGTGGGTGCGAAAACCCAATGAGGCCCCTCTCTTTGGCGGCGAACCGGCACTTAATCGTTTGGTTTCTGGAAATGTGGCTGATCTCTTCGTGGTACGCCAATATATCGACGCACAGCGTGGATATCCGTGAATATATCGGTTACCGCCGTCAATTGGCATCCATGTTATCGCATAATACCCAGCAGGTTTCCTCCAATAAACCTGTTCGAGGAGGTTACCGATCCAGACGACCTTGAAGCAATTTATGCTGTCGAAGCACTGACCAATGATCGGCTTCGAGAGGAAGCCGGTGATTTGAGTCTTGTGCCGTTAGAGGATCGTGTATCCGGACCGGGTTCCTCGCCGATCATGGCCGCATTCACCCACCTCAATCCCGATGGAGATCGTTTTACTGATGGGACATTCGGGGTCTTCTATGTAGGCGGCAGTATCGAAACAGCAGTTGCAGAAACCAGGTATCACCGCGTAAAGTTTATGCTGGCTACCGAAGAGCCTCCGCAGGAATTGGATATGCGAGTTTATGCGGTCGATCTTGATGCAAATCTACACGACATTCGGGAAATGCATGATGCCGCTATAGGGTATTATGATCCCGATAATTATAGTGCGTCTCAAATCCTTGCAATTGAGCTACGAAAAGCGGGGTCAGATGGAATAATCTATCAAAGCGTAAGACATGATGTCGGGGAATGCGCAGCAGTGTTTCGACCAAAACTCTTGTCCAACTGTCGGCAAGAGCGACATCTTTGTTATGTTTGGGACGGATCAGAGGTTGTAACCATATATGAAAAGCAACACTTCGGATGAGCTCCGAGAGAAAACCTAGGGCTGCGCTCACATGATTAAAGGCAAACGGCCAAGGCGGCTTTACAAGTATCGCAGCTTTAGTAATCTCACACTCACCATGTTGGTCGAGGACGTCGTCTATTTAGCCGATCCAACCACCTTCAATGATCCCTTAGATACGAAACCCACTCTTAACGTTGATATTGACAACGATGCGTTGGAGGGGATCCTGTCTCAGCTCATCGAACAACGTTCGACGGCAGAGATGTCCGCCGCCGCGAAGTCGATCAAATACCGTGGACCTAAAACCATCAATCATATCGCTCGGCAGAGCCGAAAGAAGGCTGACCAGTTACTCGCCGATATTCGCTACAATGCGACTAATCCCGATTATGAGATTGATGATCCCACACAACACCTACTTCGCTATTATCTACAGGAGGAACTTTTACGGCGTTACAACAAAGGCGTCTTCTCGCTGGCGGAGCGTGCAAACTGCCCACTCATGTGGAGCCATTACGGCGATCAGCACCGAGGTCTTTGCCTTGGGTATTCGATTCCGGATGCATCCGCTAATGACGTATATAAAATCCAATATGGCGGCAGCCGTTTGGTAGAGGCAAGTTCCGTTTTTGCAATGCTCGACGGCGACGAGGCCGCTCGTCAGAAGGTCGACGAATCCGTACTACTCAAGAAGGCAAAACCTTGGGGCTATGAGCGGGAATGGAGGTTGATAGGGATGCGCGGTGAGCACAGTTCACCATTAGAACTTGAAGAGGTAATATTCGGCACGCGCTGCACGCCCTCGGTGAAGTTTGCCGTTGTGAAGGCGCTCGAAGATCGGGATCGCGCCGTACAGTTTTTCGAGATACACGAGCAGCATGGGAGTTTTCTGTTGAAGAAGCGATTGCTAAATACTGACGAGCTCATCGTATCCCTTCCGCGCCGATCACGACAGTATGACGCCAGCTTTGACGGTCTTACCGAGGTAGAAGGTTTAAAATCCGAATGAAACTTTTCACCCAAGCTGAGCTGGAAGCGATTGCCAGTGCGCTGGGCGACACTGTTGAAGGGCTCACCAACCCGGAGATCGAACTGCTCATCCGCTCGGCAAAGATGATCGATCCTGGAAAGATGACCAAGCGGCATCGTATCTACAATGCTTTTGCTGAGAGCCAGAATAGTAAGCGTAACCGGACCCATGTTCTGGAGTTTATTCGGTTGGCGATGAGCCCGGCGCGTTACAGCCGAGAGCCTGCCAGATATGAACCGATGCGGGCAGCTTTAAATCAGGCGCTCGCATTTGCGGGGGTTCTCGTTGCTGAAACAGGTGTCCTGAGAACCGTTAGCTCCGCAACCACATTACCCGAGGCCCAGCGGCGAGCGCAAAATCTGAGAGCGGATCTAGAGGGCCGCGGTGTTCATCCCGACGTGCTCGCCTTCTGCCGGGCGGAGCTACTCGTGGACAACTATTTTCACGCGGTTCAGGAGGCGGTGAAAAGCGTCGCTGACAAAGTGCGTAGCAAGACGGGCCTGATCGATGACGGCGGCACGCTCATTGATCGCGCGTTTGGCGGCAATCCACCTCTGCTTGCGATAAACGCTCGTCGTACAGTGAGTGAGAAGAGTGAGCAAAGCGGTTTCGCTAATCTCGTCAAAGGTGCGTTCGGAATGTTCCGTAATCCGACCGCGCATGAGGCGCGTATCCGTTGGGAAATGAGCAAAGCGGACGCTGAGGATTTACTGACGATCGTGTCGTTGATCCACCGTCGACTTGACGCGAGCAATATGCCCCCTCGTGTCTAAAGCAATACCTCCCATCAGCTAATATTACGATATCAATTCATACTTGACATTTATCTAACACAACAATATTGTTGTGTACATGATACCGGACTTGATCGACCTTGGCTCACCATCTCCATATCCAGTGTTACCGCCGGGTATTCATGATGTAACAATGCAAGAAGTAGAGAGCCGATTCGCGACAACGCCACACAGACGTTGGCTATTTGATGGATTTCAACGTGCTGCGGATGCTCTTGCTTTAGCTGGCTGTGCTACGGTTTATATTGATGGCAGCTTTACAACGGATAAGGCTCACCCAGACGACTTTGACGGCTGCTGGGACCACAAGGGTGTAGATTTCGGACAACTTGATCCGGTTTTGTTGACCTTTGTAAACAAACGGGCGGCCCAAAAAGCAAAATACCTCGGTGAAATGTTTCCCGCCGGTGCTGATAGTGGCCTCGGGACAACTTTCTTGGACTTTTTCCAAGTCGAGAAATATTCCGGCCTCACCAAAGGTATATTGCGGGTTTCGCTCGCTCCACAATCAGGAATGACGCCATGATTACCAATGAAAAGCAATATCGGTCGAGCAAGATACTCATCGATAAAATGAAATTGGGCTTAGAAGCGATAGGCAGCGGCGAAAACGCCGAATTGCATCCAATGTTGATTGCCGCACAGCGCGAAGCGCTTGAAAGTCAAATTGATGAAATGGAAGAGGATGTTAACTTCTATGATGCCCTCCGTTCCGGTCAAATCGGAGAATTTGAAGCTGAAAGTCTTGGAGAACTTCCGGACATTCTCATCCACGCACGGATCGCGCGAGGAATGAGCCAAAAGGATTTGGCGGACTTTCTGGGTTTCAAAGAACAGCAAATTCAGCGCTACGAAGCTGAGCGTTACCGGTCTGCAAGCCTTGATCGTCTTGTTGAAATATCGGACGCTTTGGGTGTGCAAATCAGAGAACGAGCAGCTCTCATCGGCGATGGGCGTATGGAAAGTGTTGATCCAGAATCCTGGAAATCTTTTCCGATCGCAGAAATGTATAAACGTGGCTGGTTTGAAGATTTCTCGGGTACGTTAGCTCACGCCCGCAAGTCTGCTGCAGACCTTGTCCCTGCATTTCTTCAAGGTGTCCAAGCCAATAATTCTGCAGCGGCATTTCACCGCAAATCAGTGCGATCATCTGGCCAGGTCCACGAGGCGGCAATCGCCGCTTGGGAGGCGCGTGTTCGGATGCTCGCCGAACGTAATCCACCGTCGGTTGTATTTGATTTGAATAGAGTTGATGAAACTTGGCTTGCTGGCCTTGTTTCGCTTTCGCTAGATGAAAATGGCCCGAGCAGGGTGCATGATTATCTCCGGCAAATCGGAATTTCCTTAGTGATCGAGCGGCATTTGCCCGGAACCTTGCTTGATGGTGCGGCACTAAGTTCGTGGGATGATTATGTGATTATTGCTTTAACTTTGCGGCATGACCGGCTCGATAACTTTTGGTTCACGCTATTTCATGAAATTGGCCATTTGGTTTTGCATATCGGGACCGGAAAGTTCGCGGCAATCTTCGACGATACAGAAGCTCCGGCAAATAACGATGTTGAGGATGAAGCGGATCTGTTCGCGCAGGAAGCGTTGTTGCCCGGTGATAAGTGGAAAATAGCTGTGTCGAGATTCACTCGCACAGAGAAGGCTGTATTTGCAGATGCAAAACGGTTCGGCGTGGGCTCTGCGATTATCGCTGGCCGTGTTCGGCGGGAAGCCGGTGACTATACGTTGTTACGAACTCTGGTCGGGGCAGGAGCCGTTCGTAGTCAATTTGGATTGTAAGGATAGAATTATGCCGATAAATCAACATTGTTATATGCCAGTTTTGAAGTGGCGGCAGGGAGAATATCAGGCTCTCCTACGCTTGGAGGACGCGCAAAAAGATAGGATTGTCCCTCTAATTGAGGTCACGCCGCCGGACTTTGATTTCGAAACGCAAACTCCGTCAAAAACCATCGACGAACACGTTGTTTCTTTTGCTACACGAATTCAAAAAAAATGGGGTTCTCGGCACGCATTGCTAGATTGCGGATTACTTCCGCCAGCAACCCGAATGGCAGATGGTCGACATCCGTTGGCCCATCTGTTTGATGAATGTACAACGCTCAACGCTTCGCTCATTCCTGTGACTGGATTGGACCGTGATGATGCTTACCAACACGCTGTTCATGAAATCCATACATGGTCTGGCCATGGGGCGGCGCTTCGCTGTTCGCTCGAAGATGCGATTGATCCTGACTTTGACACCAATGTATATCTGCTTTGTGAAACTATTGGAATTGGACCCAACGAGCTAGATATTGTGCTAGATTTGGAATCTCCAAATTTTGATCCTCAGGATGACTTGATAGCTTTGATCTCTGCAGCCTTATCCGGTGCCGCTATTTTTAACTCGGCGCGTAGTCTGACGATAGTGGGAGCGTCATTTCCGGATTCAATGGGATCGGTGACCGGTCCATTACAATTGTGGCCACGACGCGAGTGGTTGCTTTACAAAGCACTTTTGGGTGCACTTGGCCCAAACATTAGGCGACCTGGATTTGGCGATTATGCCATTTCAGCACCGACAATTGCGCAAGGCGACATGCGCTTGCTAAAACCTTCCGCTACCATACGCTATACGGTTGATGATGGATGGCTAATCGCTAAAGGCAACAATGTTCGTGACAATGGATTTGGCCAATATCGCACTTGCAGTGGCCACATTACAGGCTCGGCCTATTATCTCGGCGCTGCTTTTTCGCCCGGAAGCAACTATGTTGCCGGATGTCAGGTTGGAACTGAAAATACTGGGAACCTGACAACCTGGCGGTGGGTCGGAACTAACCACCATATTACAAAGGTCGTGCACGATCTCGCCACGTTTTACGGGATTTGAGCGTTTCTCGGACAGTTCGGCCTAAAGTTCGTCGCGGCAAGATTGAGACGAGATGTTCATATAAGATCGCGCGGGGCGCACGCAGTTCTTTCTCTGGTATTTCATATTGCCGAAGTAAATCAGCTACTTCGGTTCGCCACAACAGCTTCACCAATGTAAGCGGCAATGCTCCGCGATTTATATATTCTTTACGCATGCGGCGAAAAGCAACATCGCCAGTTTTGCGGCGTTCCGCAAGAATAACTCCCCACCATTCTGGAACAAGTTTAACGGCGGCATCAAGATGGTGTTCTGTCACAATCAATGAGGCAGCATCAACGACTTCGCTATAAGCTTCTACCTGGCGAGGGAGGCGAAGCAAGTTATCCGCTTCAGCCTTGATTTCATAGGCTCGAATATGTCCATTTATTACAGCGATATCGACCCTGCAAGCACCGTGAGAGAGGCCGAGTTCATCAATAACGAGTGTGTCTGGACATTGATTGGCACGCGCAAAAAGACGCTCATGTGCAGCAATACGCAAATCAACATCTTTCAATTTTGGCATACTCATCGACGTTGCATAGCGCCGACGAATCACGCGATGCAAGCTTCTTTGCGGTTCCGGTGTAAAAATAACCGATCGCCGTGATCAATGGATGAAAGCGAAGTCTTACTAGTGATGGTGCACATTGGAACGCAGCATTTTGATTTCTTGATAAATCTGTTCGGCCTAATAGGAAGAAAGGCTTCACCACAGCTGCGGCGCTGCCTCCAGCTAAAACGAGCGCTTACTCTCAGCAATCAGCCAATCAAACCATTCGTCCGATTCAAATCCCGGTAATTTCTTTGCCGCAACCAATTCGGGGATCAATTGCCGCCTTGCAGCACTGTCGGATAATCCGGTGTTACGAACCAACCGCAATTGATGAAATGCGATGTCGTTTGCATGATCGCGGTGAATCCAAAAATCCTCTGCAGCCTTGGCCCACTGGGTGTTGGCTTCCACGACGCGAATGATTTCGGGCCTATCGATGACATGCCCTTGGTGCGGCTTGGGGTCCTGCGCCAGCTTCCTGATAGCATCTATGGGCATGCAATCTTCGATAACGCTTGGCACCAAAGTTTTGGCGTCGGTCACTATCTGACGACAATCCTGGCAAACCGTAATCCGCTTACATTGCCCAAAGATTAGTGGCAGATCGTAATGAAAAGATCGGCGTTGTAGTGAAATGGGATTGGTCTCTTCTTCAAAATCGTTTAGTTCCATGATGAGTGCCATCCATTTGCCTTTTTTGGACAAGCGTGTGATTTCGAACTTGCTTCGCGAGCAGGCTGCACAGCTCCAGTTCGCCCCAGAATTGCGCCATGGAGACGAGTTCGCTTTCGTCTGATCTAACAATTGGAACTCTTCTGCAGTTGGAATACGAAAAGGGGCTGCAGACAATTTCTTGGGATTTGAGAAGCGCCCCGCTGTAGACCGCGATCGGGCTAGAAGGGCATCACCAATTCCCCTTGGGTGGTTCCGCGGCCCTCCTTGATCAGCCGCAAGTTTAAAGAGGAGTTTTGCGTCGTCATAGCCGGAATCGAGGCCAGTGTAGTTTAAGCGTTCACGGTCATGGAGTCCTGCGGTGATCCTTTTTGCCAGTTGTTCTGCAAATTTCAGTCGCTCGGAAAACTGCGCCTGAGCGTGCGTCCAAATTTCAAGCCCCCGGGCGTTATCGGGCTCGTGAGAACTGTTGGGCTTTGGCAAAATGAAATTTGCTATTTCCAATGGACTGAAGCTGAAATGGCGATCTACCCGGTGACCCAGCGCCGCCTTCATCGCCGCATCAGCCGCATTGCAATCGTTGCAGATCAATGTTTCTGCGAAGCGCTCTATGAGCAATAGAGCTGCGTTACACGCACGCTTGCGTACCCGTACGAGTTCATCCGGAATGTCATGACAGGTTGCCGCTCGCAGGATTTCCCCAGCTAGATCGCCAAGATGATCATGATGATGGTCAAGTTGGCAATGCAGCACGCCTTGATCTGTGAGCTTTGCAATTTCAGGTTTGTATCGCTGGCAGCAGGGGCATTGCCAAACCGGTGATGTCATGGCCCATGCTTCATTTAACTCAAGGCGATGGGTCCCGAAATGCGACAATAGCCATCGCGTTTGACGACTCCACTTGCCGTCTCGTCCCCATGCGAGTGGGTGGCTACTCACTTCATCATCGGTCATGCTACCGAAGTCGGGAATGGAGATGGTGATTTCTGTCATGACTTGATCGTGAACAAACGCTCGCGATAATGCAACTATGCGCGCATCACATCTCAAAGCAGTCTATTTGAACCGCCTAAATTTCCACAAATGTTTATAGATGTTGGCAAGGTATTCGGCAGTTTCGCTTGGAAAGCCTCTGCGAACCAATATTGATCTGAGTTCATTTTCGGGAATTTTCTGACGACTTTCTTTTATGAGCGTATAAAAACGCTTCCAGTCGAGCGGATGCAGGGAGGATGTGTTCGCCAACGCAGTAAAGTGTTCCAGCAGTGCGGCAGTGCGCTTTGACGGCGAAAATCGACCCTGTCCGGCCTGTTCTATCCTCAGGCGGATCCGTGCGGAGTTGGTCTGATTGTATGTTTTTAGTAATGGACCTGCCAGCAATCTTGCAGCATCGATATATGCCGCGCGGGTTGGTGGATTCGGATTCCACCTTCTCGCCCGCACTTCGAGCAACACGCGCTGGGGAATATCCTTTCGTGCAATCAATTGGAAACCGAGCCCTGAATGTTGGCTGTCCTTTTCAGACCGAAAGTTCACAACCTCCAAATCCGGTCCGGCTTCTTTACCTTTAAAATGCTCGACTTTAAAATTCCCCGATGAATTTCCAATTTCCGCTATGCGTTCGAAAAAAATAGAGAGCTCGATTGGAACGGCAATGTCAATGGCGGGGAGGAGGTCAACCATGTTGTTAGATAACATGCACCGTGCCGAAATTGATAGCTTTGCAATGAGAGAAAACTATAATATCATGATTTGAGGGGAAAGCCTTCCCCTGACCCGGAGCCGCTTCGCTGTCTCCGGCTACCCCTTCTGCGGGGACACCCCGCAACGCCCCGGGCAAATGAGCGGGGCTGATGACGCGCTCTGTTCCGCAGGCCGTGCGGCCTGCTCCTAAGGGCGCGGCTTTTTTCTTTGCCCCGCACGCACTCTGGACCGGTGGTCATAGTTTAAAGCGCAATCCGGCCGGACGACACGCCCCGACCGACCGTTTGCGCAAGCGATGATTGGCAATTTGCACCTCCTTCCAGGGTGCGGTTTTTTGGTTTTTAGCAATGCCGCTGGCCGCTCCAGCGATTTGTGGCACGAGCAGGTTTTGCGGACGGCGCGGACGCGCCGGCGTTGTTTTCCGGCTCCGACGAGTCGGGGTGGGCGGCGCTCCCGGCTAGGCCCGCCGCGCTCAGGCGCAACCCGGCCTTTCAGGACCGGGTATTTCTCTTTGTTTCATCCCTTCGGGTGCGCCTGACCGCTTGATGCGGGCCTTTCTGGTCGCTCTTGCCGCCCACCCCGCCTCACATGGAGAACTAAATGTCAACGCCTGCTTGTCATTGCCGTGTCCTTTCAAAATATATCCAAGGTCCGAGCCTGCTCATAACGGCATGGCAGTTCCTGCCAGTCCAACCTCACATGCGGTCGCCATTCGCAATGGCTGCACCAAGCCCCCGAATTCGTCGGGTCAGGCTCAGGGAAGACGGGACCATTCTCTCCGGCGGCATTTTAAGCCATGCGGGGTGGAGGTTCGCCTACCCTGGATCAGCCGGGTTTGATCATCCCCGGCTAATGGGGTAAATTTGCAATTGGCTATGCTTGGCTCATTATGGCTCCTTCGATCACAAGGCCCTCGCGCACATATTTCCACAGCGCGATCAGAAGTTTTCGGGCCAAGGCGATAATCGCCGGTTTGCGGCGACGCCCGCCGTCGAGTTTGACCCGTTCGTGGAACCAGCGCGACAATGCCGAGTCCGGCTGATGCAATAGCCAGAACCACGATAGCTGCACCATGATCGTGCGCAGGCGCGGATTACCTGACTTGGACACGCCCTGCTCATTGCTGACCGACCCACTTTGCCAAGGGGTTGGCGTGAGGCCCGCATAGGATGCGAGCTGTCGTCGATTATCAAAATGCCGATACAGGCCTTCAGCCCAGAGCACTTCGGCAAAGTCGGGGCCGATCCCTTTCAACCGGCGCAGCATGGTGGTACCCGATACGCCTTCTGGCGAATGGGCTGCTTCAGTACTGAGCGCATCGCGCGCCGCCTCAATAGCTTTCATCTGCTCAAGTATCAGCTCAATACGGTCGAGCGCCCGGCTGATCTCTGCCTTGGCATGCGGTGGCAATTCGCGCCCATCGCCTGTAAAGAGCTCGTCAAAGCGTACACGACGATCCCGTTTGAGGGGCTCGAAGCCGGTGATTCCTTGGGCAAACAGCAAGCCCTTGATCCGGTTGACGAGTTTGACACGCTCGGCAATTAGCGTTTTGCGCTCGCGGCTATTGCGGCGGCGATCCTCGTCTTCGGGCGATGGCGGACGCACCATAGCGCAAACGCGCGGATCGCCACGTTTGAACGCGAGCAAGCTGCGCAGCAATATCTCGCCGTCGATCCGGTCCGTCTTAACCCGACGACGCCGACGGGATGCTGCGATCGATGCGGCATCGACAACATGGCTTTCGATGCCTTCCTGTTCGAGCACCCGGTGGATCCAGAAGCCATCGAGACCGGCTTCTTGGATCACGACGAATGGAAAGGTCTGACCGGTTCGCGCCAGCGCTTTTTGCCTGAGGTTGGACAATCACTCCATCAGGCCGCCAATGTCGCCAGCACGCAAGGTGCATTTCGACATCCGCTCGCCGTCGCCCGGCAGCAGCGATGTGATCAGCCAGGTTGAACGGCTGAGCTCCATCGACACAAAAATTGCACCAAGCGTGGTTTGCACCGCCGGTGCGCATTCAACGTCAATTGCGTCTGCTACAACATGTTCATTTTTCATCCTTCGCTTCCTTTCGTGGTTTTGTGGCGCCGCGACTTGTTGAACCACGAAGCGGATTCGAAGGCGCGGTGTTGCCATCGCTGCGCGATGACGTTGTTTTAGGCCTGATCCAGGTCGCGGGTTGGGCGGCACTCCCTTCTAGGCCCGCTGCGGCATGCCGCAATGCTCGCTTCGCTCACTACCTCCTCTTCGTTCCGGCCCTTCGGGTGCAGCCTGCCTCAATCAGCGGGCCTTTCCGGTCGTTCTTCGCCGCCCACCCCCCTCCCTGGGTCAGGCGCGTGCGAGGATTTTGGTCCGAGCGCGCGGTCTGATCTCCATGGGGTCTCTCCGGGGCCGGTTGCGGCATTTTTGGGGTGACGGAGGCGGTTATGGTGCATGAAAATTCTAGGGTTTCGGATAGCGGCACGGGCAGGACAAGACAAGCAAAGCGCGCTTCGCGCGCAGCGCGCAAGACCCGCCGTAGCGGCAGTGCTGCGCCCAAGGCGTCGCTTTATGACGAAGTGACCGCGCAGATTATCGCGCAGCTGGAGGAAGGGATTTTTCCTTGGGTGAAGCCTTGGAACAGCGGCAACGCCGTGACCGGCTTGCCGCGCAACGCGATTTCAGGGCGACAATATTCGGGCATCAATATTCTGATTCTCTGGGGCGCGGTCATTGATGGCGACTATCCTTCGCAGGACTGGCTGACATTCCGGCAAGCCTTGGCCGCTGGCGGATGCGTTCGCAAGGGCGAGAAGGGCCGGACGGTTTTTTACGCTAACCGCTTTACGACCGACGAGGACAGAAAACAGCAAGGCGAGGGCGGCGCTGGCGATGGAGGTGCGCCTCGCTCGATTCCATTTCTCAAACGCTTTACCGTGTTCAACGCCGCGCAGTGCGATGGCTTGCCCGAGCGGCTGACCGCCGAACCCGCGCCCTTACCGGAGCGCGAATTGCACGGTCAGGCCGAGGCTTTGATTGCCGCGACAGCAGCGGACTTTCGGACGGGCGGGACCAAAGCCTTTTATAATGTTGGCGCGGATTTTGTGCAGGTTCCTCCGCAACCGGCCTTCACCCACCAGATCGACTATTACCGCACGGCCCTGCATGAACTTGGTCATAATGCCGTAACCGGGATTATGCCGCATCGCATCGAAGAAAGGCGGCTTTCAGTATGATACCGCCAAGGGCGTTCGGCATTATCTTTGCTGCTCCAACAATATGGAGTATGATGATTATGACTGAATCTATTAACGAGATACAGCGCACACGAGCAGCGTTGCTGATGGACTTTGAGGACTATCTTGTAAGGCAGCGAGGCCTCAGTCCGCGCACCATCTACCACACGCTTCGCTTCGCCAACCGGTTCCTCGATCACCGCTTCGGGAGCCGAATGATCGACCTGACGCGCCTTCGCGCCGCCGACACTACCAACTTTGTGCAGCACATATTGGCGCGCAGGACGCCATATCGCGACAAGACAGTGACGACCCATTTGCGGACCTTCTTCCAATATCTGTTCGCGTGCGGGGCGACCTCGGCAAATCTGGCCTTGAGTATACCAAAGACGGCCCAGCGCTGGAATGCGCGGCTGCCCCGGCACCTGTCGCCCGGTGCAGTCGAGGCCATTCTCGCTTCGGTGCACAGCAATCCCCGTCATGGCGCACGCGATTATGCAATGTTGCTGCTCATGGCGCGGTTGGGGCTGCGCGCTTCCGAGATTATCAAGGTCCAGCTTGATGATATAGACTGGCGAGCGGGCGAACTGCTCGTGCGCGGCAAGGGCGGGCTGCATGACAGGCTGCCAATAACAGCCGAGGTTGGCGAAGCGTTGAGCCGGTATCTTCGTGAGGAGCGTGGGCCGACGACCTGCCGAACGATGTTCGTCACGCACCGTGCGCCGCATCGCGGGTTCAAGGACGGCCAGATCGCCAACGCTATCCTCAAGGATGCACTGGCGGCCACGGGGCAGAAGCCGGTCACACCTTATGTGGGATCGCACCTCCTGCGTCATAGCCTTGCGACCCGGCTCATCAATGCTGGTGCATCGCTCGACGAGGTGGGCGATATGCTGCGACACCGCTCGCGATCATCGACCATGATATATGCTCGGCTTGATATTGAGGGCCTCAGGTCCATCGCGCAGCCATGGCCGGTTGCAGGAGGCGGACAATGAATGTCACATCCCAACTGGACCGCTATCTTGGCGTTAGGCGCAGCCTCGGTTATGACCTTCGCACCGATGAACGGGTACTGCGCCGGTTCGCCCGGTTTACCGATCAGGAAGGCGCTGCGCGCATTGATACGGCGCTGTTCCTGCGCTGGGATGCAAGCCTGCCTGACGTCAGCACATCGACACGTTCGGCCCGGCTTGGCAAGGTGCGGCTGTTCGCGCAGTGGCTGAGCAACATTGATCCCGCCCATGAAGTCCCGCCGCGTGGGCTGCTGCCGGGCCATACCGGGCGCTCGCGCCCGTATATATACAGCGAGGCCGAGATCACATCGATCATCGCGGCTGCGGGGGCGCTGCCCTCGATCTACGGTATGCGCGGACTGACCTTCTCGACCCTGTTCGGGCTTATTGCGGTGACGGGTCTCAGGATCAGCGAAGCGCTTGCGCTCGACCATGATGATCTTGCGAACGGTGTGCTGCGCGTTCGGCGCGGAAAACTCGGTAAGGAGCGGCTGCTTCCCCTTGATCCCACGGTGGTGACAAGGCTCGTCGCCTATGCTGCCGAGCGCGACCGGTTGCTGGGAAGTGTCCCGACATCCTTCTTCGTTAACTGCAAGGGAGCAAGGCCGACCGATTGCGGCACGCGCTACAACTTTGCGCAGGTATGCCAGCATATCGGCTTGCGAGCGCATCAGCGATATGGTCGGCATGGCCGGGGACCGCGTATCCATGATCTGCGCCACAGCTTTGCGGTGCGCACAATGATAAACTGGTACCGTACCGGCAAGGATCCGGCCCGCGAGATGATCCGGCTGACCACTTATCTGGGCCATACCGACCCCGACAACACGTTCTGGTATCTCGAAGCGGTGCCCGAACTGCTCGATCTGGCGATGGCGCGGGCAACCTCTTGCGGGGAGACGGACCAATGAGCGCTGCAACCTTGCCTGCGCTGATCCAGCGCTTCTTCACTGACCGGCTGTGCACCCAGATGGAAGCCAGCCCTCATACGGTTGCAAGCTATCGCGACACGTTCCGCCTGCTGTTGCGGTTCGCGGGTGCGCGCTGCGGTAAGCCGCCGGTCAAGCTCGCGGTCGAGGATATCGACGCCGATCTGGTTGCCGACTTCCTCGTTCATTGCGAGACCGTGCGCGGCAACAGCGCCCGCAGCCGCAACATCCGGCTTGCCGCGATCCGCTCGTTCTTCCGCTATGTCGCGATGACCGATCCGACCTGGCTGCTCCACTGTCAGCGCGTGCTGGCGATGCCCAGCAAACGCTATGTGAAACGCACGGTGACGTTCCTCGATACACCGGAGATCGCGGCATTGCTGGCGGCTCCTGATCGTGCGACGTGGGCCGGACGGCGTGATCATGCGCTGCTCCTGCTCGCGGTTCAGACGGGTCTCAGGGCGTCCGAGCTGGTGAACCTCAAGTGCGGCGATCTGACGCTTGGTACGGGCGCGTATATCCGTTGCATGGGCAAGGGCCGGAAGGAGCGATGCACACCGCTGCGCCGCGACACCGCCAAGCTGCTGGCGGCATGGATGAGCGAGCGCTGTGACGATAACAGCCCGCTGTTCCCGTCGATCCGGGGTGAGCGGCTGAGCCGTGATGCACTTGAACATCTGGTCCGCAAGCACTGCCTCACGGCATCGCGCGCGTGCCCGAGCATCGGGACCAAGCGTGTCACACCGCATACGCTGCGCCACAGCACCGCGATGGACCTCCTGCATCATGGCGTCGATCAAGCGGTGATCGCTCTCTGGCTCGGACATGAGTCGGTCGCAACCACCCAGATATACATCCACGCCGATATGCGAATGAAGGAAAAGGCACTCGCTCGGGTCGCTGCTCCGCAGGTGCCGACAGGCCGATACCGGCCCGATGATGGCCTCCTCGCGTTCCTCGAAGGACTCTGATTATGCCGAACCGCCGCATGGTCAAAGCCCGGAAATTAAACCCCCAGTGGAGGCTATGCGGCATAATCCCGGTTACGGCATTATGGCCCTTATGCCGATATCGGCATAATGGCCACTGGACGGGACACAAGACCCGTCTTGGCCGCGACCAGTCGGGCGGTTTCGGGACCGCGCTCTATGCGCGGGAGGAACTTTGCGCCGAACTGGCTTCGGCTTTCCTTTGTGCGGCGCTCGGTATCGTGCCGACCGTGCGCCATGCCGATTATCTCGGCTCATGGCTGGCGGTATTGCGGCAGGACAATCGTGCCATTTTCAAAGCCGCCAGTCAGGCCAGCAAGGCGGCAGATTATTTACTGGCGTTTACCGATCAGGTGCCGCTGCGTTCGGAGTGTGTGGCATGAGCAGGGAGTTGCCAGATGATGCCGCCGCGCCGCTTGAAGCGGAGCAAACGCCGATTGGCGTTCAGACGTTGGTGTCGGGCGTTGCGCCGATCACGCCAGCCCAGAGGCTGGCGATGCGCGCCAATGCGCCGATGGAACCCAAAAAGGCCCAGCGACCCGCCGATCATGGCCTGTTCGACACCAATAGCCGCAACCAGATCGAGATGTTCTGAAATGGCTTTCTTGCAAATTTTGACCCCCTTCCGCCGCCTTGCCGCGTCCCCCCGCGGGCAGGGTGCGGCAGACTCCGCACGGCAATCCCACCGTGCGGACCACCGGCCCCGCTTCCACCGCCACCCCCGTATGCAACGGGAGCGGGGCCAATCATCAACCTAACTTAGTAGGAGAAAGAAAATGCAACTCGAAAATATAGACCTCGCCAAACTCTCGGTGTCACCGGCCAATATGCGAAACGCCAAGAAGCCGCCCGACATTAGCGATATATTACCCTCGGTGCGGGTAAGGGGCGTTCTTGTTCCCTTGCTGGTCCGTCCGAACGGCAGCGCCGATACATTCGAGATTGTCGCCGGACGGCGGCGCTATCATGCCGCGACGACCGTTGCCGAAGAAGGCGGCAGCGATGGACCGCTCCCTTGCGCGATACTCGAAGAAGGCGATGATGCCGCCGCCTTGGAAGCGTCCTTGATTGAAAATCTTGTCCGCGAAAATCCCGACGAGGTAACGCAGTGGGAACAATTCACACAGTTAGTCAAGAAAGGCCGCAAGGCTAGCGAGATTGCCGATACGTTCGGGATGGATGAAAAGATGGTGGGGCGCATTCTTGCGCTTGGTAATCTGATGCCGCCCATCCGTAACGCCTATCGCCGCGAAGAGATTGATGCGGCCACCGTGCGCCATCTGACATTGGCCAGCAAGGCGCAGCAAAAAGCGTGGCTGGCTCTGTTCAGGGATGAAGAAGCCTATGCGCCGCGCGGGGCGCAGCTAAAGGCATGGCTATTTGGCGGCGCGTCAATTTCCACATCCGCCGCGATCTTCGATCTGGCGGAGTTCACGGGGCAGATCGTCAGCGACCTGTTTGCGGAGGATGGCTATTTTGCCGATGCCGATCAGTTCTGGGAAGCGCAGACCGGCGCCATTGAAGCGAAGAAGGCTCAATATCTTGAAGCTGGCTGGAGCGATGTGCAGATCATTCCGCAAGATAGCTATTTTCAGACTTGGGACCATGAAAAGACCACCAAGCGCAAGGGAGGCCGCGTCTATATTGATGTAAGCGCCAAGGGGGAGGTGACGTTCCATGAAGGCTATCTAACCGCCAAGGAAGCACGGGTGCGCGAAACCGGACAGACGGACAGCAAGGCAGAAAAGCCCAAGCGTCCCGAGATTACGGGACCAATGGCGGAATATATCGATCTGCACCGCCACGCTGCCGTGCGCTGCGAACTCGCGGCCAGCCCTTATGTCGCGCTGCGCGTCATGGTCGCCCATGCGATTTGTGGTTCGTCCTTGTGGAATGTGAAAGTGCAAGAACAGCGCAGCCGCAAGGAGGCGATCACCGAGAGCATCGAAACCAGTGTGGCGGAGGCCCGTTTTGACGAGCGCCGCCGTGCGGTATTGGCGGTGCTTGGCTTTGATGCCGACGAAGCCACCGTTACGCTCGGCCATGAGACACGCGACGGCATAAGCGGCTTGTTGCTCCGCTTGCTCGATGTGCCCGATGCTGTGGTTATGGAGATATTGGGCGTTGTCATGGCTGAAACGCTGGCCGCTGGCAGCGATCTTATCGAGACTCTGGGCGTCCATCTCGATGTGGAAATGGCGGATTACTGGACGGCGGACGAAGCATTCTTTGATCTTGTGCGTGACCGCGAAGTCCTGACCGCGCTTTTGGGCGAAGTTGGCGGAGCCAGCATTGCCGCTGCGAACGTCAGTGAAAAGACCAAGACGGTGAAGGGCATTATCGGCGACCATCTGGCTGGCGAGAATGACCGTGAGAAAAAGGAAGCGTGGGTTCCGCGCTGGATGGCGTTTCCGCCGTCGGCTTATACGACACGCGGCGGTGTCGGCACGGTTGTCGCCGCCGAAAGAGCCAAGTGGCTCATGGAAGAGGACGAGCCATCGGAGCCGGAACCGCAGGTTGAGGCCGTTACCGCGTCAGCAAAAGACGAGGACGACAGCGGCGAAGCCACCCATAGCGAAGCCGCCGAGGACGGGCGGATTGCGGCTTGAGAGATTGAGCGGACGGCGCGGATAGTGCCGTCCGTTTTTGTTCCCGATTGAAACGGCTGCGCGTTGGCGCTATAATTCAATCAACAAAAATGCGCTGTGGTGGTGGAGGTGAGCGCGTCCGGTGGCTTTATGCCCAAGGAGGACGCCATGATACTTGCTATTATTTTCGCGATTGTCGCAATACTGCTGCTGTGCAAATTGACTTTTAACCTGATTATTTATGCGCTCCCGCTTTATGTGGGAGCGACTGCCGGTTTCGCGCTGTATTCTGGCGGAACCGGATGGTTCGTGAGCGTATTTGCCGGAATTGTCGCTGCAATGGCCACGCTTATTCTTGCACACTGGCTATTGGCTTTGGCCAAATCGCCGTTGATGCAGACGGCTATCGGTCTGGTCTTTGCTGCTCCCGCCGCCTTTGCTGCCTATCATCTGGTGCACGGCATTGTCGCATCGTCGATGCCATCGACCATTTGGACAGTGGCTGTGTCAGGCACGGGCGCTGCAATATTCGGGATATTCGCCTGGACTCGCGCATTAAGCCTATCGCCCGCGCCTGCACCTACACCGGCAAATATTGAATCCCTTTCTTGACAAGGTAAGGAATATTCCTTACATAATGCACTCGAAAGGAATTCAGCATGGGCGTTGAACTGGAAAAAATCAGCACGATCACGGCCAAGGGGCAGACCACGATTCCCAAAGCGGTACGTCAGGCCTTGGGCGTTGATTTTGGTGGCCGCATTGCATTCCATGTTGGCGATGACGGCGTGACACTATCCCGCGCCGATGCTGGCGACGATCCCGCCATTGATGCGTTTCTGGGTTTTCTGGCAAAAGATATCAAGCAGCATCCGCAAAAGATCAAGGCGCTTTCGCCCGATCTGGCGAAACGCATTGCCACGCTGACCGATAGCATATCGGTCAATCTCGATGACGAGATTGACGGCGATGTTGCGCTTTAGTTTGTTAGCACCGCTGCGATGATAACCGTTAATGGCTGGACGCTCTACGCCCATCCGCTCTTCCTCGAACAGCTAGAAAAGCTGACCAAGGCTGTCGAGAAAGCAAAAAAGAAAAATCCCAAAGACTATCAGAAATCGGCCAACGCCAAATTATTGGCTGCTATCCGCAAACTGGCATTTGAAGATATACCGGTTGATCCGGCACGGCCCGAATATCGGCAGGGCGGGACATTGGGCGCGACACGCAAGCACTGGTTTCGCTCCAAATTTGCCGGCGGGCGGTTTCGGTTATTTTTTCGTTACAGTAGCAGCGCAAAAATCCTCGTCTACGCTTGGGTCAATGATCAGAATACGCTGCGCACCTATGGCTCCAAAAGCGATGCCTATGCGGTATTCAGGAAAATGCTGGACAAGGACAATCCACCCGACGATTGGGATGCGCTGATGGCGGCTAGCGTCGATCTGCCAGAATCGTGATTTCCCGCGATAGTCCCACCCGAATGGTTCGGGCAGGGCAATTGGATTGACTGGCCGCTAACTAAAACGTGCATGACCTTCGTATATATTGTCAGTCATCTTCATCGGCGAACTGCCAAAATGATGGGATTGGGATGGAGGCTGGGCTGATCCGTTGAATGGCTCGGCCAGTTCATAATCATGGCGGCAGCGCCAATTTTTTCCGCGATAAAAACGGGCAGGGCGGGATATTCATCTCGCGTAAATTAGGACATCAACTACGTTGTGGTCCGAAGTCATTCCCACATATTTAGCCGTTAGAGCGCGTTCGGACTTTGCTCGGACAGCGATATTTGCCAGTTTCCCCTACATTCTGATTAGATCAACTCCGCGCCCAGCACGGTCTCTTCGAATGGCTTGGTAGGCCGGAAGCGGCTTCGCCTTAGGGCCTTTGCTACAACGCTGGCCTCGCCAATTTCTTCCCCTGCCTGCTTGCAGGCATTCCTCGCGGAAACAAGAAATGGCCGTGTCCAGTGTCCTTCGCTGCGCTGCGGCCTTACAGGTGCAGCAGTCCCTATCCCGGCCTTTGAACCAGCCATCGAGACCGTGATGAGCGCGGGATCGATATAACTCAAGGAGAAATACAATGGCAAATATCGGATCATTCACAAAGTCAGGTGAAAGCTACAAAGGCGAAATCGTCACAATGAGCGTTCAGACCAAGAACGTCCGCATCGTTTCCGAAACGCCAAGCGAAAATGAAAACGCACCGACCCACCGGGTTTTTGTGGGCCGCGCAGAAATTGGAGCCGCCTGGACCAAGAGCTCAAACGAAGGCCGCGATTATCTTTCGGTCAAGCTTGACGATCCCAGCTTCACCGCACCGATTTTCGCAAATCTGTTCGATGATGAAGATGGCAAGACCTACAATCTGATCTGGTCACGCGCCCGTAAGGCCAGCGGCGAATAGGTCCGCCAATTCCAGCCCCGCCCGATCCGTTCGGGCGGGGCTTTTTCTATTTCATGATTTCTCTTCTTCAGCGCGGATCAGCACGTGGGCTTCAATCCCCAGTTCGCGCGCCAAATCCTCAACCACCTCAATGCTCGCCGCATATTGGCAGCGCTCAAGCGAGCTGATGTAGGTCCGGTCAATCCCGGCCCGATGCGCAAGCTCTTCCTGCGACAGCCCGGCAGCGTGCCGGTAACGCTTCAAATTTACAGCCAGTATTTCCCGTATATTCATCCATGCGAGAAACAACAGTTGCAGAGTATTTAACCACGGAGTATTCTCTACAACGCGTTTTATCAGGGATTTACGCGGTTTTGCCTTGTCCCCATTTTTACTAACAAGGCCCAGAAAGCGCATAAAGATTTTTGACCATTTCGGCCAGAATTTACGTATAGAGACAAATTGGATCGCTGGAATGAAGAGGTTAAACATGACCATTATTCCGTTTGAAGAACAAACCGCCGAACGACAAGCGCGTCACTAGCTATGACGAGCGGCATTTTGTCACCTACCTCCGGCTGCTCGATGCCGATGCCGAAGGGCGCAAACTGGCGTGAGGTAGCAATGATCGTTTTTGGCATTGATCCAGACTTGGAACCGGATCGGGCGCCAAAAAGTTCACGCCAACCATCTCGCGCGGGCGCGCTGGATGACGGAATCCGGATATCGCCATTTGCTCGAAGAAAAACCGAAATAAATGGTATGCAGCCCAACTAAAATATCCCCAATTTGGTTTTATATCATTCGCTTGTTCGGATAGCGTCATGCAAAAACGGGGGCTTGTTATTCACCGTAGCCTTTTGCTTTTCTTTACAGTCGCTTCGCCGCGAACTGGCAAGGAGAGGGGCATATGTTCCAAGCACCTGACTGGCGTTCACCTGATGTGGCAGAACATTATTCGAGATATGACAATGCCGATTTCGCGCAGGAGTTCTTGCGGCGTAATCGCGATTATCGCCGAGATTATCAGAAAGCCCGTGACCGCGTTGAAAGCCAGGGATATGATGCAAAACGGGAGATGGAATCCCTAGCCAAGCGTTGGGGTATGATTTTCCCGTTTAATCCTAATGCAACCAGTCTTTCCGATCCTGCCATCTGGCTGCCGACATTAGTTTCATCGTGCGTAATTGTGGCAGAGGCACCTCCTGAAATTTCCCGAAACAATTTCACTCACGCCCGAAAATCTGGATCGCATTGCCGCCCGTTACGATAGCGACGATGATCATTATATCGTGTCGACGGCAGGCGCGGTCATCATAGATTGTGGCTGCATGATTGTGACCTGTACGCACCGCTCGCCATCCTCATCCCCACAGATAGCAGGCTTTCCGGCGCGATTGGTTGCGAGCGAACGCTTCTATCGGCTGATCGACGGTCAGAAAGCACGAGGACAAGCCACAAGATCCATGCCAACCCGCTATCAACGATTTCGCTTCGTGCAACTCCTAAAGCCTGCTTGACGCCGAAGCGGAAGGAGTGACACGCCGGAATATGGCGTTTCAAATTCTCTATCCGCGCCATCCAAAAACTGCGCAGTTCCGAATGGAAATCATCTGGGCGAGCGTCGACGCTTATATCGCATGATCGATGACGCGCATCATCTTGCAAAAGCGGGTATCGCAAATTATTGCAGGGGTGACAATTTTACGGGCCTGCATTTAGCCACTCCTTGGAACCATCAGACTTTCGCCACAACGGCCTCCACATTGATTGCACCCGCAAATCCTGCCGTTGCACCGCCGGAGACCCTTGATGACCGAAACCCGCGCCGTCCGTAACGCCGTCTTACCTTAGAACGCCCGATGCCGCTGTGCATCTTGGACTGTCACCCCGCACACTTGAAAAGCATCGTTGCTACGGAACGGGACCGGTCTTTCGCAAGTTAGGCGGACGTATCGTTTACGCTCTTTCAGATCTGGAAGCATGGGCGGACCTGGGCACACGGCGCTCAACCTCCGACCCGGGCAAGGGAACCGTTCATCCGGCAAAGCGCCTGCCCACGATATGGTCCGGCGTTGAGTGCGAGCTGTGACTGCAACTGCCAACAGTCAGCTTGATTTGTTTCAAGCGATCCCCGGAGATTTTGCCGTGCGCGACGTACAGGATTTGATGACCTGGCCCTTTTCAGCCTAGCCAAATCCAAACGTGTTCGCCCGATTGATTTCCAAAATGGGCAATGTCACCATCAATGTCGAGGCCACGCCCGAACATGGCATGGCGACCATCTGGGATGCTGACATATTGATCTGGGCCGCGAGCCAGATTGTTGAGGCCTGCGATTCCGGCATCCCGACATCACGGCTAATGACGGCCACACCTCATGAGATATTGCGCTTCACGCAGCGCGGAACCGCTGTGCATCATTACAACCGATTGAAAGCGGCGCTCGACCGGCTGCAATCGACCACTGTTGCAACCTCTATCCGGCAACCCAACGAACGCCGTCGCCACCGTTTTTCGTGGATCAACGAATGGAAAAGAACAACTTGATGCCAATGGCAGGCCATTGGGTATCGAGCTAATTCTGCCCGACTGGTTTTACAGCGCGGTCATCGATCAGGCGCTCGTTCTCACCATCGACCGAAAATATTTTAAGCTAACGGGCGGCCTCGAACGCTGGCTTTACCGGGATGGTGCGCAAAACATGGCGGACATCAGAAGGGCGGATGGAGTTTTGATGTTGCGCATCTCCATCTTAAATCTGGCGCGCTCAGTCCGCTTAAGAAATTTGCATTTGATCTACGCCGTATCGCTGCACGCCAGTCACTGCCAGGATATAGGCTTGCCATCGGCATGGAATCTTGGTCGCGAGCGACTGAGCTTTGTTGCGATACCCGAACATCCGCTCGACCAAGGCGGCAAGGATCATGGGGCTCGCGCCTGTGGATAAGCCATGACCGGGCTCGTCCTATCAGTAACCGCGAGGCTCGTCCTATCGGTAACCACCAGCTCGTCCTAT